>JBGSTX010000041.1:0-28312 GCA_041736305.1 Oligoflexus sp. | reverse complement strand
CCTAAGAAGCTAATAATGAGGCCCGTGATGAGCAGCGAGGATGAAGGCGCAAAGGTAAACTTCCCTTGAAAGAGAGCGAAATAGAGCACGGGAACGTAAGTGACGCGCAAGAGCAGATAGAAAATTCGAAAGGAAAGCGAGCTTTCGATTTGATCGTTCTTTTTGCTGCGATACTTTTGGCCCCGATGATTGTAGGCAAACTGCATGATCAGCGCCATAGCTACGGAATATACAAAGAGCATTTCGTTAAGCATGAATCTTCTTCCTTAGATCGTATAAACTACGCATTTCATTGTCATAGTGGCATCTTGATTGACGCTAGCGACGGCCTCGGCCATATACATATTGCTGCGAAGATGCTGGATGTAATTTACGGTGAGTTCGACGATGAGATCTTCCTCTTCGGCGATGAGATTACGCTGCTGATTCTGAAACTCCGTAGGCCATAGCTTAATGCGCTCTTCTCGCTGATGATCGAAGCCGAAGAGTTCGCTGCCGTAGATAAAGGCCAGATGCTGCGCGACAGCTGCAAATGTAGTCGGCACAACATGCGAGGGTGATGCCTTGAGGGCACTATGGTACTTGCGATCGAAGCGACTCGAAATCTTATTGCCGTCGATCTGATAATTCTTCAATAGCCAGCTATCCCGCACAGATCCTGCTTGCATAAACTTGAGTTCACTATAAGCCTCGAAAGCTTCAGGAAGCTCGATCAACCTGGGGCTGAGATTAGGGATAAGTTTCTGACGAGGATTGAACAGGGGTGAGGGCATTGAGTGGCTGCTGGAGGCTGGCTTCGCAAAGCCCTTTTCGAGAATAATTTCGGCATTGTGGTTCATGAAAAACTTCCTTCCTTTTCTCTAATCGCGCCCAGCTAGCTTGTGCTCTACAGTTTCGGAGCGCCAATATGGTTTACTATTATGTGCTATTTAAATCAACTTTATTGACGCACTTATTGCGGTGGCTATATATTCCGCGGACTTAGACCCCTCTGTGCAAAACTCTAGTCCGCAATCCCAGTTCCTCGAGGCAGATATAGGATACGAAAGTTTCGGATTAACGATCTTGGGACAATAATTTCCACATTCAGTTTCTTGAGATAGAATCTAAGATTAAGAAATATTCATTGGATGAATTACTGGCATGTGTTTCCACGAGCGGATGAGCTTGAGGAGCATACGAAACTTGAGCAGAGCGCGAGCATCCAAAGCTAAAACTGTCCCTATGCAGGAGAGAGAAAAGATGTCAGCTTTTTCATCACGGACTAAAGTCTTTTTTCTCCTCAGCTCAGTGCTGCTGGGGCAAGTGTCCTGTAAATCGGTAAAAACGAGGTCTGATCCGTCTGAAGATATACCGGACTTCGAGTTACTCGATGACCAAGTCTCTCCCGTAGGGGCTCAGGGCTCACTGAAAGGGACGTGGAAAGGGCAGCGCTGGAAGCTAGTGAGCGGGAGTGCTGCGATTCTAGGGGCTGACACGACGCCTATAATCAATGCCTTGCTTGCATCGGGCCAGCAGGTCGGTTGCATGAATTATTCTAAGCTCATCGGTCCTGCGACCGTAGCCGGGAATTCTGAAAAAATCCTTGAAATCACCGTTCCCAAAAAAGTAGGCACCTTTAATGCTTCTACAGCGGACTTAAATTCTGCGGCTGTTCAAATGTATGGAGCAGAGGAGACAGACTTGAAGGCTTGGGAGATTGTTATTCAAGCAGTCACTGCTGAAAAGATTTCGGGTACCGTAAAAGCTGAATTTTTAGATGCGGAGAAAAGCACATTCGATGGCAGCTTTGAGATATTTCTTTGTACAGAGCAACTAGCCAGATCAGACCGCTAAGCCCAGCAGGATGGTCTTGAGTCGTTTTTTAATGTGCAAGAGGAAGCTGCGAGCTCCCTCTTAGCAAAGATTAAAGCCCTTTAAACACCGGTGCCCGCTTTTCAGCAAAACTCTGCAGAGCTTCATGAAAGTCTGCTGTCGCATAGAGTTGGCTTTGCGCCCAGCCCTCTAGATCAAATCCGCGATCAAGATCGCTCATCCCATCGATAACGCGTTTCGCTAGGCCTACCGCCAGCGGCGCCGCCTGACTCAGTTCATGAGCCCAACGATCTCCCGTCTTAAGGAGGTCTTCGACAGAAACCATCTCGCTGATCAAACCATAGTTGAGAGCCGTCGACGCACTGATGCTGCGACCGGTGAGTATCATTTCCTTGGCGCGCGTGACACCGAGGAGACGCGTAAGGCGAGTCGTCCCACCAACGTCCGGAATCAGACCAAGGCGCGTCTCAGGCAGACCTAGCTTGAGCTCGTCGGTCCCTATCCTAAAATCACAGGCCATGGCCAGCTCGAGTCCCATTCCCAGGCAATGCCCATGCAGCAGAGCGATCGTCGGCAGTTCAATCCGCTCGAGGCGGTTGACTACTGCCTGCACGGAGCCGGCTATGATGCGGCCCTTGTGCACCCACTGCTCGCCATAGAGCTCTTTGAGCGCCATGAACGTCGTGACGTCCGCCCCGGTTGAGAAGGCTTTGCCTTCGCCCCGAAGCAGGACGCAACGAACACCCTTGGTTCTCTGCACTTGGGTGATGACCTGATCCAACTCATGCCAGAGCTCGAGTGATATCGCATTCCGCTTGTCAGGACGATTGAGAATTATCTCAAAAGTCGAGCCCCGCTGGATCGTGACGATATTCTGCCCCCGATTCTCACTGCCACTGCTACTGCCTGCACCTACATTCGCTTCTGCCATAGCCTTGCCTCCTCATGGGTTTTTTTAAGGATCAGCCGATCGCATTCTCATCTAAGACGTGACGCGAGATAATCAGACGTTGAATCTGATTGGCACCTTCATAAATTTGGAAAATCTTCGCGTCACGGTAGAGTTTCTCCATCGGATACTCGGTACTGTAGCCGTAACCCCCAAAAATCTGCAAGGCATTGACTGCTGTGCGAACAGCTGTATCACCAGCAAAACATTTCGCCATCGAAGCAGCCTTTGTATTGCGCTCGCCTTGATCGTGCAGAAAGGCCGATTTATAGACAAGTAGACGGGCGGCTTCGATCTCCTGAGCCATGTCCGCAAGCATGAAAGCTACGCCCTGATGGGAGGCGATTGGTTTGCCGAAAGTCTGGCGTTCCTGGGAATAGCGTACAGCGTGGTCAAAGGCGCATTGAGCGAGTCCGACGGCAGCGGTGGCAGTCCCAGGACGCGCCATATCAAAGGCCTTCATCGCAATCTTGAAACCGTCGCCTTCTTTGCCTAAAAGATATTTCTTAGGAACTTTGACATCTTTGAAGGTAATGCCGCGGGTATCCGAGCAGCGTTGCCCCATGTTGATTTCTTTTTTGCCAACTTGAATACCGGGAAGATTGGCTGGAATGGCAAAGGCACACATCGCTTTGAAGCCGAGCTTGGGGTCCAAAGTTGTCAGCACATAATACCAAGAAGCCTTTGAGGCGTTGGTGATCCACATCTTTTCGCCGTTCATGATGTAGTTGTCACCGTCTCTTCGAACCGTGGTTCGCAACGCCTGAACATCGCTACCAGCACCTGGCTCGGTCACGCAGTAGGCTGCCATGAGGGGTTTGTCGACCATCGGGCGCGCAAACTCTTCTTTTTGCGCTGCATTTCCCGCGATCAAAAGTGGCCCGAGACTAAGATCGTTGGCCCCCATAGCCGTCGACATACCAGTACAGCCATAGGCCAATTCTTCGCCTATGATGATTTGATCGACAGCCGGCAGACCCATTCCCCCCAGGTCTTCTGGCAGACAGACGTTCAGCAATCCTAAGCTGTGCGCCTTATCGATAATCTCTTTCGGATACTCCATAGTCTGGTCGTAGCGAGCAGCACTTGGCATCATTTCCTGCCGTGCAAACTTCCGCGCCGTCTCCCGAAGGGCCTCTTGCTGCTCCGATAGCTTAAAGTTGATCATGCGTCCGCCTCTCCTTGATTGATTATTTTCATCTAAAACTCGTCCGCGCAGCATAACCAAAGTCAGGCGCGTCCAAAAGCAAAAACCAGCGGACGGACCAGCTGCAGCCCGGCGCACCATACAGGAAGCGCCTTGCCGCTCAGCCAAGCATAGTCGTATAAGCTCCCATGAATGGTCGGAGAAAGTTCCAAAATCACCGGGAGGGGGCCAGCATGATACAGGGGTACTGCGATCCAAAGTTTCAGAAAGTGGCTGAGGCTTTTCAAGATAATTTTACTAAGCATGGTGAGGTAGGTGCTTCGGTTTCTCTAACTTTCAGGGGTGAAACAGTGGTCGACCTCTGGGGTGGACTGGCCGATCCTGCAATCGACCGTCCTTGGGAACGCGATACTATCAGCGTCGTCTGGTCGAGCACCAAAGGGGCCGTGGCTTTGTGCGCACACATGCTCGCTGGGCGAGGTGATCTCAATCTCCATGCTCCTGTTTCCCTTTATTGGCCAGAGTTTGCGGTGCAGGGGAAAGAGCACATCACCCTCAAAATGCTCCTTTCGCATCAGGCCGGCCTTGCCTCGCTGCGTGAACCGATGCCGGAGAATGGTTACTGTGATTGGTCGGCTGTCGTCGACAGTCTTGCAGCTCAAAAGCCCCTCTGGGAACCAGGAACCCGTCACGGCTATCACGCTCTCACCTTCGGTCACCTTGTAGGCGAACTTGTGAGGCGCGTAACGGGCAAGACCATAGGCAGATTTTTTCGTGAAGAGGTGGCCGAGCCTCTGGGTCTGGATTTCTGGATAGGTCTACCTGCCGAGCTAGAGAGTAGAGTCGCTCATCTCTTGCCGGCTAAAAAATCTGCAGAGATTCCTTCGACTTTTGTCCGCATGGCCTTCACCGATGAGCATTCGATTCCAGGGATGATTGCAAGAAATTCAGGCGGTCTGATCTTGCCTGGCGCCATCGATAAACCTGAGGTTCATGCGGCTGAAATCCCGGCTGCGAATGGTATTACTAACGCCAGAGGGCTGGCCGGCATGTATCGACCTCTAGCTTTGGATGGCTCCTTCAATGGGGTACGTCTCGTGCCACGATCCTCGCTAGAAACGATGGGAGCTGTCGTCGTCGCAGGATTAGACGCGACTCTGCAGGTACACTCGCGCTTTGCGCTCGGATTTGCCAAAGCGATTGATAATCGACACGATATAGCTGGAGCGAACGATAGCCTCATCATGAGTGAAGATGCCTTTGGTCATACAGGTAATGGGGGCTCGGTAGGCTTCGCTGATCCACGGGCTAAAATGTCTTTCGGCTATACAATGAACCAAGCTGGTCAGGGCATTGCTTTAAATGTGCGGGGGCAGAGTCTGATCGATGCCGCCTACCGCTCAATCGCTTATGAAGAGGCTCCGCAGGTAGCGCGGTGGTACGACCCTCGCTGAGCGGGCTACTCCTCGCTCAAGCAGCTACGAGGAGGCCCGGGAGGCAGGGCTGATAGAAGCCTCAGTCCTGAACTAGACTCGTTTCGAAGTAGGCGATTATCTTGCTCTGACTTTCTTCGCGCTTCAGCTCGCTTGCGACTGATTGATAGTGGACGGGAGCGTATTTGTGCAGAGCAGCTAGGAGCCTCAACTGGTCGCCCGCTATTGACTTGGCCAAACCTTCATTCGCGACTGTACTCGGCTGGATCTTGAGAATACTGTCCACCGTCTGTAGCGTTTCGGTGTGATCGCCCTGTGTAATCTCTAGCCCAGCAATGAGCAGATTGAGCATCTTCACGCGACTTGCTTCTTCGACGAAGTGGAAATCCTTAGGCAAGGACCCGTAGTGCTGAAGAATAGCCTGATGATTTAAAGGCTGGTTCAGCAAATCGAGCAGAGAACTCCGATCTTCAAGGCTTTTGATCGCCTTTTTCAGCACATTCTGTGAACTATTGAGAAAAATCCGTGGTCCCGACTCTTCAAATTCGACACCGTAGCTCGAAGAATCGTTGGCATACTGCAGCCAGTACTCCTCGGGCTCGAGAGTCTTGCTTCCTGGCTCGCTGACTTTTCCCAGCACCACCTTTACTTCATCAGCTTTCTTATCAAGTCTGCTCATGAGATCGCGACTTTCAGAGATACGGTCCTCTTCTTGGAGACAGAGCAGCAAAACTGAGACTGCTCCTAATATTCCCCAAACTACCTTTTTCATAGACGCTCCCTTAATGTTCCCACGCACCTTTAAAATGACCACCCTGCCACAGGTCTTCTCTCAGCATAAACGACTCTATCTCCTCGAAACCGTCGGATTTTGGTGCCACCTGTCCATTACCGACCAGCTGCGCGTAGAGAAAAAGTAGGCCCGCACTGACTGCGGCGGCTTTTTTGGCCTCGGGCTTGAGGCAGGACCAGTCCCTCTCAGTGGGCCCATCACAGGCGTCATCATCAGGAACCCAGACCCGGTCGTCATCAAAGAGAGCACCAGTCACAGGATGCTCTCCTTCAAAAGACAGAGGCTCTGGATGCTGGCAAGCAGCTGCCGACGTTTTCTCGCCAAAAGTACAAATGTTAAGAATCGACTTAAAATCAGGACTTCGCACCGTGTGAGCCTTTGAGAAGGAATCCTGAACGATGTGCAAGGTGTGTCCGAGCCAGTAATGAGATACATCGCGCTTGCCGCTGCTCACTATACTCTGTTGAAACGCCTTCGAAATCTTCTCACGGCCGCTTTCGAGACTCTCTTCGAGACCATAGACCTGATCAGCAGCATCGCGATCTCTGAGAAAATGCAGCGACTGCAGCCAAGGGAAATTCTGCCACTCGGTACCGCTGTTGACCCAGCCCACGCCGTAGAAGTTTATAAGGGCCTCCCCCGAGCGCTTAGACCTCACCAGCGTCACGGCCCAGTCTGTATCAAAGGATCCCTTGACCATAGGCAAAGAGCTCCGTCCGCCATTCTCTCCTTGCGGAATTCTCGCAAAGTACTCGCTGAGGCCGAGTTTATCTTTGATGCGCTGATTGGTCATTTCAACCGCAAAGCGTGTGAGATCTTCGTGTCCGCGTGTGGTATCGACCAAAGACAGGCCGAGGGTAAACTTCGGCAGACTATCGCTTTGAGATTCACCGCAGGAGGCGAGCAGACTCGCGAGAAGAAGAACGTTGTAAAGAGCTTTTTGCATCTCAGGATCCACCTTTTTTAGTCTGCCAAGTAGGATTCAAAAACATCGAGGCAGGGCGCCGAACCGATGACTCTTGAAACTCCCGATGGCCTCATGGTGATCAAAGCGGCAAAGGAACAACAGCCCACTCTAACGATCGTGGCCACGTCTAGCGATCCGAGGTCAGAGATCGTCAACGCTGCCTTAGCGGTCGGTGCTCATCATTTCATTCGCAAACCTCTTTCTAAATCTGATGAGATTGTCATCGCGTTCAAACTGGCCAGTGAGAGAAAACTGCTGGTCAGCGAAGCTAACAAATCCACGAAAGTAAAGTCTCCTAGCGGACACTGGCAAGACTTTGCTGCTGCTTATCCGTATGGAATAGTACTTGGGGATCGGGCTCATCGGCTCGCGCGACTCGTAGCTAAAAAGCACGCTTCATGCGTAATAACCGGCGAAACCGGCACAGGCAAAGAAGAAGTCGCTAAACTTATCCATAGGATGCGTTGCGAAGACGGCAGCAAAGTTCCTTTTGTGGCGGTCAACTGCGCGACGATCACAGGGAATCTGTCGGAGTCACTCCTCTTCGGGCACCGGAAAGGTGCCTTTACCGGGGCTGATGATTCGACGACGGGTTATATAGGTGAGGCAAACGGCGGCATTCTTTTCCTCGATGAAATTCAGAACCTTTCTATCCCTGTGCAGCAAAAGCTACTCAGAGTCCTTAATGATGGGAGCTACAATCGCCTCGGTGAGACCAAAACGCATCGGAGCCAGTTCCAGCTTCTAGCGGCATCTACTAAGGATTTGGATCTAGAAGTCCGCGAAGGCAGATTTTTGCTGGATATTCGCACGCGCATGATGGGACTGGACCTCTACATACCACCGCTGCGCGAACGCAGAGAGGACATCCCTCCCCTGCTAGCTCTGTTTCTTTCGAGTCGCGATATTTTATTATCGAGCCGAGATTTTGATTTACTGGTCGCCAAGCTAAGAGGATTTTACTGGTCAGGCAATATCAGGCAACTTTTCAAAAGCCTACAAGCCTGGCTTTTGACCTGCGAACTGGATGGACTGGATTTGAGTGCCGATAATTTCCCTAATTTTCGAGATTTGGAGCCGCTTGCTAAGCCCATCGACGGCGTGCGGCGCGAGCTCAAACAGGAAGGAGGAATGGATTTTAACCAGGCGGCAGATGAAGACCGAGATTTTGAAGAACTCGTTGGCGAATTCGAAAAAGCTATTATCGCCAACGCCTTGAACCGTCACCAGTCGATCGGACAAGCAGCCAAAGGCCTCAACCTCCCACGCTCTACTATCGATGCCAAGCGCCGGAAATATAGTCTCACGGGGGTATGAAGCCGCCGAGCTTAGACAGCTCGGCGGACGAAGCGCGAGAGCTTATTCTCCTCTAGCCTTAGCCACTGCATCAATCCACTTGAAGATGGCCGATTTATCTTGGGCAGATATGGGCGAAATGAATTGACCGTTTTCCTCTGTAGGTGGTGGCATCGACTGCCCGACGATCATTTTGTAACGCCGGCGGGTACCCCTACTTTTTTCCAACGCGTTCAGATCACCAACATTACTGATCCCACCTTCTTCAGCGGGAGCGTTGTGGCAAGGACCACAGTTACTGTCAATTGCATCCTGAGCTGCTTGCCGCAACTCGGGGTCAACTGTGGATCCTGCTCCTGTTCCCACTCCAGCCGTATTGCTAGCTCGTACCTTACCCGTTGCAAGAGGGATGGGCATTTTCCGGTAGATCTTGCCCGACGCACGGAATATTGCATGGCAAAGAGCAGGAGCTAAAGCTGGAACCGCGACTTCACCGACGCCTGTTGGTGGCACTGTGCTGTCGGTACTACCTACCAGACTTACAAAAATCTCAGGCGATTCATTGTACCGCAGAATCGGGCAGTTATTGAAATTCGATTGTTCGACGGCGCCATTCTTCATCGTAATGTTTTGCTTCAGAGCTGCACTGAGTCCGTAAATAATTGAACCTTCCGACTGGGCAACGATGATGTCGGGATTCAGCGCGAAACCCACATCGATCGCACACCAGACTTTTTCAACTGTTACCGTGTTTCCAACGAGCAGTATCTGTACGACTTGCGCGCAGTAGGAACTGAAGCAGCAGTGCATGGCAATGCCAAGCGTGCGAGTACCCTGGCTAGGCTTGGCGGGCTCGGTTCCCCAGTTGGCCATTGCCGCAGCCTTTTCTAGGACGGCAAGCTCGCGAGACTTGCCAGTCAAGAGGCGCCGACGAAACTGTAGCGCATCGATATCCGCGGCAATCGCCAGCTCATTCATAAAACTTTCGATCGCAAAGCCCGTGTGCGAGTGCCCGACTGAACGCCAGAAACCTACCTTAACGCCCGTCTCAAGCGCGCGGTACTGCACAAGGCGCGCGCCCATTTCATAGGGAATTTTTTCGGCACCTTCGATTACAAAATTATCGAGGCTAGGAACTCCGGGCGGTGTGACTGCTACTTGATCTTTGGCTCCCTCATCACTCCCCAGTCCACGCTGCGGTAGAGGTCCTAAGGGAATCGGCTTACCAAATGCGGCGAGGATCGACTGGCCGACTATGCGTTGGGACCAGGAGGCGATCTTCTTGTCACTGTTCAAGCTGGCCTTCATCACGTGCAGCATACCAGGTCGATAGTAATCGTGCCGCGTATCGTCCTCGCGGGTCCACATCACTTTTACCGGTTTACTCAGGGCTTTGGCTATTTCCGCAGCTTCGTGTACGTAATCTACAGCCAAGCGGCGACCAAATCCTCCACCGATATAGGTAGTATGGAAAGTAATGTCCTCTTCTTTGAGACCCGTAGCCCTCGCCGCGGCGCTCAAAGCATTGCCCGCTGCTTGGCAGGGTGCCCAGATTTCCAGACGACCATTTTTGAAGTGAGCCGTACAGTTCTGGGGTTCCAGCGTCTGATGAGGTAGGAAAGGAAGTTCGTAGCTGGCTTCTATCGAACGGCCTGCGGCTGCGTGAGCTGCGGCTGCATCACCGATTCTATCGACGACCAACATGGGTCCCGCATCCCGATCGACCCCACGAGCACGGGCGAGAGCTGCGAGATCACCGTCAAAGGTTGGCGCTTCGCCCTCCGAAAAGCGGGCTTCGATACGAGAAGCTGCAGATTTAGCTAACCAATAGTTCGAGCTAACGACAGCGACGCCTCGAGAGGTCGGGATAACAAAGCCTTCTGCTTGCTCGGCGGCCCAGTAGGCTTTCGCCTTGCTGTCGTCAAAACTCAGGATACGTGCCCCCTGTGCCGGCGCTCGCACAATTACTGCGACAAGCATATCCGCTAGCTTCATATCAATACCGTAGGTAGCCTGGCCAAGTACCTTAGCCTTCGAGTCGAGTCGTTTGACCGATTTACCCAGCTGTCGAAAGGTTGAAAAATCTTTGACCTGAGGGCGGTCGGGAACTTTGATATTCTCAGCTGTAAATGCAGCGATAGCTCCAAATCCCACTGATTTGCCACTTGGCTTATGAACGATGGAACCCCCTTCGCAAATGCATTCCGCTAGCGGAACTCCCAGCTTCTGGGCTCCCCCTTCGGTAAGCATCTCTCGTGCCGCGGCTCCTGCTAGGCGCAGAGGTTGCCAGCTGCTTGGAGTACTCGAACTCGCTCCCGTGATCTGTCCACCCAGCAGAGGGTTGATATAGGCTGCACCTGGAGGTGCAAACTCTACTTTAACCAGCTGGGCATTTACCCCAAGTTCCTCAGCAATGATAGTCGCGTGGGCAGTCATCGTCCCCTGACCCATTTCTACCCGATCGAGGATCAAGATCACCTGGCCATCGGCTTTGATATGAACCCACGCGTTCGGAGTGAAAACGGGCTTTCCATCTGCGTTGGCATCATAAACCCCAGAACCCCGCGTGGTGCGGCAGCCAACAACGAGCCCCCCCGCAAGCAGAGTAGCGCTAATCATAAACTGTCGACGATTAAAGGAATTGGATTCTATCATTTGCCAGCTCCCTGCATGACCGAGGCTGCGCGCTTGACCGCCTTGCGGATACGCGGGTAAGTCCCACAGCGGCAGAGGTTGCTCGACATCGCTTCGTCTATTTCTGTATCGCTGGGATTAGTCTTCTTATTCAGTAGGGCCACGGCGGCCATAATCTGTCCGGGTTGGCAGTAACCGCATTGAGATACGTTTTCGTCTAGCCAGGCCTGCTGGACTGGGTGCAGAGCACCGTCGGAACCGATTCCTTCGATGGTCTTGACTTCCTGTCCGTTGAGGGAGTTGAGCGGCCGAACACAGGACTTGACGGCTTCACCATTGACATGCACGGTGCATGCTCCGCAGGCAGAGATTCCGCAGCCGAATTTCGTACCGGTCATGCCGAGTTCTTCCCTTAGGGCCCAGAGCAGTGGCATATCGCTAGGTCCTTTGACCTCCTTGCTCTGACCGTTGATCTTGATGCTTACCATGGCCTTATTCTCCCGAAAAGATATCGAAGGGGCGCTTACTCTAATGGAGCGCTAGAGCTAAATGAAAAATTGAGTACTAAAAACCTAGCAGGAAGTGAGCAAACTGTACAGATTCAAGAAGCACCCAGCTTTCGCTTAGCTCACGGCTAGCTCGAGCTGCTATCTGGTTGACTCTCGGCAAAATATTCGGATTATAAATCGACATTTTTGATAAATATCCAAATTTGCAATAAAATACGCTTAGAATCTATTGCTTACAGTTGTAGTGACCGATCCTGGTGCTCTTGAGAACAAAGTGTTGGACCGCAACTCAGTTGGGATTGAGGAAAGGTGCAGTGGATCTACATGAGGAAAGCCGAAAGGGGGAATTAGCGGCTGCTTAGCTTAAGGAACAATATGAAAAATGCCTTTTCTATACTGCTGCACTTCATTCTTGCTTTTTTCATAACTCCAGACGAGAGTCCATGTAACAGTAGCCAGCGTGCCGCCGCTGCCGAACTGGGAAAGAGGTATAGCTGCGCCATCTATAGTCCTTGTGAAATTCACATCGAGAGCTAAAAAACCTGCTTTGGAATGCGATATGTTGCTCGCGCTCGGCGAGGTATTTCCCGGTGGTAGAAGCAGCTGCGAGCAGAAAATCAGACGAGGAGAAGCCCGCCGATTCACCAGCTCGGCGCCAGTCCAAACCTCCTTGAACGTCTTAGACTGCCTGCACCCCCTCAAAACTTTTTCGATCGCAGGATCCGGAGTGCTGACATATTGCACACCTGAAAAATCCTCACCGACCTCACGAGGACCAACCCACTGCAGCTGCATGCCTTCCCCAAGATCGAGCTTAGCATTGAAGATCGGAGGGAGCGCATTAGGATTAGTATTGGCCATCAAGAGAATCTGACCCAAGGACTTTTTAGAGCGGCTCTTAACCACATCGATGACCTGCAGATGGGCGTCCCGGCTCATCACCTTGAAGAAGTTCTTTTGCACCCTTTTTTGCTGCGAAGACAGCATGTAAGTCACGAGACTTAGCAGCAAAACAGCGACGATCACTTCGATCAAGGAAAATCCGGACTCTGATCTATTTCTCATTTCTTACTCGTAAAAAGTAAAGTTACTTGCGTCTTTAACTAAATACGTTTCAAAGCTATTGACTCGTTTAGCCTGATGCGTAATTGGATCGATCATAAGAGTCGCGACCTCTATACCGACTTCATTAGGATCCGAAGTTTTTTTGAAGCAAATGGACACAGCCGCAGGGAGTTCGGCCTTTTGGAGCTGACCTGGAAAGTACAGTGTTTGATTGGGCTCCTTGATACGGATAACAGGATGCTGAGAAGGTTTGCACTTAACGCAGCTCTTCATAAGATTATCGGCAGTCTGCCAATCCAAGTTATTATCCACGCAGATGGTTTCAACTATGACTTCCCCCCTTGGAGTACTCATAGTGAGTCGGTGAGGTGCTGGCATAATTTTGGAAGAATGCCTTTCAAAGTGATGCCTGAGACGGCGTATGAGTTCGCGCTGAATATCTTCTTGGTTCTTACGCAATTCTTCTCTTGAGCTACTTTCCTTGGCACGGAGGAGTATATTGCTCATTCCTAGCCCTAAGAGCCCGAGAATGAACATGCTCACCATAACTTCTGTGAATGTGAAACCTGCCCTTGACGAATAATTCACAAAACCCCCGAGATTCCACGAGTCAAAGCTTTGTCGTCAGATTCATGCCACATCTTTATCTCAAGTTTCTTTTAGACATTAAAACTCATTAAAACGGACATTTAGAAAGAGAGATAAAGGAGTCTCCCCACTGAGCCGATCTGGATCTTTAGAGAGTGAGCAGTCTAGCAGGAGCAATGTATGCAAAGTAATGGACAGGGAAATGACGGGTTCGGTGCGATCGGCCTGGTTCTCGTTATAGCTAGCATAGGGGCTATAATCGGTACATACAGTGGCCTGCGCTCCCAGTCGGCGCTCAAATCCTCGGATATAAATAATGCGAACCAAGAGGCTACCGATCTTAGCATAAATGCGCTTGGCGTCTTTCAATCTTTAATGTCGGCCCCTAATCCAACGATTTATCCTGATCCATACTTGCCGGTAAAAAGCGCGGTCCTCGCCACTACTCCCAGTGCCAAACCAAATCCATTATGGGGTAGTAGCCCAAACACTATTATGGTCTATTCAAAATCCTACCATGCCAGCCCTGAAGGGAAGGATTCGACCAGCTACATCAGGTTCAACAGATTCGAGACTAACAAGAGCAGCAGACCCTACTTGATCACTCATGCCGCCGTTGTAGCTGATTCCAAGGTCGATACTGCATTGTTAAAAAATGCAACAAATGGCGAAGCTAAAGCCAAGGTCGAAATAGATCCTCCACCTACTCCTAGCTGCTCTATGGCTTTTTCGGGTAACAGTTCAGTCCAGGGCTTTCAGTGTATTCAATCCCCAGCGATGATGGTTAATGTTATCGACCCTAGTACCGGTAAACCCGTCATCGATCCTGCAACTGGAAAGCCGAAGCAGGTTCTAAAGCCTGCTACTTTCATGAGTTGCCCTGGCGTAGCCCGAGGCTGGGCCCATGACACTGATGCAGGTCAAACTGTTACAGCTCACTTCATGGGCAACGGCGTGGTAGTAGATGCTTCAGTCAGGCAAGCACCAGGTCTAGAAGGACCTTTGAATTTTGCAGCGGGCACACTGTCCAAGAGCTCGGTGGAAGTTCCCTATCCTGGCGCTACCCGACTCTTGGCGAAAAATGTCGGTCTCAGCAGCATTAGTTTTGTAGCAAGAAACAGTCAGTGGATAGAGCTCAGCGTAGCTGGCCCTGACGGAAGCAGAAAAACTTGTCTAGCAGGTATCCACGTGAATCTGGGACCAACACTTAATACTGCAGGCGACTCATGGGGATCGGATACTCTGGTCCAGATGGCTGATGGTTCGTTCAAGAAAATATCGACACTTAAATATGGGCATATGCTTTGGAATCCAAAGTTCAAGCGACCTGAGAAAGTCCTCTATGTGCATGAAACACCACCTCCCACCTCTATGGTCGAGATTAAATTGGGCGATAAGAAAATCGATGTGACGAGTTTGCATCCATTTGTAAGCCGGCGCGGTCTGCTTTTGGCTCAAGATTTAAAGCCCGGAGACCAACTTCCTAGCGCAGACCGCAATTGGCAAACGATTAGCGCTCTCAGGACCTATAAGCCCAGTAGTGACGCCAAGGTTTACGACATTTTCCTTGATAGCGACCAAGCCCCAAGCGATCGTCTATTGAATATGGACGGGCTGCTTGCGCCTTCATACGAGTGGCAAAGGGAGCTTGCGGAACTACCAGCTCTTACGCTCTTTGACTTGCAGCAGCCTCTTGATCTCTTCTAGCACTTGCTAGCAGAGAAATCTGGACTGCCCGCGAGGGCAGTCCAGGTCTCAAGCTCTTTTCAATTACGGAGGGGCTTTCCAGTCTTCAGCATATGCTGAATTCGATCCGTCGTCTGAGGCTGCTGGCAAAGTTCGACGAAGAGAGTCCGCTCCAAATCGAAGAATGTCTGCTCGCTCACTAGAGTTCCTTCGGGCACATCTCCACCGCAGAAGATAGTAGCGATGCGCTCACCGATAAAGGCGTCGTAGGCGCTTATCTTCTGGCTAGCAACGAGGCTCTGGAGACCGTCTTTGAAGACTGCCAGACCCCTCTTCCCCACAACCCTAATTTTATTCTGAGGAGTTTTTGGGATAAAGCCATTGGCTGCCATAGTCAAAGCCTGTCTCTTAGCTTTTTCTATGAGATGCTCGCGGGAGAGAGAGACATCAGTGTTTGCTGCCGCATAAAGACCCATTTCCACCGCTTCGAATCCAGAGCTTGAGCGGCGGGCCGTAAAAATCAGCTGAAAGGCTCGTCGTAGGAAGGGCATTGGATCGGCATTTTCGCCTTGGCTTGCCAGCTCATAGGCACGAATCGCCAGCTCTTTGGTTCCGCCGCCAGCGGGTAGTAGACCGACGCCTACTTCTACCAAGCCCGCAGAGGTCTCTGCGGCCAAAATCTGATGGCTGGTATGGAGAGTCACTTCACAACCGCCGCCCAAGGTCAAACCCGTTGGACAGGAAACAACAGGAAAGGGCGCGAATTTAAGCTGGGAGAGTATACCTTGGAAGCGGATTTCTCCTTGGTCAATCACATCCCAGTTCTTGCTGGCCATAGCACCGAGAAAGTCGCGAATATCGGCTCCAGCGGAGAAGTTTGCGGCGTCGTTAGCGATGAGAAGAGCCTGAAATTCTTTTCCAACTTTCTCCACACTCTTCTCGATCAGGGAGCTGATATCGGTGTTGACAGTATTCATCTTCGAGTGAAAAGCTAGGCAAGCTACCCCGTCACCGATATCGACCAGGCTGGCGCTTGGATTGCTCATGATTACACGGCTATCGCTCTTGTTCTCAAAGGTCGGCAGACTGAAGCGATAGCTCGCTTGAGGAATTTCCCGGTTAGCCGTCCCACGCGAACTCACCTGAAGCTGCGTCCGTGGCCCACCTGCCGCAAGCCATTCGCGGCTGGCCGGCATGGGACTGTAAAAGGCCATACCTTCGCGCAACCAGGAGGCTATTTTCAAGCCATCTTTATCTTTGTCCTGCTGCATTCTTGCCAGAACTTCATCATAGCCCAGAGCTTGCCAAAGCTCGAAAGGCCCCATAGCCCAGCTGTAACCCCAGCGCATCGCATCATCAACTGGTTGCACCAAACCATCGGCGATGTCTTGCACCAGATAGGCGGAATAAGAGAAGATATCGCGCAGGTTGCGCCAGACCATTTGCGCGCCAGGGTCGTCGTGCTTCAGGATCAGTTTAATGCGTTTGACGAGGTCTCGTTCCTTGGCTGCTTCTTCTGACCAGGGAAAAACAGTCGGGTTCTGAGTCTCATAGCTCTGCGTCGCAGGACGATAGGCTAGGATCAGCGTATTGCCGCTCGCATCTTTATCTTTTTTGTAGATGCCCACAGAGCCTGTTTTCTGACCCAGATGGCCACGCTCTATCAGATTAGCCAGCCAAGGCTTAGGCAAAAACCAGTCGCGATAGGGATCATCAGGCGCTTTCTCGTAGTTGTTTAGGGCCACGGCTGCACCAATATCCAGGCCTACAACATCGGCGGTACGGAGAGTCGCTGACTTGGGACGACCAATCAGGGGACCGGTAAGAGAGTCGACCGTTTCAACGTTGAGGCCGAGATCGTCCATGGCCCTGAGCACTGATTGGCTGCAGAAAGTACCGATGCGATTGGCGATGAAGTTAACAGTATCGCGCGCTCGAACGATGCCCTTGCCCAGGCGCTCTTCGGACCAGGCTTCAAAGGCGTTCAGCAGTTCGAGATTAGTCTCGGGGTGTGGAATTATTTCGAGGAGCTTCATGTAGCGGGGTGGATTGAAGAAGTGGGTTCCGAAGAATCTTTGCCGCTGCTCTGGCGAGAACTCTGCAGCGATGTCCACCAACTTGATACCTGAAGTATTGGTCGTCACAGGTACGTTCGGCCGAGCATACTGGGCGATCTTGCGATGGAGACTCTGCTTGATATCCAGCCGCTCGACCACAGCTTCGAGGATCCAATCGCAATCTTCGAGCACTTTCATATCGTCATCGAAATTGCCAGGAATCAGTCTGGACAGCGAGGCTTCATTGTAAAGCGGTGTTGGCTTCAACTGCTTTAAATTGGCTATAGCTGCAAGAGCCCGACTCGATCGTTCTCCCTCACTGCTCAGATCGAGCAAGTGAGTTGTAATTCCAGAAGCAGCCAGCAGCGCTGCTATTTGTGTACCCATGGTTCCAGCGCCCAGTACGGCGGCCCTTCGAATATTCAATTTCATGCATGTTCCCCTGAAAAGAGTGCACCCCAAATATCTCTATGAGATGCTTTTAGAAAAAATCAGACGCGAAGACCTTCCAGCGGCTGACCGGCTTGAGGGACTCGTGCCTGGCCCCGCTTCCAGCGCTGAACGTGAGGAAGCGCGTCGTCGAGCCAGTAAACATCATTTTCGCTCACCACGAGAAGCTCCTCGAATTTCACCCCGATCCCATTGCGAGCAAAATGCGGCTCGACAGCCCAAAGTCCTATCTCTGGTGCGTGAGCAGAGAGATGGGAATCGTTCCAATAAGGAGATAGCTCAGGAGCTGTCGCCGACTGCACCTTTTTATTTTTGAGATAACGATAGGCGGAAATCCCGAAGCCTCCACCGCGAGCCTCATCATCGATACCTTCGGGCGAGAGAGTCGTCACGCGATGCCCGATTACGCCAGCCGGATAGGAGCGGTGACTGCTCAGATAGCCTTGCTCGCGGATTTTTTGATCGATGGCCATGTAAACGTCTTGCATGTTGCTGCCAGACTTGAGCATCCGAGGAATCATCTCCCGGTAAGCTTCCAAATCGTCTAGCATAGCCTCATGCTGATCATTGTGTCCGAAGCAAAAAGCATATCCTACATCAGCGGCAAAACCGTCGACCACGGGAGCCACATCAAGTATGACTGGCATGCCTTTTTCCAAAGCAAGATCGGTCGGCAGAAAATCGTCGTCGCCCCAATCGACAGCTAGCTGTGTTCTTTCACCGAACCAAGCAAAGGGAGCATGGAAATAGTACTTAATCCCCTGCTCGGCCAGATAATCGCGAACCCACTGCGCAGCCTGACGCTCGGTAACGCCTTCCGTCAAACGCGCAGCTACGGCCTCGACACTGTCATAAGCTAGGCGTTGGGCATGACGATACGCTTCAAGCTCACGACTAGAGCTGATAGATACGGAAGTTTCCATGAGTGTCCCCCAAGAAATAGTATCCTCTGTTTAACTCTTTACATTTGTTGGGAGCAAACTTTTTTCTTGGATCTGTATACAAGTAGCTTGAGATGAGAAGGGGGATAGGGGGAGTGGAGGTCCAGAACTGCAGGCATATGTCTACAATTCAATACTCTTTTGCATACACCAATGGGGCTTAAGGTCACGGCCTCCCGACTAGGTCGGCATAGGCCCGTGACAATAAATTCAGGCCTACATTACATTTGATAGGGTGTAGTCGACCATTCACGCATAGCTTCGTCGCCTGGACGATCGATATGTACTTTGTCGTCGATGGCTGTGACCCAGCTGAGCGGAATGAAATGATGAACTCCATTTTCATCTTTTGCAAGTTTGATCGTGTCTCTGCCCTCCATGTGATCGACAACAGCAAATTGACCATTATTCGAACAAACAACTGGCGTATGGGCCTTGATTTCACTAGCGCTAATCATGACGTACCTCCTGAATATTTTTTCTCTTCCCAATCTAATCTCTGCAGGAGCTATGCCGTTCACTTTGATATTCATACCTCAGCTAAGGCTGGCTCTCACTTATAAAAGAAGGTATGAAGCGAAGAAACCGGTGTTTGAGCACATTCCTCTTCCTCAGCGCAGCTGCTAGTGTAAGAGCTACTTCACTTAGGAATGAGAGAAATCACCAACGCCTCAGGGGGAGTCTGCACTATGAGCCTGAATATTTGCACTATGCTCGCTGAATCGGCCCGCCGCTATCCGGCTAAAATTGCCTTGTGCGCTGATGATCAAGAAATCAGCTATAGTGAACTTTGGTCTCAAGTTACACGACTGGCTGCTTCGCTGGAGAATATGGGGCTAAGGCCTGGACAGCATGTCGCTTTGCTTTTGCCCAATATCCCGACTTTTACCCTCGCCTACTATGCAGCTCAATTCTGCGGTCTTCCTGTAGTCCCGCTCAACATACTGCTCAAATCTGATGAAATCGCCTATCACTTGGGCGACAGTGAAGCCGTTGCTCTCATCACCTGTAAAGAACTGCAGAGCGAAGCTCTACTTGCCTGGCATCGATGCCCGAAGCTCGAGCATATGATCATCGAAGGACTTGAAAGCGAATCGTCGGTGGCCACGGGGCCCCAGGGAACTCGGGTTCATAGCTTGCGCTCGCTGATCCAGGAAGCTCAAGCTCTGACTGAAAGCTATGCAAGTTCTCCAAACGATACCGCGGTGATTCTTTATACCTCGGGAACCACCGGTCGTCCTAAAGGAGCGGAACTTTCGCATTTCAATCTCTTCTATAACGCCCAGTTTCTCTTGACGCTTGCCCGAGAAAAAGATCTGCGGCCCGAAGAAATTCGTTCACTGGTGGCTTTGCCGCTCTTCCATAGCTTTGGGCAGACGGTTCTCCAGAATTCTACCCTCCTCGCTGGCGGAACCCTGACCTTTATGAAACGCTTTGATCCTATTCAGGCGGCTCAGCTCATTCAACGCTTTCAAATCAATATATTCGCCGGTGTGCCGACGATGTATTACGGACTTTTGAATCTACCTGGCATCGAAGCGGAAAGCCTCGCCTCTCTCGTGCTTTGCCTCGCGGGAGGAGCCCCGATGCCTGAAGAGGTCATGCGGCGTTTTGATAAAAAGTTCAGTGTTGATCTGATCGAGGCCTATGGTCTCTCGGAAACCTCACCTGTTGCATCCTGCAATCCCCTAGGTGGGGGCAAAAAAGTCGGTTCGGTGGGAGTCCCCATCTGGGGTGTTTCGTTTCGCCTGATCGATGAAGAAGGCGCTGTAATCGAGGAAAACGGTGTCCCTGGCGAACTCTGCATCAAGGGTCATAATGTGATGAAGGGCTACTTTCGCAAGCCAGATGCTACCGCTGAAGTTCTGGACAATGGTTGGTTTCGCAGCGGGGATGTCGCTACCCGCGATGAGGATGGCTTCTATCGATTGGTCGATCGCAAGAAAGACCTTATCATTCGTGGTGGATTCAATATCTACCCTCGGGAGATAGAGGAGCACCTCTACGCGCATCCCGCGGTAATGGAAGCAGCTGTCGTAGGGCTCGCCCATGAGCAGTTTGGGGAGGAGGTGCATGCCTTCGTCGTCCTGCGCCCCGGTGTTAGCTGCGAAGAAGCTGAGCTGTTCACCTATTGCAAGGAGCGGCTGGCCGCTTACAAGTACCCGCGGGGGGTAAGCTTGCTCGATCAGCTCCCCAAGGGCCCCACCGGTAAGATCCTTAAACGCGTGTTACGCGAAAGGCCGTAAGATCGGAGTTCTCCACGGCTTGAGCGTCTACCGTTCGCACTGGAGGGTGGACCGGCTTAAGCGCGCTTTAGGCGAGAATTTTAAACGCCGAGTTCTCCACAGCTTGAGCGTCGGGGCTGCTTCGAGCCGAGTTCGAGCTGGAGTACTGACCGACGATCCGATACGCTGGAAAGTGAGGCAAAAAAGTTAGAGTGCGAGGCTAGATCGATGTTTGCAAAGATGTACCAATCCGACATAGGCATTGATCTTGGAACCTCAAAGTTCTCTATCTGCTCCCGAAGTGAAGGCATTTTAATCAGTGAACCCGCCTACATCGCCTTTAGGGGCCCTCCCGATCGCCCGCAGATAGTTGCTGTGGGAAGTGTAGCGGCAGCCATGATGGGCAAGGCTCCCGAAGGTATCCAGGTGCTCTCGCCCATGCACGAGGGCGTTATCGAACGCCCCTTTCTCGCCTCACTGCTCCTCCGTGAATTAGCGAAACGTGCTGGAGTCAGGAAATTCTTTTCAGGCCGACGGCGGGCTATAGTGGGATCTATTCTCGGCGCGAGTCCCATCGAGGAAAGGGCTTTCATCGAAGTAGCCTCGTCCATCGGCACCTCGCAGGTGAAAGTCGTCAAAGAACCCTTGGCAGCAGCTATTGGGCATCGCATTCCCATCGATGAGCCTTTTGGTCAGATGCTCATCGATGTCGGTAGCGGTGTTACGGAAGCTATCGTCTTCGGACTTCGAAAAATAATCGCCGGTCGTTCGCTGCGCATAGGCGGATGCAGCATGGACCAGGCGATCGTGGCCAGCATCCACAATAAATACGGGGTTTTGATATCGCTAAGCGCTGCACGCGCTGCTAAGGAAATGATTAGCTCAGGCTCCCTCTCGGGCTCGACTATCACCCTGCAGGGATTCGATAGCCAGCAGCGCCTTCCGCGGTCGGTGACTGTCTCGCAAGAAGGTATTGAAGATGCTTTGCATCGCCCTATAGAGCAGATAGTCGATATGGTGAAGCAAGTCCTTGAAGAAATAGCGCCCGAGTTGTCGGCCGACCTCATAGCCAGCGGCTTGATGCTATGCGGGGGAGGAGCCTATACGGCCTCTCTTCGCGATTGCCTCGAGGCTGCTACCTGTCTCGATGTTCGCATCGGCGAAAAACCATCCGAAGCCGTTGTGCGAGGTTGCCATTCAATTCTCAAATATGTTGATTTACTGGGCTAATCCTCAAAATTATTCAGTAGGCCCAGCGTTGATTTCCATACTGCCAAGCCACTAGCATATTGAACGCAAAATAGAAGAAGAGACCTAGCCAACGCCACTTAGCCTGAAGCTTAAGAGCATACTCGCCAGCCAAAAAGAAAAGGGGAAAGAGGACGGCTCCGAAGCGGAAGGAATCGACCAATTCGCCCTGCATGGGCAGTACCGCTAAACTCAAAAGCACGTAAGTACCCTCAGCCCAGCGACGCCGTCGTAAGAGAAGCACAGTCCCAGCCACAAGCGCGAAGAAGAATAGATGGTGGAGAATGCTACCAGGCCGAAGATTTTGGATGGGATTAGCGAACACGAATGTTTTAAAGTAAGCCCCGAGACCGTCGGCAACAAACCAATTCTCGTTGTGGGCATCCAATGCTGGAAAAGCACTCCTTCCCTGCCATAGATGTAAAAGCGGCGTAAGAGCCCAAAAGCTAGCACTAATAAGTCCTGAACTAACAAACCGACGCAAGCTCTGAGACCGACCATCGGCTTTTATCGCCAATCCGACGGCTATTCCAATTGCCAGAAAAACGCCTTGATGCCGCACTAAAGCGGCGACTCCAGCCCAGGCTGCCGCTGCGAAGAGCCTATTGCGTGATAGAGCCAGAAAGGCCAGGACCGAAGAGAAGAGAAACAGTGACTCTGTATGCAAAGTATGAAAAACATAGGAAGCTGGACTAGCGATTAAAAGGATTAGACCCCAGAGGGTCGGCAGCCTGCTGGAAAGAGGCAACTCACGCACATTTTCCCCTTCGCTTCCTAAGCGCACGAGGGCGTAGAGAGCGCCGAAGAATAAGAGAAAGGAAAGGACGATCCCGATTCCAAGATAGGCTTCGCGGCTCGACCAAGAAAAGAGTGCAGCAGTTCCGCGAATGAGTGCAGGATAGAGGGGTAAAAAGGCCGAGCTGGCAGCATCGTAGCCTTCACTTGCGACACGCAGATACCAGCCAGCGTCCCAAGCACTGAGCAAACTGAACCAGCTCCGATCTGGACTTTGGCGGAGTAGCAGGAACCAGAGTGCAAAATGAGCCAGAGCTAGGCCGAGGAAAATGAGACTAAGCGAGAGGAAGCTAGCTAGGTAGGGATGATTTTTTTGCACCTCTCGGAAATGAGGCATGATCGTGATTCCCTTTTTTGACTACCGTCGACAGTGGAATGAGCACCGCAATGAGATTCTCGCTACGATACAACGAGTTCTCGATTCCGGACAATTAATTTTGGGACCTGAAGTTCAGGCCTTCGAACGCGAGTTTGCTGCGGCTATTGGTGCCCCTCATGCGATCGGCGTAAATTCGGGTACCGATGCTTTAGTCCTCGCTCTCCGCTCGCTCGGAATCGGGCCAGGCGATGAAGTCATCACCGTGCCGAATACCGCCGTGCCGACTCTCGCTGCCATTCGTATCAGCGGAGCCCGGCCGGTTTTAGTCGATATCGAGCCAGATACTCTCCTCATGAACATGCAGGAGTTACCTCGCGCCTGCACGAGCCGGACTAAAGCGATCATTCCAGTTCACCTCCATGGCTTGGCCGTTGATTTAGAAGAGCTCTTCAATTTCGCAAGGGAAAGAAAGATCGCCGTGATCGAAGACTGCGCCCAATCATTCGGCGCGGATTACCGAGGGCAGGCAGTGGGCACATTCGGAATGGTGGGCTGCTTTTCTTTCTACCCCACCAAGAATTTGGGGGCCTTCGGCGACGGGGGGCTCTGCACCAGCCCTCACGAGGAGCTGGCTGAACGCTTACGGAAGCTACGCATGTATGGGTTCAACGAGAAAGCTGAGGCAGTGATCGATGGCTTCAACAGCCGCCTCGACGAAATGCAAGCAGCTATTTTGCGTTTCAAATTACAGCACTTCGCCGGTCATATGCAAAAGCGTCTCGCCATCGCGCATCGCTATCTCGCCGAACTGGATAGGAATCGCTACCGCTTACCTACTCTCAAGCCAGATCGAACCCATGCTTTCCATATCTTTGCCATCCGGAGCTCCAGACGCCAGCTGCTCAAGGAAAAGCTCGCGCAGCGCGGTATTCTCACCGGCATCCACTACGCGCGTCCGGTTCACCTCATGCCTGCCTACGCCGACCTTGGCTACGGTTTAGGTGATCTGCCTGTCGCCGAAAAGGCCGCAGAAGAACTACTTTCACTGCCTCTCTTTCCGGAGCTCAGCGAAGAAGAACAGTCGACTGTCATATCCAGTCTTAACGAGGTTGACTTTAATGAAACGTCCTGATCTCAGTTTGGTCATTCCCGTCTATAATGGAGCCTCGAGTATCGGTGGGGTGGTCCAGGACATCGTCGATGCTTGCAAGGCAATCGATTTTGAAATCATTTTGGTCAACGATGGTTCGAAGGATGCTACTGAGAAAGTCTGCCGCGGCTTGGCGGATGCGTTTCCATCGCGTCTGACCTACCTGCATCTATCGCGCAACTTCAGCGAGCATAATGCTGTGCTCGCGGGGCTCAACCAGAGCCGTGGCCACTATGTGGCTGTACTCGACGACGATGGCCAGAACCCACCTTCTGAAGCTCTTCGTCTCTACCAGCACAGTCTGGCGGGAGGCTACGATACTGTCTATGGGTACTATGAACAAAAGCAGCATCACTGGTTCCGAAATCTAGGCTCCCGCTTCAACGATCGAGTCGCTAATGTGATGCTGAAGAAGCCTCCGCATATCTACCTTTCTAGTTTCAAGGTCATGAGTAGATTCGTCGTCGATCAAGTGATTCGATACCATGGGGCTTTTCCCTACATCGACGGACTCATCTTCCGTACTACCCAAAATATTTCGCAGATTAGCGTTCAGCATAAGAAGAGGGTCGAAGGACAATCGGGCTATACATTCAAGAAGCTCGTCAGTCTTTGGATGAATATGTTTCTCAACTTTTCGATCGGACCTCTGCGTCTGGCCGCAATTTTTGGCCTCATCACCGCACTGGCGACGATTCCATTGATCATCTTGGTCATCATCGATAAATTTTTCAACCCCGGCCTGACTCTAGGGGTGCCGACTATCCTCGTGGTGATGACTTTCTTCGCCGGCGTTCAATTGCTCAATATTGGTCTCGTGGGCGAATACCTCGGACGCCTCTTTCTCGACCACTCGGGCATGCCGCAGTTTGTCGTGCGCTACGCCTATGGTTCGCTAGACACAGCGGGCCATCGGTCGCCAGAGCCCCTGAGGTCTATCCCTAGTCTCGACAGAGAGGAAGCAGATGGAAAACTTTAAGAACGCGAAAGTTATGATAACCGGCGGACTGGGATTTATCGGGAGCAACCTTGCTCTTCACCTGGTCGAAGCTGGAGCTAAAGTCACTCTCATCGATGCGATGATTCCTAACTATGGAGCCCGACTTTTCAACATTGAAGATATAAAAGATCGGGTGCACGTTAACTATTCTGATATCCGTGAACCCTACAGTCTCGATTACCTTGTCTCGGGTCAAGATTTCATCTTCTGCCTGGCCGGGCAATTGAGCCATATCGATAGCATGCGGCATCCGATCAATGATCTTGAAATCAATTGCCGTGGTCACCTCAATCTGCTCGAGAGCTGCCGAAAGCACAATCCTAAGGCGCGCCTCATTCTCACTAGCACGCGGCAGGTATACGGTAAACCGCGCTATCTTCCAGTCGACGAGGCGCATCCTATCGAGCCGGTCGATATCAACGGCATCCACAAGTGGGCTGCTGAGCAGTATTTCCAGCTCTATCATCAGGTCTATGGGCTGCAGTCGATCGCGTTGCGCCTCACCAACACTTATGGGCCCCGTATGGACCTGATGAGTAATGACAAGGGTTTTGCTGGGATATTTCTGAGAAAAGGTTTGCTTGGTGAGACGATACAGCTTTATGGAGATGGCGAACAGCTGCGAGACTTCAACTATATCACCGACGTCGTCCATGCCCTGGAGAAGGCGGCTCTCAGTCGGCTCTCGGGACGAACCTACAATCTCGGCCATCATCAGTCGCATAGCCTCAAAGAGTTTGCGACTCTTCTCAGCCACGATCTGAAATTCCAACTGGAGACCATCCCTTTCCCTGCGGAAAGAAAGTCTATCGACATAGGCGACTACTACGGAAGCTATAAGGAGTTCGAGGAAGCCACCGGCTGGCGTCCTCGCGTGAGTCTCGAGGAAGGGCTCCGCGAGACCGTGGCTTTCTATCGATCCAACCTCCATGAGTACATTTCCACTACTGCTAGGGTTAACTGAATGGAAGCTGCTGCCTATCAAGCACTCGCAGAGCAGGAAGAAAAAGGCTGGTATTATCGTGCCAGACTGCAGGCCGTTAAGACCCTTATCCGGAAGTTCGCGCCTCAGCGAGAGCGGCTGCGGCTCATCGATGTCGGCTGTGGAACAGGGGGCAGTACTGCGGCCTTGCGAGATTTTGGTGAGGTAGTTGGAATTGAGCCTTCAGCTCTTGCGCGCTCGCTAGCTGAGGAACGCTTTCCCGATTTGAAAGTCGTGCCGGGAGCCATCGAAAAGCTTCGTGAACTCGATTTAGGCAGCTTCGATATCGCTGTTATGCTTTGCGTGCTCTATCACCAGAACGTCAGCGATCCTGCGCTCGCGCTCAGAACCCTGGCTGCTGTGCAGAGTCCTGGATCTATTCTAATCTGGAACGAGCCGGCCTATCCCTTCCTCTGGAGACAGCACGACCGGCAAACAGCAGCTGGCCGACGATTCCTGCCCAGCGATATGAAAAAAATGCTTGAAGCGGAAGGCTACGAGCTGGTTTTTCGCTCGCATCTCTTAGCCTGGGGTTTTCCTTTCGCTGCCTTGCTCAGCCTTCGCGATCGCTGGCGCTGGGGTCGTGATCGCGTCAGTACGTCTGCTGAGGAAGGTGCCGATCATCGTCCGCTTCCGGGCTGGGTCAATGGCTTTTTGCGCTTGTTTACCTATGCCGAGTGGTCGTTACAACTCAGCGGCCTGCCTATTCCCTGGGGCGTATCCTATATGGTCGCCGCCAGGAAAAAAGCCTAAGTTAGGGAGCGAGTAAGGCTTCGCCGATCAGTTCTCCCAAGGCCCTCTGCCCGTCTGCACTGGGATGAAAACAGTCGAAAGAGAGCTGATCTCGTTGAATTTGCCAGTCTATGAGCCTCGTTACACTCGTGACGCGTTCTGCGCCTACCAGTGCCTTCATTTTTTCTGCCGCTTCGAGTATCACGACGTTCATGCTTTGCAGGCGCTCTGCAGCATCAGGTGCGTTGACGCGGGGGCAATAGTCTTTGTGCAGCGTGTTGCAGCTAAGTATAGCCCCTGAGGTTCCGGGAAAGGCTGGAATGTAGGTATAGTCAATGGGGGCTAGCTGATCGATGCCGGGAATCGGGGTCAGAATGTAATGAGCTTCGGGATGTTCTTTAAGAAGATAAGCCAGTCCGCTCTCGTAGCTCGATCGAAAATCATCAATTGAGCTATCGCTGCAGAAATCGTTGCTGCCGAGCATCATGAAGATGACATCCGCTTTTTTTCCAAGATTACCTTCGACTGTTTTTAACTGGTCGAGCATGAGTGGAATTTCTCCTGAGACAGCTCCAAACTGTGCGAGGTTCACGAAGTCGACCTGATCGACGCTCAGTCCCTTTTTACGCGCAACGCTGCTTCGCAGACCGTAGGGTTCCATCGTGCTTACAGCAGCCACCTCTGGACGAGCCAGGGCTCTCTGAGCTTCCAAGCGACTCGTCACATCGCCAGAAAACATTTTGGCGACGATCTCCCCTGCACGTGAACCTATACCACGCCCTAGTCGAGTATCGGCTAGTATACCGGTTGAAATACTGTCACCGAAAACTGCGAGCAAAGCCGTAGGGCTTGGCTCTGCCGCCGTCGACGAGGATTCGGCTTCTGGTGGAAGTGGGGTGCTTGGTACCGGCTGCGTTGCTACCGGCTGCGTTGCTACCGGCTGCGTTACTACAGGCTGAGTTGCTACAGGCTGCTCGGCAAGAGATATATCACCAGGAGTAGTTGGCTGAGTGGGTACAGGAGTGGTCCCGGACACCACTGAAGATTCTCCCGCCGTTGGAAGATCCAGTGGCACGGGCTGCGACACTGGGATAGGTTGAGTTTCCGTCGACGTAGTCGTAGAAGGTTGCTCAGTTGCAGCTTCTGGAGCGCTTGACTGCGCGACCACCGGTACTACTACCGGTGACTCGACCGGAGTTTGAACCGAAGGATGGTGAGTATCATCAGCTATAGGATCGCTGCTGCTTTCCTCTTTGCAAGCGACGTGGGTAAGACTGGCAAGCAGCATGAGTGCGACAAAGTCGATACGCATTTTTACTCCTGGCTTCGGTTGAGCTTTTCGTTAATCTTTTGGTTCTACCCAGGAAAGTAGCTCTTCTCAAGGTCTGCAGTCAATCACCCCACCCAACCCTGAAGGGTATGGGTAGGGCTTGGAAAGGAGGAAGCAAATTTCCAAGCTCTTGATTGATTAGTCTCAGTCCTGGCGACAGGGCTACGTTACTGGTGAATGACATAGGCACCTTGGGATACT
>JBGSTX010000040.1:0-3703 GCA_041736305.1 Oligoflexus sp. | reverse complement strand
TCATGAGCGCATCGATCAGGCTATGATGGCAGAGAAAGCAGATCTTCTGATCATGGCCGCCCAAGGACATGGTTTTCTCGAAAGGCTCGGTATAGGAAGCGTCTCCCTCAAACAGGCCATGATACAGAAAACGCCGGTTTTGGTCCTCAGAATGAGGAAAAGAGCATGAAACAGCGTGCCCATCGACTGACTTCCATTCATTACCTTCCACCGGAGGAATGGATGGGCTATTTTGCTGGGGGTTTTGATAAGGGGCGGGTCAAAATTACTATCACATCAGCGCAGACGAGACTTAGCGAAGAACTTGCGTCCGGGATATTGCGAGGCATTTTTTACGAAAACCTGAGAAACATTTTACATATCCAAACCGACGCCATCTACCATCGCATTGCTCATCCCGCTCATGTGGCAGTATTTAAAAACGAATTGGAAGCAACAACGACTATAGCGGTCCGTGACCGCATAAAAAGTCTTCACGTTATCGAAGTAGCGTTCCATCGATTTTAGGAAGCGCAGCAGCGTAAGCCCAGAACTCGACCAAAGCTTTAATCTTTTTCATGAACTCATCAGCATCGATAGGCTTTCGAACGTAGGCGTTAGCGCCTCCAATGTAAGCAGAGTTAATATGCTCGTCTGCGTTGGAAGTCGTAAATATTACGATGGGCAAAAGGGCCAGTTGCTTACTGGCTCTCACTTCTCTCAAGACCTCCATGCCGTTCTTGAGCGGTAGATTGAGATCGAGGAGAATGAGGTCGATCCGCGGCGAGCTGCTCTTTTCCAAAAAGCTCGTCGCGGCTTCGCCATCTCGCGCTATACTCAGTTCAATCGGATTAGGGGAGTCTAGCAAAGCCTGCTGCACGAGCATGACATCGAGCGGACTATCTTCAACGAGAAGCATCCGAAAAACCCTAGCGTTACTCGCGCTATCATTCATACTTACCAACTCGCTTAGGTAGTGAAAAATAGAAGGTTGAACCCTTGTTCATTTCTGAATTGACCCAGATCCGACCTTCGTGGCGCTCGACAATCTTCTTACACGTGGCGAGACCAATGCCCGTACCCGAGTAAGATTCCGCGTTATGTAAGCGCCGGAAAACCTCGAATATATGCGTAAAATACTTGCTGTCGATGCCAATCCCATTGTCCTTCACGAAGAACTCGAAGGCGTCACCGACTTCGCGGTAGCCGATGGTAATCTCTGGGGGTTTCTCGCTGCGAAATTTAAGGGCGTTGGCGATGAGGTTCTGCAAGAGCTGGAAGATCTGCGACCGATCAGCTGTAATCGTCGGCAGCTGATCGATGGTGAGATTGGCTCCGGCTTCCTGCAGTGAAGCCTGCAGTCCCTCCAGGACCTGCCGCAGTAGTGGGTTGAGATCGACGCTCTGAAAGTTCTGTGCCTTGGTTCCCAGGCGCGAATACTTGAGCAGGTCTTCGATCAGATTTTGCATTCGCTTGGCACCGTCAACCGCATACTGCAGGAATTCGTCTGCCTTGGCATCTAACTTTCCATGGTACTTCTTCTCCAGGAGCTGACAGGCCGCTGAAATGGATCGCAGAGGCTCCTGCAGGTCGTGTGATGCGATATAGGCGAATTGTTCGAGTTCCTTATTCGATCGGCTCAGCTCAGCGTTGGCAAATTCCAATGCTTTAGCCTTCTCCTTGATACTGGCTTCAGCTAGCTTTCGCTCGCTAATATCGCGGACCAAGGCGATAACCATCAGTTCGTCATCAATGCGCAAAGGACTGAGACTGACCTCAACCGGAAACTCTTCACCGTTGCTGTGTTTTGCAAAAAGATCGAGTCCGCTTCCCATGGGCCGAACCCGAGGAGACTGACTGTACGATTCTCGGTAGCCCACGTGCTCCTTGTGATAGCGCTGCGGAATGAGGATTTCCATAGGCATCTTGACGAGTTCACTTATCTTATAGCCGAACTTCTGCTCCGCTTCAGCGTTCGCAAGCACTATTGTACCAGTTTGGTCCACAATGATGATCGGATCTGGCGCAAGTTCAAACACGCGTTGAAAAAGCATTTTTTCAGCGAGCAATGCTTTTACAGGTTCCGCAGTTATCTCGTCTTCATGCATGCCGACCTCTCAGGAGCTTCTGAAATTATATATTAATTAAGGACGCGAGTACTCAAGTATCGCTCAGATAGCGACTCAGATCGAGCTGCGGTCCTGGCTCGCCGGCCTTTTCCAGAAACAAACTAGCTTTGGCCCCAGTGCCTGGACCCTCAGACTCCAGCTGAAGTCGCGCCCCCATGCCTTTGAGCAGTCGTGATGCAAGCCAGAGCCCGAGGCCCGTCCCACCTCGCAATTGCTTGGTACTGTTGAAGGCCGGAAACTCCGTAACGCAAGCGCGGCTAGACAGTCCAAGGCCATCGTCTCTTATATCAAGGCGAAGGGTATGCGTGTCTTCTGAGATCAAGTCGATAATGATGAGGCCAACTCCAGCTCCAGAGTTTTCCTGGGCTTCATTGATCGCATCGCGGGCATTGAGGAATAGATTGAGTACAACTTGCTTAAGCGCAACGGAGCTAGCTTTGACCCAATATTTTTGAGCTTTTTCAAAGCGGCACTCGATAGAGATGCCCTTGAGCACAAGCTTTGACATGTGCACCATTTGCAATACGGTCCCCCCTAGCTCTAAGTTTTGGGTGGGTGAGGACTCGTCTTTCAAAAGGGAATTCATCGATCGAGTAACATCCGCCAACATGCTCGCTGCCTGGAGCAGAGCGCTAGTGTCCTCTTCGTCGTCGTTGCCCCTGCGTGCTATAGACTCGGCAGAGAGACGAACTATCTGGGCAAGGTTTTTCACTTCGTGATTCGAGGCTGCGATGATGCGGCCTAGGGAAGCCAGCTTTTCTGAATCCTCGAGACTAGCTTTCAGTTTCTTGATCTCAAGTACATGCTCGATTGCCTTTTGGACTCGCAAAATAATTTCGTCGGGACTGAGAGAGCGTAGGATATAATCGACGGCTCCCATGCTCAAGCCCCGAATGCGATGTTCTGCTTCGGGCATAGCTGAGGTGATCAGCAGTACCGGAATCTCGCTCATTCCCCGAGCCTGTATCCAGTTCAAAAGGTCAAAACCACTTTCACCGGGCATCTGTATATCACTTAAAACCAGGTCGAAAGTCTCGGCCTCTAGTAGCGATTCAGCTTGCCTCACGCTGCTGGCAGAGCGAAATTCGAAGCCAGCTTCAGCAAAAGTCTCTTCGAGTATGCGTAGATTCGGTTTGTAATCGTCGACCAGCAGTATTTTGTACATGAGTCTCTCTGGTTCAGGTTTCGCCTGCCTTGCCGGGCAAATCCAAGAGTCCAAATTTTTCCAGCCTGTAGCGCAGGGTGTGGCGCGAGATACCTAGCAATTGCGAAGCTTTGGTCTGATTGAACCGCGCACTTTCCATTGCTTGCTCAAGGATTTTACGCTCGAGTTCTTCGAGTTTGATGCCCTCTTTGGGTAAGGTGAAGTCGTCGAGCGAACGTTGTACCTTATTCACCGTAAGCGGAGTCTCAGCCAGAACTGAGGGAAGCTCAGTGGTCGATATGGGGCGCCGATCCCTAATCTCAAGCATCTCGGCGTTAATACAGCCGGGCTGATGCAGAATCAAGGCCCTTTGTAAGACGTTCTTCAGCTCTCGGACGTTACCTCGCCACTGCTGTCTCTTGAGTTCGGCAAGGGCCTCGTCATCGATTTC
>JBGSTX010000381.1:0-27991 GCA_041736305.1 Oligoflexus sp. | reverse complement strand
CGCGGGCTGTTGCTGGGTGGGCCTGTGGGCGTTGGCAAAACGTACCTGCTGGCTGCCATCGCCAAGAACTTTGCCAGTCGCGGCATCAGCGTTCGCTTCGTTGATTTTTTCCAACTGCTGCTCGAACTAAAGTCAGGTTATGCGAACGACAAAAACGATGCGAATCTGCTGAACGAGCTGATCGAAGTCGATATTCTTCTGGTCGATGAGCTAGGTAAGGGTCGCAACAGTGATTGGGAGGCCTCGATTCTGGACCAGCTGGTGATGGGTCGTTACAATCGCAATAAGATCATCGTGGCTTCGACCAATTACGATCTTAAGCCGACGGAAAGAGTCAACCTAGGCAATGGCTCGCTCGACGAGAAGAAGCCTGGTAGCTTTGATTTAGACCGCTTCGAGAGTCTTGAGCAGCGCGTGGGCTCGCGCATCTATTCGCGGCTTTTCGAAACCTCTGATCTGCTTGAACTGAACGGGGATGATTTTCGCAAACGCGCCTTCTCGGAAAAAATGCAGAATCTTCGTCCTCAACCTCAGCCCCGGAGAACTCTGTGAGCACTTGTGGCCAGCAATCGAGCTGCATGATCAGCACGCTCGATAATCCTTTACTGAACGGTCTGGCTTTGGGCCTGACTTTTCATGAGGACGGTGGTGTCAGTCCACAGAGCGGTCTCTATCCCTGCTGCCAGGCGGCAGGTGGGGCTTGGGATGAAAATCTATACGCGTATCGAAGCTGCAAACTAGGGACGCGGCTCAAGCGGGTGCAAGGCCTCGTTCAGCAGTTTCGACGGCAGTGGCCGAAGGCGACGCGCAGTCCTCAACAGGTATCTCCTCAAGTCGGAGGACAAATTCTCCAGGAGCTGGCGGCAGTCTTCCGCCATGACCAAGCTCCCGCGACCCTGACTATGCAGACAACCCGGGCGCAGGCTTCTGGTTCCGCTTCTCCATCCGTTCTCTGGTCGAAAGCTCTCGCTTCGGTGTGGCGCTTTGGGGTAGAGACCAGAGTAATCAACTTGCAGAATGTGGACCCCAAGAACTTGGCTGCCTTCACCGCGGAGTCTGGGGGACAAGCGGCCTGGTTCGTCGAACAGGTGGAAAAGCTCTGGGATCCAGCCACGGCAGAGACTTTCGAATATATTGTTCAGCGAGCTTATAACGCTGAAGCCTTCCTATGGGTCGACCTGCGGCTCGATGGCGACTGCCGGCAATTGAACGATGCGGCCGCAGATTTCAGCGTGAAAGCCTCGATTTCGCGCAAAATCGCCAAGCTGCGCCAGCAGCATCCCCTCGACTGCATCAGCCGCGATTGCTTATCCCGTCTACAAAGTCTTTCCGGAGGCTCGCTTTTGCTTCAAAAAGGAGACGCGCAGAATGCTTGAGTGGTACCGACCTATCTTGGCTTTGCATGTGATCGCCATTATCAGTTGGATGGCCGGCATACTTTATCTCTACCGTCTTTTGATCTACGCTGCCGAACGACGCCAAGAGAATGCACAGGTCGAAGATCTCTTGAAGACGATGAGTCGCCGCCTCCTCAAGGCAATTACGATACCAGCTATGGTCGTTTCCTGGCTCGCAGGTCTGAGCATGATCGCGCTCAATCCAGGGCTGTTCCAACTGCCTTGGTTTCACGTCAAACTCACGTCGGTCGTACTGCTTACAGCAAGTACGATATACGCTTGGAAACTTGTGGAGCAGGTACAAAAAAGCGCCGACTTACCCCGCGGCAAGACCTTGCGCTATTTGAATGAAGTTCCGACTTTGCTCATGATTATTATCGTGACTATGGTCATAGTCCGACCCTGGCAGTAAAACTTGAAAACAAGAGGAGTTGTGCTCCTCTTGTTTGCCGGATCTTAGGGATTAGCTACTGGAGTTCCGAACTCTTCCGTAAACCAAGCTTGAAGCGCAGCAACACTCAAACCCCCGGGTAGCCCAGGACCGCCATGTCCGAGTCTGCCAGAGATCTTGTCATAGGCTGCATTGCTGGTCGCGGTCCAACTGCCGTCCATACCATTGCCAAGCATAGTGCCCCAGCGGGTTTCATAGGTAAAGGTATGGCAGGCGCCGTTACAACCATTAAAGCCAATCGCGTTGAAGTTAGTCGACGAGCCCTTGGGCTTAAAAGCCTGGAAGCTGAAAGGTGATCCAGCCAGCATTACTTCTGTACCGTTATGAGTGGTGTAGGCCCAAATCTTGTGGGGTTTACCATCGATCAAAGCAGGGGGTAGCTTGACACTAAACGCGTGAGGACCTGAAAGGCCGTTATCATAAGCATCTAGATTAGCCATTGTATTGGGCAGAGCCACGCCCGTGGCCTTGTCGCCATCGAGGAAGAGCTTAATCTCATAGGCCGTCGTGGTCGCATCGATATTTCCCGCCCAGCCCGCGATAACGCCTTCGCGGTTTACGCCTTCAATCTTGCCGAGACTCAAAACACCGTCACCGAAGACAGTTTTATACCATTCTTTGATCGTAGCGCAGGGCTGGGCGGCTTCGTCTTTGCACTGCTTGCCGCCTGTGTGCACGATAGTACCGAGGAGCTTGTTGATAAGCTTATTGTCGTTGGCGCCCTTGCCGTCTTTTAGAAATGCAAACATCTTGTTATGTTCTAGAATGCCCGTCCCGCCATCGACCTTCGGATCTTTGAGGTTTCGCGGAGCGTTATGGCAATCGCTGCAGGGCAGACCTTTGAAGAGCGGCTGCACTTTATTGAGAAAGAATTCGCTGGACTTGGCTAGCTGCGCGGCAGTTGGCACATTGCTGCCCGTTCCAGTTCCTGACGTAGTTTTCCCGGGGGTCTTAACTGAATCCGTCGCACCTGGATCCTGTTCTCCAGCTGGACCTGTAGTTCCATAATTGGTCGTACTGGTCGGTGCAGTGGGCGCACCGCAACTATAATGAGTTGCAGCCCCGATTGCTAGGACTACAATGGTTTTTAAACCTTTACGAATCATTACCATCCCCTTTTTGATAGCCAACAACTGATCAAAATCCCCTATCCTTGTTTCATCGGCTAGTTCGGGAAAAATCTTTAATAAAACTTCAATTTGGCCCCGCATTTCACCCGGACGTTTAAGCCTCTTGGGAGCTTTGAGCCATTGGAGTGGGTTCCTCAGGTCAAAAACCTCTTAAAACACCAAATCTTTATCCCTTTGATTTCCGCGGCTAAGCCTGCATCCTTGGGCTTTTGGGTGCTTTGGAGTGATATGCTTTTACGTTTTTGCCAAAAGACGCCGATAGCTCCTCGTGCTCAGCTGAGCAGTCGGTCGACAGTATACTTGTAGAGCGAGAAAGTCGTATGGCAGGCAAAGGCAAGCGTGGAAAAGTCTTGATCGTCGCAGGCTCCGCTGAATCCCTCATGCACTATGAGACCCAGCTGACTTCCTTTCAGACTGAAACAGCTCTTACAGCTGAGACAGCTATCGACTGCATCGATGATTTTGAACCCGACGTCGTGATTATCGATGAGAAGCTTCCTAGCATCCCGGGCACAGAATTATCCCAGTGGATTCGCAATGATCAGGCAGCTCCCCACTATTATGCGATCCTCTTGGTCGCGAGCTCTAAAAATGCCGATCTTGAAGAGATGCAGGCAGAATCCGGGGCCGATTCAGTTTGTAGAGTCGAGCATATTCGCCAAGATTTAGTCGGACGCGTCACTCTCCTCATAAAGCTCAAATTTCTCAATGATAAGTCTAACTCTCTCATTATGAAGTTGAGTCAGACCAAGGAAACGATTCGAGAACTTGAAGACCAGGATAGTATCACCAGGCTTTACAATCTTGCCTATATCAATAGTCGCTTCGAAAAAGAATTTCGTCATGCTGAACGCTTCAAGCTCCCCCTTTCCGTGATGATGATGGTGATCGACAATTTTCGTGATCTCTCTCATATCAAAGGACCGGTTTACTGCATCAAACTCCTGCAGCAACTTGGCAATGAGCTCCTTCATCTGACGCGTGCTGACGATATCGTCGGTCGTTCATGGGGCGGTGAGTTCCTCATTATACTGCCAGAGACGAAGCCCGACGGTTGCGATTTTCTACGCGAACGTATTCTTAAGGCTGTAACGCAACACCTCTATGGACTCGATCACGATCGGATCTCCATTGAACTTAGCTTTGGCTGCTGCACTTCCGACGCCGACAAGATGAACCAACGCAGTATCCAGGATATGCTGCTCGCGGCCGAGGATGATTTGGCCCGCTTTCAGGAGCAGAAGCTCTCGCTAGGGCCTAAGCTCGCCACGAGAAGGTAACGCCTCAGATGTTCCAGGACCAGCCAACGCGGATGTGAGCGTTAGAGAAACTCAAGGGTCGCGAGATCTGACGACGGATGTTGGCGCGGGCTTCTCCGGTATTGACCGAATAGTACTCTTTGAAGAAAAAAGCCTTGTTGATACCGATCAAATTGTAATCAAGAAAAATGCGGTTGGAAAAAATCCACATCAGCCCTAGGTTGACACCAAGCGATACGCCGTGAAGATCATATCGGGAACTGAGCGCGCTTGTCAGTTCGTCTAGGAGCGGGTCATCACCCTGCGGCTGTATATCGCCTTTCCAGTGCGTTAGACCAGCTGTCGGTTCCAAATAGATTGGCCCAAATCCCAGAGGAAAAAAACGTTGGCTATAAGCTGCGCTTTGGCTATCGACTGTAACCTGGAAGTTCCTATCCCTGTAATTATCAGAGAAATCAAAACTCCCGATACCTACGCTAAAGCTCGCGATCCCATACTTCTGCTTCCATAGGAAACTAGTTCCCCAATCGGTCCAGGGTTGGATAGGCCCAATATTGAGACCCACTCCATAGTCGAAGCTATCGCGCTGCTCTTTTTGGGAAAAATCGAGTGCCTCGCGCAAATCTTGCTCGTCAAGGTCGGGGGTGGAAGTCTCCTCATCTTTGGCTGGGTTGACCTGTGCGGGACTATAGGGGGCAATGGATAGAGCCACTAAAGCGAGCAAAATTCTGTGCAGCACAGCGGCCTCCTTAAGGTCTAGAGCCGCATTTTAAACGATCGCTAGGGAGGCGGAAAGCACTTCCTGGGCTTTCAACTGACTTCTTTCGGCTTTAGCGTAGCCCAAGAGGGCCTGAAAGGGCTCGACGAGGCTCAGATCGATCCGCTGGCTGAGCTTCTCCTGCATAAACTTAATGGCCTTGTTCGACGAGGAGGGTGCCTGGTAGGGCCTTGGACTGGTAAGGGCCGTGAAAACTTCGACAAAGCTCAGCAGGCGGACGTCGAGGGGGAGTTCTGCGCCTGCCAGACGATGGGGATAGCCGCTCCCATCCATTCGTTCATGGTGATGGATGGCGAGTTCTAGAACGTAAGGGTTAAGTGAAACCTGGCTAAGGAGTCGTAGCGTTTCGTCAGGATGCCTCTCGATCTGGTACCAATCTTTTCGGAGGAGGGGCCCTGGGCACTTAAGTAGGCTGGAATCCACCGAGAGATGCCCCATATCGTGAAGAAACGCACCCAAGGCCAGCTCCCAGAGCCTTGTGCTTTTAGAAACTTCGAGGAATGAAGCGGTACCCACCGCGTAAGCAGCAACGCGTGCAGCGTGGTAGAATGTATGAGTATCGTGCTGGGTGAGCTGCCACAGCAGTTCATGCAAACGGGAGTGCTGGGACAGGTACTGATAGAGGCGCTGAACGAGGCCTTGGAAAATTTCGAAGTGGTTCTTTTGAAAGGGAAAGCAGTAACGGGTCTTGATGAATTCGGCGATGCCGTCGGCGATGAGGAACTGAACGCTAGCTTCTTTCCCGCGGTAAGGCCAGGGTTCTTCAGCTGTGCTCGTCAGATGCTGCCGCACTCGCTCCTGGTCTTGCCTCGCGTAGAGAATGACGAATTGTCCATTTTGAACGAGTTTCATGCGCTCGGGCAGCGACCACTGGTGTCGACTGGTGGCATAGGGGATAATATCGTTACCAGTATCGAGATAGAGGCTGAATTCTGTGATGCTGCTACGTATTTCGGAGATTCTCAGGGCCTGTAGTTCGCTGCGATCTCGATTCATCCGGCATGTCCTAAAGCTATTTATCTAAGAAAAGGCTCGTATGTTCTATCGCCTTTCGAATTGCTATCGGCTTTTGTTTTCGCTGATCTTGAGTCTTATCTGTCTAGCGAGTTTTCGTCTAGAAGCTGCGCAGGGTTTCAGTTTGGGCTTGGGTGCAATTGAAGAGACGGACGAACGCTTCCGTCCAGCTTTTTGGGTGCAAGGCCTTTTTGCTGATCGTTGGGTGCTGCAGCTAGAGACCTACGGGCGCGTGCAAAAGCCGGTGACACAGACTACCCACCTGCTCACCTTCTCACGCCAGTTTCCCCTTTTCAAATTGCTCTTGGGTCGAGTGGGACTGGCTCTAGCCTCAGAGTCGACGACGGTAAAGCGACTTGAGGGCGATGAGCGTCCGAGCTCCGCGACCAACACCAATGTAGGCCTTAGCTTAGGCATAGCCTGGCAATCGAGCAGCAAATTATTCGTAACGGCTGAATGGGGCTCCTCGCTATTCCCGGCTGGGGTCGCGGGGATTTTTCTCGCGACGGCACGAAAACAAAGCTTCAACTTGGGTATGGGATGGCGATTCAAATGAAAAGTTTCAGCCGGGCACTGCTCTTACTTGCCTTTTGTGCTGGGTCGGGCCGTGCTCAAGCGGGGGCCTTGGCTATGCGCTTAGGGCCTCCGGGAATCGGCGGGGGTGGTCCCAATCCGGTCTCGATTCCTCCTTCCTTTGGGGATCTGGGCCTATCTTACGTCACGAATAAAGGCTTGCAGATGGATGCGTCTCTGACAGCCCTAGCACTGGCGCAGCGAAGCCGTCTGAAGGGTGGAGCCTATTTCAGCCTCGGCGGGGGATTGATATTCAGTGTGTCGGGAGTCGGGTTCGGTCCTTACGCTGGCTTTGGCTATGAAGGTGGCTGCATCAGCTGGCTCGCTTGTTTTTCCGTCGAGATTAATCAGGGTCTTGGCTTTGGCGCCGGGCGTGTTGTGAGCCCCTATGCCTTGAGACTGGGGGGTATCAAATGGTTTTGAAGACTTTGCTCGTGCTCGGCCTGTCTCTTATTGCTTCCCCAGCCTTCTGCTTTGTCCTGCTTTCTGGTGCGAGAGAAGCTCGTTTGCCGGTGAGTCTTGAACAGCCAGTGCTTACTTTTTTGGTGAGTCCTTCGCCACCGCCTATTTATGAAAAAGATGAGTTTGCTGCCGGGGCTAGTCAACTCTTGAGTGACTCAGCTTATTGGTTGGCTTTGATTCGGATCGCTATGGGTGAGTGGAATAATGTGAACGGATCTTATCTTGAGCTGCGCGCCGAGCTAGGCGATGGCGCAAGCTTGGATGGGGAAGATGGGGTGAATTCCATCGTAGCTTCTTCGACGAATCTGACAACGTCGGCTTATGCAAAACCCGAGTTGAGTGATGCGCTGATTGCCGACTGCGATATTGCAGTGTCGGAGCGCGGGTCGAGGGCGGAGAGTTTGGCTTTCACGCTGATGCATGAGTTGGGTCACTGCCTTGGGCTCGGCCATAATCATAGCGATTATAAAGCGGCGATGAGCTATGCGCGGGAATCGCGGGATCTTGAGCTCGGCCTAGATGACGAGGCCGGACTTATTTACCTCTACCCTGATGCTACTGTCAAAGCTCCGCGGGAACTGATTTCCTGCGGTACTCTCGGCGTAGGGGGTGCCTCGTCTGGCTTAAATTGGCTGCTTTTTGCTCTGCCACTTCTTCCGGGGCTTGTTTTTAGGGCCAGGAAAAAGGCTCTGCGCGGTGATAGGACTTGTCGAGAGTTCGAAAAATCTTTACTTTTAAATTCCTCTGAACGAGAAAAGATGACTTAGTCTCTTTTTGGACTTAGATGACAGATTCGATAGAATGCTCTCATGGTGGAATCGGTAGACACACAAGACTTTGATATTACAGCCATTTTCGCTGTAATCACGGAGTGCCCAAGTGGAAACGCTTGGAGTAGAACGCGTCAAATTCGGGGAACTCTTAACGCTTCAAGGCGATGACAATCCCGAGCTAAGCATCACACTAGCGGTGATGAAAGTGTAGAGACTTGACGGCGCGGACCTAATGCCTCAAGGCGATGGTCAAGAGAAAGTCCAGACCACGAACTCTTCGTTAAGAAGAGGCTGCGAAAGTCGAAGTGGTAAGAAAATCTTGCGACCGTAAGGTCGTGCCAGTTCAAGTCTGGCTGGGAGCACCACTACTTTGCACTTTATTTTGTCGGAATTGTAATGGCTATCTTTAAGATGGTTTTCGAAGAAAATAAAGATAAAGACCAAGATTCTGCGAAGGGACTTTTGTCGGGATATCTGCGAATTTTCGACAGGGGTTTTGATGACACTCCGCTTCGAAAGGAGATCGGCCAGCGTCTTAAAGATGACCGCCTTATCGAATCAGATCTGTTTTTCTTGCGTGCTTACTGTAATCGTGTGAACGTCTACAAAGGACGTAAGTACAAATTTCTGAAAGTTAATAATTAGGCTTCCTTCCGAATAAGCTTTAGGGTTTGAATTCTACTCTTTCTCTGCAGCGCCAATGCCCATTGATAATATTTACTTGTTGTATTCAGCCCTACATGCCCATGACATTGAGATACGTCGGTATTTAATCCCCAACTTAACGACATAAGCGTGATTTGTACTCGGCGAAAGTCGTGGTAGCCATACTCTTGTAACTTAATTTCTTCATCGACCGGAAGAGATTTGATTGCAGTGCTAAGTCGATTGTAGACAAAATCCTCATGTCGAACGAATTCCTCGTTTCCAATAATCGTTAATATAAATTCAGCAATGCCTTCGTCAATGCACGCTGCATTGTAGTCCCCGCTTTTTGGGTCGTCTGGGTCTTCACCGAGAACTTTTAAAATGTGACTATTAACTTTGATGCGTTGCTCAGATTCTGTGACACATGCATATAGAAAAGGCTTATAAATACGGTTTATTCGCGCAATAAAATCGTTCTCACTACCGGTCCCGACCGTCTCGCTGCCAAGTAAATGTTCGGGCTGTATACGTAATGCTTCCGAAACTCGAACTCCGAAGGCTACGCACATAGTCATTACCCAACGCTCATACCCCGGCTTCATTTTTTTCAAAACACCCAGAAGATAATCCCATGTAGGTAGTTGACCGGGGATCTGCTTGCCAGATATCTCATCTTTCGAAAGTGGTTCTTGGGGAGGCAGATGAACTCCTTGGTGAACGCCCGCGTAGTCTAAATAATTTAAGTAGCGACGGAGACTCGTATAAATACGATTCATAGTTGTGCTTTTGAGATTTTGTTGCATCAGGAATTGGCTGATGGCCATGGGGAGGAAATTATTTACGCGCGCTTTAGCCGCATCTGGGCGTGATCAACTTGACTGGAGCGCCGACTACAGGCTGTTCAGTCGGTGTCGGTGGAGTCCTTGTCATCTGTTCCGGCCTATTCTTCGCAAAGCTGCGCAGCTTTGTAGACGAGGCCCTGATTGCAGTTGCCTTTGATGATACTTTGATACGAAAGACAGGCAAAAAGATTAAAGGGACATCCTGGCAGCGAGACAGTCTCTCGCCTCATTTTTCCACAAATTTCGTCTGGGGAATGCGCTATTTGCAGGCTTTGCTGCTGCTTCCTCTCTATAACCGATCAGAGCCAAAGGCTTGCCGGGCCATTCCTGTGCAATTCACTCAACTGCCTAAGTTTAAAAAGCCTAGCAAAAGGGACGGACCTTAAGAACGGGAAGCTTACAACACCCGGCTTGACAACTGTATAAGTGACGGTCAGTTTGCCCCCTGAGCCCGACCTATCACCGCTGCCAGACATGCAAGGATGCTGATTTTCCGTCTCAAGATCATCAATTAAAGAGAAAAAAATCTGATCACCGATGCGAGTGATCAACTGCATATACTCAGGATCGACCCTTTCATTCTCATCAAAAATCGGCCAATGCCCGAGACTGTTTATTCATAATTTGAGACGCTCGACGCCTGAGGCAAACCTTTGGATTAGCTACGCTCAAATAAACCCACAGGTTTAGTGATTCACAAAGGTAGCTGGGTCTTTCGCGAATATAAGGTAATTTTCAGGAGTTAAAACGAGGCACCGGGCTGAAGTAAAGTTCTCGCGGAAGCGAGCGAGTCCATGCTGCGATTTTTTGCGACCAGATTTAACTTCAATAGCTGTAATGGATTTGCCTTGCCGATAGACGTAGTCCACTTCATCGTGGTCAACTCTCCAGTAGTAGAGTTCCCCTGGCAGTCGCATAAGGTCGAGTCCTACAATTAATTCGAATAAGCGCCCTCTAAGATCTGGATTTAGACTTGTTTCTCCACGAGCGAATGAACAGAGCGCAGGGCAAAGAGGTAGAATTTTAGGACTCGATGATTTTTTTTGGAGTGGATTCGTGCTGAATTTTTGGAGCGTTTTCACAAGGAAAGCACCTTCGAACAACTCAATGTAATGCTTAACTGTTTCTATACTTCCCGGGTCTTGCAGTTGTCCTACGAGTTTCCTCAAGCTTATCTCTGCCGCCGGGTAGCTACAAAGGAGCTCGAAAACTTGTTTGAATAATGCCGGTCTCGCTACTCGGCGTAGTTGCAAAATGTCTTTTTCCAAAACAGTTTCAACAATGGATGATTTAATATAGGAGAGCCATCGCATCTCATCAGAGCGGAAAGGAGCGGCTCCAGGATAACCGCCGAATCGCAAGTAGTCGTCTAAGTCATAATCAAAGGCCTCTTTGCATTCCACATAGTTCCAATGGTAAGCGCGAATTAATTCAAATCGACCGGTCAGACTCTCTGACAAACCCGTTTGCAATGCTAAGGAACTTGACCCAAGTAAAACGACTTTAAGGTGCACTTTACTCCGTCGATTAGCATCCCAGAGTTTTTTGATGACTTCAGACCAATTTTCGACTTTTTGAATTTCATCCAAAACCAGTAACGTTCCAGGACCAGCTGCCTCGGCCGCCAACCATTGTCTTTCGATCCAACTCCAGTCACTGTGAAACACAGCGTCTGCTGATGCATAATGGACCGGAGTGATGTTTGAAAGTGCATTCGTTATTTGTTCTATAGCTGTGGTTTTGCCAACTTGACGTGGGCCAAGAATCACTTGAATGAGAGGCTGAAACTCGCCAAGTCGGGCTTGGAGAGTCTCTTTAAAATCCAATATTATCATGGTTTTATCCATTTTATTCTGAGTTTGTCAGCCTAACCATACAAATTTGTCGAGTGGATCTGACATTTTTAGAATACTGCAGATCAGGTGATGGGTCCATGTCTGATTGCTCAAAATCAATAGACAACTAGGCACAGCATTGCCGTGACGTGCACACAAAGAAGTGGCAGCAGCACGTCAACCTTAAATTCCCCCCCTATCAACAATATATCGAGCCGGGTGCCGATAAGAATCATGTAAGCCCTACATCCTTTTAACGCCTACACCACTCCCTCGCCGCCTCCATCACAGCACTATGACATTATTATGGAAATTCGCATCAGGTGGGGATACCGGTAGGCTCATAAGACTTATTCGGGCTGCCTTTGAGCGGCTAATTTGAGTGCTCTGAAGGAAACTTCAGAAGTAGAACGCGTCAAATTCGGGGAACTCTTAACGCTTCAAGGCGATGACAATCCCGAGCTAAGCATCACACTAGCGGTGATGAAAGTGTAGAGACTTGACGGCGCGGAAGGAATTGTCATTGATGAGTGATCTTGAGAAAAACTTGAAGGCTTTGAGTTCTGTTATGAACTTTTTTGGAAAACTTTTCAGAAGCAAGCAGCGAGTGACGGCCTCATCGTGGGTTCGCCAAAGCAGGCTATCAAGGCGGCCTTTTCCATGGCTCTGATAAGTGATGAGGTGCTCTGGCTCAAAATGATCAACGACAGAAACCTTACCGTCCATATCTACAATGAGAATCTCAGCATCGAAATTTATGAGCGAGTGCGTGACCTCTATGCGAAGGAGTTTGATCGTTGCCTTCACCTGCTCAAAAATCTCAGTCATTGAGTGGTAAACCGCAGTCGTCATAGTCTCTACCTGGATCAGAATCTAGACCATCTCGCTGATGCGGCCTCCTTGGATCTGATGTGGCGCGAATGCCACTATCTCGTCGATGAAGGCCAGCGGCGAACGATAGCGGCGCGAAAAAATCTGCTAAAGGTTTCGGGCTAATCCCGCTTGCTCAACGTCACCTTGCATCCATGGGGAAAGACTTTTTTGACGGAACACTAGTGCATGAGTAAGGCATCCAAGTAAGCGCGGAAAGCTTCCTTTTCTCCTGAAGTTAGCGCCCGATGCGGTGCGGGCGGCATACGAGTATTAGGGTCATTGCTCGAAATGCGATCCAAGAACTTCGCGGCTAGTGCTTTTTCTTTAACCGTGAGCAATTCCTTCATTTTGCTTGAGTCAAGTAATGGATATTGCGGTACTTCACGCGAGAACTTCTCAGAGGCATGGCAGGTGGCACAGCGTATAATGATAGAGTTTGCATCGGTAGTTTCAGCATGGGAAACCCAGCTGCTTGGTACATACTGGACCTTGGCCGCGTTACCGTTGATACGTTGATGCTTATTCTCGAGATCTTGGCAAACTTCGGGCCTGAGCCGATCGTAGGGTTTCCGTCCTTCAGTCGAAGCCAGGAATAATCCAAAATCAGGATCATAACGCACGACTTTCCTGAATTCTTCCAGAACAGGAAAGAAAAAGTAGCGGCCTCCTGTGGAAAGCTCAGCACTGTCCATTAAGAGAGACAGGGTCCAATCTCGGAGATGGCTATTGAAATGCCGTAATACGAACTGCATCATAGCCACTTCTTTCTCCACGGGATAAGGGCCATATTCCTTCTCTGTCGGCAACGGGAGGCCATGCATCTGCCGACTTCTCTTGGCTAGGTCGATATCATATGCACTCAAGCGCTCTCCCACATAATCACTCTCGAGCTTGAGCAGTGACTTGCCTTCATTGATATCGTACCCGAGTATGCTGATTAGCTGATTCTCGTCACAGGCACCCAAGGCCATTGCAAGCGCGAATCTCCCGTTTCTCTTCGATGGATTGTCGATAAATTCTTGGATGACCCTTCGATGGTTTTTGCTTTCCAGCTGAACTGATACTTCCGGGAATGGACTCTTAAGGTTGTCCAAGGAAAATACAGAGGATACAGCCTGTTGATCGAGATGCTTATAAGGACTTATTAAGCTTGATTGAGCCTTGAAATCCTGGAAAAGCTTGAATTCCTTCGTTTGGCCATCAAAGGTGTGCTGCTCGCCTCCATAGAGGCCGGGCCAAAGAGTGTAGGCATCCCATATGGGCTTCGGATTCATTCCGTGGCAAGTTAAACATGATTGGGCGTTTTCGGTGAAACTGACCCCTTCCAAACCATTTTCAGGAAATGTTATCTCATGGAACTCAAATCGGTTCTCAGCCGGAATAAATTCCATGACTTCGATGATCCGGCTCCTTTTAGACTCAGGATCACCAGAAACGGCAAAAACCAGGTTGTTGTAGTCCGAATCAAGTTTGGGATTGAGCAGGGTATGGTCGGCATTCAATTCGCTTCCATGGTCCTTGCCAAACGCGATCAGGCGAGGATAGCGAAACGATGCCGCATGCAAGCTGCGGCTTGCAAACGCGAGTGTGAAGCGGTCTAGAGAGTCTTGCGAATTTGTCCTCACATAACTCATCAGGGCATCAACGCTTTTCAAGCGGTTTTGAATGATCGCATTCTTCAAATCTGCATAGCTTGCGATCGGAGGCTCGATGAATTTAGTATTCGTCTCATGCGATGCGAAGGCGCTACCCATTAGGGGGGAGCTCAGCTGTAGAGCCGCCGTTGCTAAGCTTGCCATAAGAAAGGCTGGTTTGAACTGATAGTTTTTCAAGGGATGTTGCCTCATAAGCTAAATTAAACAGGTAGACGGTCTAATCGATCGAATAAGTTCTCAAGGAATCTTTCAAATTAACAAGAAAACGATTTTTAGAAATGAACTCTATTTTGGCACTTTCGAATACCCAAAGCGGCTTAAAAGAGGCATCGCTAACATCGACCGAATGCAAGAGTGCGCCGTTTGCGGTATCATAGATGGCGACCTTCGAAGATCCATTCCCATACTCGAGGGTTGCTAGGTATCTCTGCTCAGGTGAGAAAGCTGCTGCTTGAAAATACCGGTCCGAATCGATATCAGACGGAGTTGTTAGTTCAAATATCTTCGAGAACCGGTCATTTGCTATTGAGTAATATCCGACCTGCTTATCTTCCAAAAGTAAAATACGCTTGTTGTCGACAGGTACGATACGGCGTCTCTGATAGGCGCTCGGTCGTTGTAGGACGGCTAAGGTCTCTCCAGAGTTGCTTTGCAGATAGACCTTACTATTATCTCGGCTCTCAAGATAGCGTCCGCTGACCACTTGGCGCTGACCATCAGGCGTCAGGGGCCCCAGATTATCTAAGCCAATAACTTTAACTTCGCCATCGTCTAGGAGTTGAAAGCGAAAGCTCAGCGCTTTTTCAGAAGTGAAAGTCTTTACAGTTTCAATTCTGGTATCATCTCCGTCGCGGCCATTGGTGTTGATTTTGGCAAACGACACCCAACTGTCTCTCTCTCCAATATTGATGACAGTCTCGCCCAGGAGCATGGTTTTTCCGCCGTCAGCCACGATTTCGTTTGTCGTGGTACAGCCAATAAATCCTGCTATTGGCAACTTTTCTCTATCAAACAGAATTGTGGTTTGATCCGTGGCGAGAAAGGTCTTTTTTAATTTTAGGCTGCAATCGGTATCGCTGCTGCTGGCCCCTCCAGGCGTCTTAAGCTTTTCCAGATAACTCAGAGAGTTTTCCTTCGCATCGTAAGAATATGCATTGCGTACGCCCTTGATCTCTCGCAAAAGACTTAAAGATTCGGCCTTAGACATCTCGGAGGTGAAAAATAGACTGGCTGCAAATACAGGAAGTGTCCGAGCACGAATTGAGTAACCAAATGTGTTCCGTTTCACCGAATGTCTCCCTATTGAAAAAGAGAGAATTTAGCAGCGAGCACGTAATTTCAGCAAGCGATTCGATGCATCCCAAGGCGCCATGCTCGGGTCTACCATGGCTGAAAGCATAATTCTATTTTATGAATAGGGTTTACACGACGCCTTCGGTCCGACTGGCACGTCGACGATGGGGTTGGCTGCGATCGAAAGACCCGTACTCACGCGATCCTATTTGCTATACTGCGAACTTGTTAGCCTGAGACAAGGAATTAAAGCATGCTGAATCTTGCAAGAATACGTTGGCTGGGCCTCACAGGGATCATGAGCGCATCCTGCGCGTCCTCGCTCTCATCGTCGAACCGAGCGGGTTTGGAGTGCACCTTGGACCAGACGGCAGAAGTCTGCATTGTACACCATCCCGAAGCCAAGCTCTGCGATGCTTACAAAGAATATGTGACCACCTACACGTATCTTATGAACAAAAAAGAACTCGGCCAAACTAAGGACCAGCTGTCTCGTACTGCTTTTTCGGTGGCTAAGGCTTGCGACGGCGCTGCTGGACGCTTTATCCGAGTCTTTGAGATTCTGATGACTGCCGGCGTTATCGTGTCTGAAGCCACAAAACTAGCTCAGGACCTGGCCCTGAGCAACGATGAGAGTTCGAAGACCTTTGTTGAAGTTTTCAGGTTCGCCTTTTTGGAGAATTATCTGGATTTGCCCTTGCCCGAAGCCATAGGTCTGGCCCGCATTGTCGCCTTGAACTCCAGTCGGCAAAGTGCTCTAAAGGCAAGCGAATTCAAAAAGCTGGTGGAATACTGTCTTTCAAAGGAGGGCTTAGGGCTCAGCCGGCCCAACTGCGCAAAATTCTCTGCTGATTTGATTTCCTACGATATCGAGACCAAGACTAAGTCGGTAGGCTCGGCCTTCATCGCACTGATGGAATTTTTACGGGAGGATAAGGACGGCCCACAGCTTCCGAGCTACGACGCCATGCAGATCGCCAGAGACGTAATGAAGGTCCATGTCGAAGGTGGCAAAAATTTTATTGCAGCCTTTAAGTTCGCACGCGACAGGAATGAGTTGGGGCTCGAGCGCGCTCAGGCCATCACTTTCGCCAAAGACCTTGCCGCTTTGAGCCGCGCTCCGTCCCCATCACAGCCTGTTTCAAAGCCAGACCCGGAGGCTAAAACCCGGGACCAGGCGACCGGTCCTATTGTCCAATAGCAGCGTCACCTCGCTGAGTGGCCCATAGATGCGCTTCTTATACTCAAGCTGCTGATCGTAAGCTTCGATCCAGGGATGCGAAAAGATAAGAGGCAAGAGTGCAGCCGCCGCAGCCATGCCCCCCAGCACTTTGCTGCTTTCGTTCTCTTCCGCCAGACCCGCTACGGCTACGCCGGCACCGAACTGAGTCAGTACTGAAATGTATTGGAGACGGCGCATGATATAGGCTGGATACTGCAAGGCCTCTTCTGCGCGCCTTTCGGCCGCCAGAGTCTGCTCCACCGATTTCTTGCCCATGGAGCTGACCTCTTGCAGCCCGGACCGGTAGGGAGTATACGCAGCACTCATAAAGACCGTCATCATCAACCAACTAGCCCCTACGCCTGTAGCGAAGAGACCCGTGTCTTTGCTTTGGTCTTCCTTCATTCCCATAGCGCTCAGACCGGCGGTCAAAGTCAGGACTGCTGGAGCCTGAAGCAGCAGATGAGTGGTGAAGCGAGATTGGTTCTCGTCTGCAGCCTTTTTAGCCAGTGTCTGGCTTGCCCGTGGCACGACAAGGAGCTCGGGGTACTTAAATCCCTCGTCAGCCAAGGCAGATAGGGCGAGGCTGGCTGGCAGCAAAGACAGCAGACTACATGCGAGCAAGAGCGCTTTCAATACGAGCATTTCCACCTCGAATTTCTGGCCTTGTGATCGAGTCAGATGGACTTTTTCCCAGCCAATCCATTAGAATCACGTCAATGTTCTGCAAATTTATACGGACTGTGCAAATAGAGCAAAACTTCTTTTCTTTGGAGTTGCCTTTGAATCTCATGACCCGAGTCGTGATTTGCCTCGGTTTCCTTCTGCAGGGATCACTCGTCTTAGCTGCGGCCAAGGCGGGGGGAAGTCCGAAGCCCATCGCCACGATCACCAAATTTTTTGGTAAGGTCATCATCCTCTCTTCGCCCGCCATCAGCGAGCAAGCCGATCAAACCCAAGCTATTTTTGAAGGAAGCAGCTATGTAGTCCAAGCGGCGAAGCTGGGAGCAAAAGTCTATGAAGGCAGCGTCGTCCAAACCAAGGAAAAATCCATGGCGCGCCTCGTGTTTGAAAACGGCGACCAGGTGATGGTCGCCGCACAATCTTCCTATAAGATCAGTACCGTGAAAAAACCAGGCGGCGAAGAGAAGCCAGTCTCAGACCTCCTGTATGGAAAGTTTCGCGCTATCATTTCCAGCGAGGGTCCACGCAAAGACATGGAGGTGAGGACCCGCACCATGGTCATGGGCATCCGCGGCACCGACTTCCATGTGAGTGCGAGCGATGCATCCGGCTCTTCTACTGTTTCGGTGCTGCGAGGGGTCGTCGCTGTCGCTCCAAGGCCGACTGCTGCTGATGTGAACGTGGAGCCTGTGAGCGTCGCGGCGGGTTTCAGTGCGAAGATACCCGAACCTCTTGCGACGGGACCTGAGGCGACTCCAGTACGTGTTGCCATCAACAAGACTGACAAGGTCGATTTGCAACAAATCAAGGCCAGCGTGAGTTTCAAGCAAGCTTCTGACGAGGCATCGCCTGCTACAGCCGTCGATCCCGAAACGCAGAAAAGGCTGGCACAACTCGAAGAGCAAGCCATCAGTACAACTAAATCGGACATCAAAAGCAGTGATCCCGAACTCTATAAAAGAATCGAGGCCGCAGAGTCGAAAGGCCGAAAGATCCAAGATCTGGAGGTCCTGCAGGAGGTGACCCTCGCGAAGGCTCTGATCAGTGCTCCAGAAGCGAACCCCGAGAAGAAGCAGCAGTTCGATAAGATGAGTGGCTTGCAAAAGCCCACGCCTCCCCCGCCGAAGCCAAGCAAAGAGCAGCTGAAAGAGATGGAAGATGACGTCTATGATAAATATTTCAAGAAGTGAGGCAGGCTTTGAGCCATCGAAGCTCTAGCAAGCTCTTTTTCAAAGGCCTCGGTAGCCATCTCAAAAAGCGGGCCATGCTGATAGGGATTTGCATGGCCTGTATGCTCGCCAGCTACGGGGCTATGCTCTACCACTACAAGAGCTTCCGCTTCGACAATAAGGACAGCGACTTCGTCTATATGATCGAGTCAAAGATACTCGATCTGCGTATGAAGCTGCGTGGGCCTCTGCACAGTTCCAGCAAAATCGGCATCCTCGCCGTCGATGAGAAAGCGATCGCGCAGTTCGGTCGCTGGCCCTTCTCGCGGCGCTACTACGCTCAGGCCTTTCAAAATCTCAAAAACTTGGGCGTGAGGTGGATCGGCTTCGATGCGATCTTTGCCGAGGTTGAAGGCGCTACCGGGCCTGACTTTTCCCAAGTGATCGAAGAGCTGCGAACCAGCCGTAGTCCGGCTTCTTTTGAGGTGGCTAAACTCGATAAGATCTTGCAGGAAAGCCCGGCTGATAGCTCTTTTACGCAGGCAATTGCTACCTTCGCAAACATCGTCATGGGATATTTATACTTCGAGCATGATTCCGAAATCACTTTGAAACCTGTCGCTGAAAACTCGGTTTTCCCGCAGTTAGGGCCGATGAAGGAAGCATCCGAAATCATGATCGACATGCCCTCAGGGCGAACTCTCGCTAGCTATAGAGAGCTCGCCAGAGCGAAGGGCATCCTGGCCAATATTCCTCCACTGACGGGAGCTGCGCATCATTTCGGCTTCTTTTCGAACAATGCCGACAACGATGCGATCAATCGCTGGATCACCTTGGTGGCCGACGTAGGTGGCAGCCTCATGCCTTCTTTGTCGCTCAAGCTAGCCGCAGAAAGTCTCGATCGCGAGATAGCGGTAGTTTTCGATGAGTTTGGGATCAATAGTCTCGTTTTGGTCAAGCGAGATAATCCTGAGGACGTGATCGAGATCCCGACCGATGCGCGTGGTAGCGGTCGCATGCTGATCAACCACCTGGGACCGAGCCACAGCATTCCCCATTTCAGCCTAGCTGATGCATATAACAATTCCTTTAGCAAGCGCGAGAAAAAGTTCCTCAAAGACGCTATCTTGATCTTTGGCGGGACAGCATCGGGGACCAACGATATCCGCGCCAATCCCTTCGACTCCTCGCTGGATGGCGTAGAGAATCACGCGGCGGCTCTTGATAATATTTTATCGCAGCGCTACCTCCTGCGATCGACTAGCATCTATAGAACCGAACTCCTGATCATTCTCGGCATCGGTCTCTTGTTTGCGCCGCTCATGATCTACGGACAGGCCCTGATATCCGGCATCGCGGTCCTGGCTTTCCTCCTGGGCTACCTCTGCGTCGACAAATTTTTCTGGTTCGGCCAGGGAACCTGGGCTTATCTCGCCATTCCCAGTCTGGAAATCTTCTCGATGTTCGGCTTGACCACGCTTTATAAATATTTTACCGAGGAGAGGGAGCGGAAAAAGGTCAAAGGGACCTTTCAGCATTACCTGAGCCCCGCAGTCATCAAGCAGCTGCTAGACAATCCTAAGGCCATGCAGCTCGGTGGGGTAAAGCGGGAACTGACCGTCTTGTTTTCAGATATGCGAGGTTTCACCAGCATTTCTGAATCGCTGACTCCAGAAGCCCTGTGCAGCATGATGAATCAGTATTTTACGCCAATGACTTCCATTATCTTACGCAGCGGCGGTGTGCTGGACAAGTATATCGGCGATGCGATCATGGCCTTCTGGGGTGCTCCGATCGAATTGCCACAGCATGCAGATATCGCTGCGAAGGCGGCTCTCGATATGATGCGGGCCATGGATCGCCTGAAGCTGGAATTCAAAGAGCGAGGACTCCCACCCATCGATATCGGGATCGGCCTGAATACAGGCTTCATGTCCGTAGGCAACATGGGATCGAACGAGAGGTTTACCTATACCGTCATGGGCGATGCTGTCAATCTTGGCTCGCGCCTCGAAAGCCTCACTAAGGAATACGGGGTTAGCATCCTGATTAGTGAATTTACACAGAAGCAGCTCACTCCGGGCCATTTCTTCCTGCGCGATATCGATGATGTTCGGGTCAAAGGCAAGCGAGAGCCCGTACATATTTTCGAAGTCATGCTGCCTCATACCTTCAGATCAGAAGCTGAACTGCGAGCCTTTATTGATCGCTTTGCCGCAGGACGCCAAGCTTACAAGCGACAGGACTGGGTCGCTGCTATTGCTTTATTTGGGCAGTGTTTGGAACTTCGGTCTGATGACGTGGCTTCGAGGCTCTATATCGAGCGCTGCCAAGAGGCAGAGCTCCAAGCCATGCCTGCTTCTTGGGACGGTGTCTACACCTTCGTCAGAAAATAGGGGCATTTCAAAGCGGCCCCACTCAAGCTCAAAACGACCTCAGAAAAAAAGATGCGCATTGACGTTGGCAGGCGAAGTGCGCGCCCACGACCCCAATGCCAAGCAAGAGAAGATCGCCGGGCTCAAGGGAGGGGGGGGAGAATTCCCCACTCTCAAGATACTAATATTAATCATTATAAGTTGGGGGCTCAAACGAACTATTTGTTGACCGACCAGCCACTCGCAGTTGCTCTTACTGAGAGAGCGATTTTGTCGACTCAAATCCGTTGTGTATTGAAGTTTAGTAAGAAGCGCCCTATATACAGCTGCAGTTCAGGCAATCGTTTTTCACTTTACTTCAGGAGATTTTATGAAAATCAGTACATGCATTAAAGCGCTTTTATTTGCCGCAGCTTTCGCCAGCGTTTCTGCACTGGCTGCAGACCAGAGTCCTGTTCTAGGCAAGAGTTCAATCTTTAGTTGGGGCCCCTACAGTTTTTCTTACAAATGCGAGATCTTTTCTGATGTAACAGTCATCACCAATAAGACGAGAGATGGCCAAACTACAGTAGAAAAGCGCGAGCAGACCCTCGACGCCTCCGCCCTGGATTTGCTGGCTGCAGCTGCTGATGGCGAAGTTGTTGAGAGCGAAGGTCCAACAGACGTCCCATCGGACAAGTATTTCGGATTCAATCAAGTATCTGGTGAAATGATCATTCTTGGTGGACAGCGATCAAGTATCTTCATCACAAATAAAAGCCCAGAAGCTCAAGCATTGATCGATCTGGTTGATAGGCTTTGCAAGTAAAAATACCAACGATGGCACGAGTCTTGAGCAAGTCTTAGCTAGGCGCCTAGTCGGTCGTTCAAATGCTCTCTTTGGTCGTATTTTCCGCCAAGGACTGATAAGCAAAACACAATTACCGAATGCTAAGCATCCAATATCATTGAATACACCCCCGCTCACTCGTGGCCAAGTTCTCTGGACCATAATATCCGCTCAGAAGAAGTGCTGAACGCCCAGTCCCAGGCGTTCATCATCTTTACTCTTGATTGGGACTGCATAGTCCAGTCTTACTACAAGTCGATAGACTTTGGGCAGCAGTATACGCACTCCCACACCAGCACTCGAACCATCCACCGCATCCAAGTATTCAATCCTTTCGCTTACAGCGACGCTATCGATAAAAGGCACCAGTTGAAGGTGGAGGCTGGGGTGGACAACAAAGTTCTGCCGCAATTCAAAATTGCCAAGCAAAAAATTTCTGCCAGCAAATCGATTGTCTCTGAATCCTCGAATTCCGTCGAGCCCACCCAAGTAATACCAGTACTGGAGGACATTAGTATCGCTCAGTCCCATCCGCAATTGCCAGGCTAATGAAGACTGAGCCAGCAGAGGAAAAAACCCACGCCAGCGAAGCTCATTCTGCAAGAAATCATGGGAATTCCCTCCAAGAATGGAATAGTATCGAACACTTTGCTCCAATTCCTGACCTTTGAATAGGCTTCTATCTGCCGTAATACGTCCCCATCGATTCACAAGCCCAATAATTGACGCGCGCGTAGCGGGGGGCAGACCAGTGGACATCAACTTAAGTTTGATTTCGTCGTCGAGAAATTGATCGGAGAATTGATCTTGATTGAACTCAAATATCGCTGTGCTTTTCCAAGTGCTTGACCATTCTCGAGCAAGATCGATTTGGTACTTCTGTCGGCTTTGAAAAAAACCAGTTTTGATTTGTACTTCTGATATTTCTTGTACGTATTTCGTTCTCAGGCGATGGATGGACCAAGCCTGGACTAATAGCGACCATCGCGGATCAAATATAGCTGCATCTTTAAACCAAATGACGCCTGACCAGGCATCACCCAATTTTTCTACGAATGCCCCTATTTCGCGAGCCTGCCCGAGGAAGTTGGCATCTAACAGACCCAAAGTTTGCTGACGAACCCCACCTCCACTTGTGAATTTGATAATGGGGATTGTGGTCCACTTTTCTTCGACATCAAAAAGTACTTTTGCCGTCTGCTCATTCAGCTCAATATTACAGCTCACTCGGGAGAAAATACCTAAATCCTGCAGGCGTGCAAGATCCGTAGCCAGTTTTTCAAACGACAATTCCTCTTGAATATTTGATTCCAGAAATCGCGAGAGTTGCACGGAATCGGTCTTGACCAAGCCACGAAAATCTATCGATGTGACTTTCAATCCTTTAATCGATGGATTTGACTCAGCTTGCTCACACGAGTGAGTCTCAGCAAACAAAGCTTTAGGCGCCATCAGAACACTGAGATTCAGCATGAATGCCAACAAGCAAAAAAATGCAGATGAAGTCATGAGCAGGCGGCTCCCAAGAAGAAGTTTTGCTTTCTCAATTCACTTCTGCTCCTGACCTCACTAAGTTACAAAGATGCCTAAAAGAGAATTCCAAGCAAATTTGTCGAACAGAATGCGTCATGCAAGTTCATATTATCATGGAATTATAGTTTTTGACTTATTGCTTGCTAGCTTCAGCGCTTAGAAGGACTTGTTTCGCAGCTGAAGTGCGTTGAACACATTCCCTCAGAGTTACGATATTCCGACAGGTTTGTCGTTTTTGGGCAATCTGGTAAAATGCCTCTAGGCTGGGACAGCTTAGCTTCTCATCCATCTCTAGTCTGAGGCACAACTCAGCGGCGAAGTAGCCATATTCTATAATTTGCACATCTCACCAGACGAGAAGGAGACGACTTGAGTCAAGCAAGCAAAAATCTTGAAGATGCGCTACAGACTGCAATCAGCAATCGCCCTAAGCTTGGAGGATTTCCATACTTCGCGGAGATTTTGCGGCTCGCCGGGGTGACGCGGAATATCTGGACTCTTCCTTCTTGCCAAAGCCTTTACCTGACAAAGCATGGACCAGTCGTCATGCAAGGTGATCCTCTTATCAAAGGTAAAGCTGATGTACCGAAGTTCGACCGAGAAGCGCTCGTTCGTGCATTGCGAATTGATCAAGCGGGAGAAAGCACTTTTCCAGAATTCTTAAATGCATCTTGGGCTGCTGGAGTTGTTAGCTACAACGTAGATTTTCAAACTCGTAAGGTTACCTACCTTGGCGCCCTCGGAGAATCTTATCTTGAAGACTACCCGGCCGTTGAAGTGAAGAAATGAGTTTGGACTCAAGTCGATGGTGAGGCCGTGCTTCCAGGCCGGGAGCCTTAAAAAGCCCCGACCCTCAGCTAATGGCCCTTAAGACCTGCAGCTCGACACATCGAACACAGGCAGAAGAGCATCACAGTCCTCACCAGCAGCAGCCCAGACCTTGGGAAAGTTCAGAGTACAAGGCCCATCGCTTCCAAGGCAGGTTTCTCCTTCGATGAAGAAGAAAGAAATTTCCGCTGAATGCCACCCAAAGGTAGCGTCAGCGTCCGCAGCGGCAGCAGCCGGAAAGTTCGCAGTGCTCACGCGGGATAATGCGCCATCAGCCGAGCAATTTGGCCTAAAACCCTTGTCATGTTTGTGGCTCCCAGCTGGTTGTCTCTTGTTAGAAAACGAATCGGCATCGGTGTAGTCTTCTGTGAGCACCTGTGGCTAGTATCCGCATTCTTCAGTATTCTGGTGATGATGACAGCAGGATAGATGATTGGCAGGAGAAGGCGAAAAACTTGCGACTTAGTTAGGTTTCGGTCGCCGTCGGGACTTTCGTCCCGCTGCTCCCGACGGGCAAGATGCTCAGTAGTCCTTAAAAAGACGCGAACTGACGAAGTCGGCCACGGTCCCCCCGCTTTTTTGCCCTTCATCTTTGTCAAAGCGCCAGTGAATGCCGAGGTATAGGCGGCTCACTGCATTTTCTTCACTGGCCTCGCTCAGCCGCTCGTAGCTGCGACGTCGGAGCGGTCGCACCCGACCGTCCTGATCGACTGTCCGGCCGTTGAATTCATCTGACACAAAGCTAAAGGGCAGTCGATCTCTTTTAAAGAAGTTTGAAAGTGTTTTGAACAGGGCCTCACCGAAGGATGCGTGACCCGAAGTGTAAGCCGGAAAATTAGGCGAAAAATCACCGCCAGGTCCATTGGAGGCTGGGGCCCCCAGAGGTGCCCATCGTTCGTCACCGCGCGTGCTGGAGTTGCGATCACGCTGCCCTGCCCGGATTCCTACCACAGGACGCCAAAGCTCAAAGTCATACTTAGCCTTCCAGGCGACAATTCCTGCATCGGCCATCGCGATATTGATCCCAAGAAACAAAAGAGCATTTTCGTAGGGCGTGCTGCATTCTTGGACGGTGATCTCGCGCGCGATTTGATTGTAGAGGCGCGGAGGAGTGCCGAGACCTGGCCTCCCGTCGTATCCCCAGAAAGTACCGATCTCAGTCTGTTCGCGAGATCTTTGTGTCGGAGTCGTCCTACCATCACCGCCGAGACGTCTCACTTCTTCGAAGTTTGCAGCGTATTCTTCACTGTCGATCGCAGGGGGTGGCGGAACCTCACCGATCCTGGTGCTACTGAGAACAAAAGGCCGGACCGATCCCCAGTTGGGATCGAGGAAACCCTGATTGGGATGCAGCGGATCTACTTGGTGAAAGCCGACTTCATTTCTTGGTCTATAGAATCCAGGATTCTGCGAGCCATCGTTCTCACGCTGGCGAAGAATCATATTCGCGCTGTAGCGACCAAGGGCGAATCCCCGATAGCTCGCGTCGGAATATGAGAGGGGCCGGAGGCTATCGCGGAGAGCCTCATCGAAACTCTCCCTCTGCTGAGGATAGAGCTCCGAAAGAGTCTTATGTGCAGCAGCAGCAATTGCGACCCGCTGATCGACATCAGACCGCGCATCGAGACCCAGATAAGGAGCTGCGAAATGAACTATAGAATTGATGGCTTCATACATGGCGATGTGGACGATTGCAAAAGCCCGGGCCGTGCGCACTGGGCCTCCCTGGTCTGGCCGCTGCAAACCGTGATCAATGGCGTTAGCCTCGAGCAGCACATAGTTCCATTTGAGGATAGGATCACCCTCGGCACCACCCTCACCGCTGAAAAAGTCGACTTCGGGGCGCCTAAGATTAAAACCTTCGGAGTTGAAAGCTTCTGGGTCGTTAAGATTGATGTTGCTGATTAAGGATTCGAAGCGATCGTCGACGCGGCTGGCTTTGTCTTCGGAAGATCCGCACGAAATCAGAAGCAAAGACAAAGTTAAATGGCTGAAGTAAAATAGTTTCACAGTCACTCCAAAAGCCTGTTGCGATCTCCGTTCGCTATGATTGATGTGTCAGTAGGCGTTTCTTGCCAGACACACGCCAAAAGAGCAAGAAGCTTTCGCGCGGTGTTTGAGCAGCCCTCAAGCCCAGTTCAATTAAGATTAGAAAACACCTTCGGCGAAGGATTTTTGCCTAGGAAAGCGACTCAAATTGGAATTTTTTTGCCGTTTCGAGCTGGCAAGTAAGTGACCAGTGACCAGTGAGGAAAAAGGCTCTTTAGTATGACAAGGGTTGAAGCAGGTTCCGCGAAATGGTGGAAAAAAGGTCGAGAAAAACTACTCAATAACATCAGAAAGGTATCTGGGAAAACAAACACACCCTGCAAGCTTGCTGAGGCTGCTATTGACACTGATTTACCAATTTTTAGGCAAAGCCAAGTATTTTGATATCTTCAGACGACAGCCACATTCAGAAGTTTTCCGATTCCGGCCGTTACCAGCATGGCAAGCCCTCCTCCGAGGACCACGCGCAAAACGGCTCGCGGCACTGGTGCGCCGCCGAGCTTGGCTCCCAAGGCACCCAGTATAGCCAGACTCACCAGAGATGAAGCAGTGATGCAAAAAATTTGCAGAGATTGTGGAGCGATCCAAAGAAAGAGCAAGGGTATCAGTGCAAAAGCAGCAAAGCTCACAGCTGAAACCCAAGCCGCATGCCAGGGCTGAGCCAGGTCACCTTCTCTTATTCCGAGCTCATCGCGGAGGTGAGCGGCAAGTACGTCGTGCGCAGTCAATTGCTTGGCTACCTCGAAAGCTAAGACCCGGTCTAGACCGCGGCGCATGTAAATTTCAGCGAGTTCATTCAGCTCCGGTATGGGGCTCTTTGCGAGTTCACGCATTTCCTTGACGATATCAGCTGACTCAGCATCGCGCTGAGAACTGACTGAAACAAATTCACCAGCCGCCATCGACATGGAACCTGCAACGAGCCCCGCAATACCAGCGACTAGAATGGCCTCCCGGGATGCATTGCTAGCGGCAACGCCCAGCATCAAACTAGCCGTCGAAACGATAGCATCATTGGATCCAAGCACCGCGGCACGCAACCATCCGGTACGGTCGCTACGATGCATTTCTTGATGCCTAGGGCGTGAGGTGTGCATAATCTCTGCTTATCAAAGGGTGACAGTTGCGTATTTCTGAGTATCCGACCGGAGGTTCCGACTGAGTCCACCCACGAATTCCTGGACTTTCGACCGGAGCGCGGCGATGCCTGATGAATAAGTTCATGACAAATTTTTTCAATTCTTCTATTGGACGATTTTCTTTCAAGAAAAGATTAAACAAATATTCTAATCAAGTGCCCGATAGGGTACTCTGCTCGGCTTATGATATCAATCCTATAAGCTTTATTGATTGAAATTTGCAACACCCTGCGACCATTCCTGCTAGTCTAGTGCGCAGTATCGATAGGCTGGCAGTATTGAGTCAGAGGTTTTGCCCAGGATGGGTAGAATCAAGAATTAAATCGATACTTGAGATCTTAATGCTAGGAGCTTTTCCTTAATCACTAAGACCTAAACCCAAGAGAAGCCAGCTATGAACAACCATCTAAAGGACACTCATCATCGCTCCGACCGCGGACGGTTTGCCCATTTTGCTAAGGCCATTGCCTATGCCACTGGCCGCCCCTGGGCCTTCGCCGCCGCCGTCAGCGCGGTCTTGGTGTGGCTCGCCACGGGCCCTTTCTTTCACTACAGTGACACCTGGCAACTTGTGATCAACACGAGCACGACCATTATCACTTTCATTATGGTGTTCCTCATTCAAAACACTCAAAATCGTGATAGCCAAGCGATGCATTTGAAGATGGACGAACTGATTCGGGCCGTGCGTGGCGCACACACAGCGATGATGGACCTCGAAGAATTGACCGATGCCGAACTGTTTCACATCAAGCAACGCTACTATGCCCTGGCACAGGCAGGACGCGATCAACTGCGTCGAGGCATCAAGGATACTGGCACGCCGGCGATAGAAAACCAGTTTTTTGATGCCAACAATGAAGATTCCATGGGAAAAGCCAAGAACAATGATAAGCGATCGTAGTAACAAGGGCAAAAGAATATGCGTACCGTTAAACGCCAAGGCTCGCCTCCATGGCTGCTTAAGACTAATTTTGAAGAAGGGCGTGGTTTACGTTCACTATACGATAGTCCAGAAAACATATAGGGCCCACGGCGATGAAGTCATCGGTGTCGACAAAGGCTATAGCGAAGCCTTTGCTGATTCTGAGGGACGCTTTTATGGAGTCAATCTAGGTCCAGTCTTGAGCAAAGGCACTGAAAAAAGAAATGCCCGTGGGAAGGCCAGAAATAAGCTCTA
>JBGSTX010000373.1:0-5962 GCA_041736305.1 Oligoflexus sp. | reverse complement strand
CCTAAGGGGCTCAGTCCATTGATTGCAGAGGTGCACGCGCAGGGGATGAGCTTTGGACTTTGGGTCGAACCCGAAATGTTTAGCCCTGATAGCGATCTCTTTCGAACCCATCCGGAGTGGGTACTGCAGACGCCTGGCTATCCTCTTGTCACGGGGCGTCATCAATTGCTCCTTAACTTGAGCGAGCCCGGGGCTTTTAGCTACGTGAAAGACTGCTTGCTCAAACTGCTCGAGACCTATCCAATAGCCTATCTCAAATGGGACATGAATCGCGTCCAGGTCATGGCTGCCGATCGAGCTGGGAAGGCGGCTGCGCATCGCCAGCTCCAGTCTGTCTACCGTCTGATGGAGCAAATTTCCGAAGCTCACCCCAAACTTGAACTTGAATCCTGCGCTTCAGGTGGAGGGCGGGCAGATTTCGAAATTCTGCGCCGCTGTGGTCGCCTCTGGACTTCGGATAATAACGATCCCCTCGCTCGACTCGCGATTCATGTGGGCTTTAGCCTATTTTTCCCCGCTGAAATCATGGGTGCTCATATTGGGGGCGAAAAAGCCCACATTACAGGTCGCAAGGCCGATATTCATCTCAGGGCTCTGGTAGCTCTGCAGGGTCAGCTCGGTTTCGAAGTCGATCTCAGTCTGCTGGCCGAAGCAGATAGTGACATTCTGCGCACCTATACACGATTCTATAAAGAGCAGCGCTCATGGATAGCTGAAAGCAAGATCTATCGTCTGACCCAGCGCGAAGATACCATGAAAGCCCTTGGCTACGTATCTTCGGATCAGCAGAAGTCCCTCTGGTGGGTCTTCTCACGCGGGAGCCTCAAGGCCACAATTCCCGACGTCTTAAAATTGCGAGGCCTCTGTCCGCGAACTGTCTACCGCCTTCGTCTCGAAAATCTCAATCGAGACGATCTTTCTCGCTATATGCAGAGGGCACCTGCAGTACTTTCAGACGCTCAGGGCTTTTTGATGTCAGGTGAACTTCTCATGCTTCACGGCTTCAGTCTGCCAGTCTTGGCAGCTGAATCAGTCTTACTCTTCACTTGTCACGCTGAATCTTAATATTGCTGAGGAGCTGCGACGATGCAATTAGGAGTCTGTTACTACCCTGAGCATTGGCCGGAACAAATGTGGGCTGAAGATTTTAAGCAGATGAAGTCTTTGGGTATCTCTCACGTACGCATCGGCGAATTTGCTTGGAGTCGTTACGAGCCGAGCCCCGGACTATACCAATGGGAATGGCTCGAACGGGCTCTCGACCAAGCGCATGCCGGCGGCTTGAAAGTCATCCTGGGCACGCCTACAGCGACCCCACCGCACTGGCTCATTAAAGCCCATCCTGAAGTTCTGCCCTTAGACCACGAGGGCAAAGTGCGCGGTTTCGGGTCGCGACGTCACTACTGCTTTTCTTCAAAGGTCTATCGCGAGCTAGCGAGAGAGATAGTCGAACGCATGGCTCAAAGATTCGGCTCCCATCCCGCGCTAAGTGCCTGGCAAACCGACAATGAGTACGGGTGCCACGATACGATTATTTCTTATTCGAAAGCTGCCCAGCTTGGATTTCAGAGCTGGTGTCGAGAGCGTTATGGCTCCATAGAAGCTCTGAATGAAGCTTGGGGCAACGTCTTCTGGAGCATGGAGTACCAAGATTTTCAGGCGATCGAGCTGCCTATGCTGACGGTTACAGAGGCGAACCCCTCACATCGCCTCGCTTTCTGGCGCTATAGCTCAGATCAGGTTCGAGCCTTTAATCAAATGCAGACCAAGATCCTACGCAAATATTCCCCTACCCTGCCCCTCGTCCACAACTACATGGGATTCTTTACACAGTTCGATCACTTCGATGTGGCTGAGGACCTCGATATTGCCAGTTGGGACAGCTATCCGCTTGGATTCCTCGATCAAAGCTGGGAAAGTCCTCGCGTGAAGGAAACTTATCTGCGAACTGGGCATCCGGATCATACCGCTTTCCATCATGACCTCTATCGAGGCGTCGGACGGGGTCGCTGGTGGGTGATGGAGCAGCAACCAGGGCCGGTGAATTGGGCCCCTCATAATCCTGCTCCGCTTCCAGGGATGGTGCGCCTTTGGACTTTTGAAGCTTTTGCTCATGGAGCCGAGCTCGTTTCCTACTTTCGCTGGCGTCAGGCACCCTTCGCTCAGGAACAGTTTCATGCAGGCCTCCATCTGCCGAACGGAGATCGAGATCAGGCGAGCTTTGAAGTCGAGCAGGTTCATGCTGAGATTAAAAAGCTTCAGGCCCATATGAAGCCGGGGCCTAGCAACGCAAAAATTGCGCTGGTTTTCGATTATCCAAGTGAATGGATCCTCCGCGTCAGTCCCCAGGGTAAGAGCTATGACCCGCTTCGATGGTCTATGGAAGTCTATGCGGCGCTGCGTTCCTTCGGCCAAAACATCGATATCGTTCCTGCTGCAGCCGATCTATCGCCGTATCGCTGTGTAGTCCTGCCAAATATCGCACACTGTTCAACGGCCTTTCTCAAGCGTTTAAAAGCCTTTCAAGGCTCCTTAGTGATCGGTCCGCGTACGGGTAGTAAAACCGCCGAACTGCAGATTCCGCAAGAGCTGCCTCCAGCCGGTCTCCAAGACCTCATTCCGCTCCGCGTGCGCAGAGTCGAATCTTTGCCACCCCAAATAAAAATGCCCCTTAGTATCCATCAAGAGGAGTGCTTTGCCTCCTTCTGGCGTGAAGAAGTGGAAACGAAGCTCAAAGCTTCTGCCGAGTTCGCCGACGGGTGGGGGGCTCTGTATGAGCATCGAAACGTGAGCTATCTTTCGGCCTGTTTCGACTTTGAAACTCTGCGGGTGATCTTCAAAAAAATACTTGAGGATGCCGCGATAACTCTTTCCAAGTCCGCAGCCGGCCCTGGACTTCGCTTGCAGGAGCGGCATGGGCTCAGTTTTGCTTTCAACTATGGACCCGAGGCCGTAACGCTATCCAATAAACGTAGCTATCTCGTCGGCAGCGCCCATCTCAAAGCCGCCGAGCTAGCCATTTGGAAAACAGAAGAGGGGGAAGTATTATGAATCTATTCTCAAGGGCGAGCTGGAGTTTAGTCTTGCTCGGAGCGTTTACATCGACGCTCGACGCCGGAACCTTGATCATCAATTCCAATCAGTCCGACCCGGCACCCAAAGCCGCTTTTGTCGAACTCATTAAGAAATTTGAGCAAGAAAATCCGACTATCAAAGTTGACTACAACGAATATGATCACGAAGCCTACAAAACAGCCCTTCGCAACTGGCTTAGCACCTCGCCTCCCGATGTGGTCTATTGGTTTGCCGGCAACCGCATGAAAGAGTTTGTCAGTCGTGGCCTCTTCGAAGATGTTTCCGACATCTGGCAGCAGGAAAAGCTTAGTGAAGCCATGCCTGCCGTGAAGGACGTGATGACCGTCGATAATAAGCAATACGGAGTACCTTACACCTACTATCAGTGGGGAATCTATTATCGGAAAGACCTTTTTGAAAAGAATTCGGTAGCGGTTCCTAAAACCTGGGATGAGTTCGTAGCGGCTTGCAAGAAATTGAAGGCTGCAGGTGTCAGTCCTATAGCTATTGGCACCAAATTTCCGTGGACGGCGGCAGGCTGGTTCGACTATTTAAACCTGCGTATCAACGGCTTTGCTTTTCATCAAGAACTCATGGAAGGAAAAGTCCCCTACTCCGATCCCCGGGTTAAGCAGGTCTTTACGCGATGGCGGGAACTCATCGAGCCCGGCTATTTTCTGGCTAATCATGCCAGCTACTCCTGGCAGGAGGCCCTCCCTTTCGTTCTGAATGGAAAAGCTGCGATGTATCTCATCGGCAACTTTGCGAGCGCCAATTTTGGAGACAAAAAGGATCTGATGGGTTTCTTTCCTTTCCCCATCATCGATCCAAAAGTTGAACTAGCTGAAGATGCCCCAACGGACACTGTCCATATACCGAGCCGGGCCAAGAATAAGGCCGATGCCCGTAAGTTCCTCGCCTTCATCTCTCGACCCGATGTGCAGACAGATCTCAATGCTAAGCTGGGCCAAATCCCACCCCACAAAGATGCCAAGGTTAAGGATGATCCTTTCCTCACGCCTGGCAGTATGCTTCTCAAACAAGCGAAAGGCACCGCGCAATTTTTCGACCGAGATACTGGCCCTGAAATGGCGAAAGAAGGAATGAAGGGCTTTCAGGAATTCATGGTCAAGCCCGAAAGGCTCGACAAGATCCTCAGCACTCTGGATAACGTGCAAAAGCAGCAAAAGCAGAATCAAAAACGCTAAGAATGCCCGCCGAACTCAAACTGTTTTTCCGCGAGGACGCCGAATGGTATTGGGGTATAGAGCCGTTCTTTCCGAGCATACTGAAGCACCGCCTCGATAAGAGGTTCGCGTTCGATCGGTTTGATCAGATGGCTGTCAAAACCAGCTGCAAGGCACTCCTCGATTTCAGTTCTCATTGCGCGCCCTGTGAGCGCGACGATGGGACCTTCATAAGCCAAGGTCCGCAGCTGCTGGACAGCCTGTATACCGTCGAGTTCGGGCATTTCCACATCCATGAGGATGAGGTCAAAGGCCTCTCTTAAGGCCGCATCAACCGCCTCGCGCCCGTTGCTGACACTGAGTACGTTAGCTCCGCTGAATTTCAAGAGGCTACTGATGAGCAGGCGATTGTCAGGGGCATCGTCGGCCAATAATATTTTCAAGCCCCGGAGGGCATCAGCAGCCCTCGAGAAAGCTGAGCCATGTCCCCGACCTTCAAGCTGAGAGTTGACAGCATCGACCGTCGCGCCACAGTCAATCTCTAGCCTGAATATCGACCCATGATCTTTTTCTGAGCTAACCAGCGTAAAGTCGCCCCCCAAGATACGCGCTAGATGTCTCGACAGAGTTAGTCCCAAGCCCGTACCACCATAGCTTCTGGCTATCGAAGGATCGGCTTGCGAAAAGGCTTGGAAGAGGCGGCCCTGCTCTTCCGGTGTGAGGCCGATTCCACTGTCTTCGATATCGCAGAGCAAGGTCCAGTGATTGTTACCCATCTTCGATGGTCGGGCATAGAGGCGAATACTCCCCCTGTGAGTGAACTTGATAGCGTTACCTAGTGCATTGATGAGTATTTGCCGAAGCCGGAGAGCGTCGGTCATGGCCGTCCGTGGCATGTCCAGACTGATCTCAACGTCGAGGCTGAGCCCTTTTTCTTTCGCTTTCACCGCCATCAGATGCGCGGTTCCTTCGATCAGTTCCCGGATAACCACCGGTTTGGATTCTACTTCGAAGCGCCCTGCTTCCACTTTCGACAGGTCCAAAACTTGATCGATCAGCTGACCCAGATGTCTCCCGTTACGTCGAATAATTTCTACGTAGTGCAGTGCCTCATCACGCACATGATGCCCGCTGATGATTAGGTCTGAGAAACCTATCATGGCTGATAAAGGGGAACGAATTTCGTGGCTCATGTGCGCAAGAAAGCGACTTTTGGCCTCGCTCGCCAGAGAAGCCTCTTCTTTCGCATGCTCGAGCTGAACGTTGACTGACTCGAGCTCGTCTTTGCGTTTGTCGAGATTGGCCATCGCCTCTTTTCGCTCACAGACGATTCCGGTTAAGAGCAGCTGGGTCAGGGTTATGGTGCCCACAAAGAGCTGAATGACCGTGAGTCCATCAAGACCCTGTCCGACCAAGAGGCCGAGACCATGCGTGCCTTGAATGGTTTGGTAAATGGCACCCGTCGATACACAAGCATTGGAAAGCGCTGTGAGGGCTGGTTTCCCACGCATAGATACGATCATACAGAAGGGGAAAAGCATGAATGAAAAGCGGAATTCGGCGGGTAAGAACTCTAAAACAAAAGCGTTGAGTGTCGCCAGTAGGATGAGCAGCAGAAGGGAGATATCAAGAGCTAAGCTCTTTGGGTTCAGGTTGGGCGGTTTCGTGCGGATACGCTCAAAAATACTGATGAAGAGCGG
>JBGSTX010000304.1:0-4516 GCA_041736305.1 Oligoflexus sp. | reverse complement strand
GGCATGGAGGAAGGAAACTCAACTCAAGCCTAGTTGACCCGACTCAGCTCGAAAGAGCTACGTTTCGAGCAAATCATATAGGCACCCCCGAAAGGCCCCCAAAAAAGAACCCGCATGCCAAGTGGGCGATTCAATCCGGATCAAAATCAGGAAAAATTTTAAACCCCCTCATTCGAAGCAAAAATACCTCATACCGCCGGTAATAATTACTTAGTAGTCGAAGCAAGTCCCCGCTGCCACTGCTCATTCTGGATCTCTATAAAGTCGAAAGGCAGAATGCCGATGACGAGGAGCTTTCGGTAGTAAGCCAAAAATCGGAGCGAGGAGTTACTTCATGCAGCGGACCGTTAAATCTACAAGCGATACTACACCGATTCTCTCCTCATCTGAAACTTCCAAGGCTGCTGAAGCTGAATCAGAAAACAAGCAACTCATCGTCAGCCTCCAGATCAGTCTGTTGCAAATCGCGAAAGTTATCGATTCCGATCGCGAAAAAAGCGAGGCTCTCGATCACTTGATAGAAGCTTTGAACATCAGCTCCAAACTTTACCGAGCTAGTTAGGAGCTACCCATGAATAAGTCCCCAAGCTCTAGCTGGGAAGAGTTATCGATCAATCTGGAACTCGTCGCCGCTAAGGATCCTAGCCTTCTCGGCCGTATAACCCCGATTTTGTACTGGCTCGAGCTCACTTCCCACGAAGGCTTCAGCCCAGCTATGGCAGCTTGTTGGAATCCTCGCTGGACCAAATTACTCCATTCCTGGGGACTGACGATCACGGCGGACTTACCTGAAGAAGCAGCTGAGAACATGGCAGGCTTTGGTTTATTCGAGGAGAAAAAGCCTCTGCAGCTTAAGCTTACGGCTAGCAAAAGCATTTTGATCAGTCAGATCGAGGCCGTTGGCCCGGTCTATTCGCAGCTTAGCTTCGACAACCTGTCTCTCGGCGCAAAGCGTAAGATGGCGCAGATCGGCGACAAGTTTTATGTCTTAGCTTCAGAATCCGGCCCAAGCAATCTCGCGCTTCTGATAAAGCAGCAGGAACAAATCGAAGCATGGCTTGCCGATCCAGATCACCTTAAACTGGAGCGGTTAGCATGAGCAGTATTGCGAGCGAATGGCTGCAGGCTAAAGAACAGTTTGGCGAAAGCTTCGCCCTGTCTTTGCAAACCTTTGTCGCCGAATGCACAGACCTATTGGAACAGAGCGAGGGGGAATTAGGTGAGTCCAACAGTTGGAATCTGGAGCTACTGCAGGCCCTCCTTCGTCGGCTCCATACACTCAAGGGCACCTCAGGCCAAATGGGTCTCAAATCGCTGGCCCACTCTATCCATCAGCTCGAAGATGCTCTAGCTGCCTATCAAAAGCAGCAGCTTTTTCCACCTGCGACCTGGCTGCTCGCCCTAGCCAGCTATTGTCAGAATCTTTTTCACATTTATAAGTCGCTCGCTCCTCATACCGCTCCATCGGCGTCAGTCGAACAGAAAATGACTGAGCTTGAAGCCCTTCTTGGTCGATTTGCTTTCACGACCCAGGGGGCCAGCCCTATGGGTCCAACAAAAGAGGCTGGTACTGCGCCTGCTCCGGCCCAATCGGGCGGCGGACTCGGCGCTAATGCCGACGATTACGATCAGATTTTTTCCACCTTACAAACAAATATCAGGACCTTGCACACGCTGACCAAGGGCCACGCGGCTCAGGCCGTGATACGGTCGAGCGAGGAGTCTCTTTTCCGTTTAATTCAATCCCATACCGTACCAGCCCGCGGGCTGCTCACCCGGCTTAAGAGCTTAGCCTTTGCTACCGCTGAGACGGTCAAAAAGCCGATTCAGACGGAGATTGAGGGTTTTCAGCAGGTAATCGACCGGGACCTGGCGCAAAGCCTCTCCGAGGTGATGACACATCTCATTCGTAACAGCATCGATCACGGACTCGAGGATACAGCCGTCCGAACCCAGCAGGGAAAAACGGAGATCGGCACCGTTCGCTTTGCAATTGAAGTGAAAAGTGATCGCACCAAAGTAAGCCTTAAAGATGATGGAAAAGGCATCGATCCAGAGGTCATTGCGGGCAAGGCATTGAAAAAGGGTCTGATTAAGGCTGAAGATCTAGTCTCTATGACGAGCTATGAACGCCAGGAGCTTATATTCTTACCTGGTTTCAGCACCAAAGATGAAGTTTCGGAAACTTCCGGGCGGGGTGTGGGCATGGACGTCGTCATGAGCGAGGTCAAGCGCTTTGGTGGTAAGCTGACGCTCTTATCGAGTCCAGGCCAAGGGACTGAGTTTATGATTGAATATCCGGCACCCTATCAGTTTGAAGCCATGGTAACCTTCTCCTACGGCGAGCAATCATTCGCTTGGCCGGTTAAAAACGTGGCGGGGCTGGTCCTCGACACGACGCGGGTCGTTCTTGAACATGGGGCTGCGACCATTGAAGGCAAAGACGAGCCCTTGCCTCTCCTTGTTTTAAAAGAAATTGATCAAGGGTGCATGCTTTCGCAGCCACGGCCGCTCATCTTATTAGCGATAGCCGGCATGATTTTCGCCCTCCCCGTCGATAAGATTCATGGAATTGCCCGTCAGCTTCTATGCGCGACGCATCGAGATCAGCAACTCCCATCTTTCATAAATGGAATCGCCACGGATCTCGAACTTGGCCCAGTCTTCGGTATCGACGGCACCGAAATTGAGAGAAACCTGAACCGCTACATGCAGGATTTAGGCGGCGAAGCGGAAGCCAATCCCCTTCAAATATCGTCAGCACCAGTGCCAATCAACCATAAAAAGGAGCTGCTCGTGCAAGAAGAGATGGTAGAAAAAAAGTCAGCTATCAGCAGAGAGCAGATGATAAGTGCCCTCGAAAGCGAGCTTATCTTTGAGAGAATCCGTAAACTAGTCGAGAACATCAAGCACGACACCCCGCTGCTCAATACTATTCTCACCTTCGCGGGCAAAGAGATTGATGTTTTGAAAGATGTCATCGCCTCGATTGACGATACGGAAGAGCTGGAATATCTGATGGCGGTGCGCTACGCCTCTTTGAAAGCCCAGTGGATACTTCTCAATACTCAGCTTCAGTATATGAGCAAAGGCGACGACTCCCCTCCCCAAGAGAAGATGTACAAAGCATCCCTTCTATCGATCATTCTGGAATCGATTGAACCTTTGACGAACAGGGACGCGATCAAACGGATCAGCAGCACTTTATCTGACCCCATTTTGAAGGCTTCTTGAGCCTTGTGTTTATTTTCAACTCAGGAGATTAAAGATGAGCATGTCTACTCTCGATCGCTTACGCAACCCAGCCCAGCAGGCCCCAGAGGCAAGCCCTCAGCTTCAGGTCATCTCAGGTGGAACCGACGAAAATGCTCTCGAGAGCCTAAGTGGCCAGCTCGACAGTTTGTATGCGGACATCGACTATCTCACCCAAAAGTTTCCGACCCACAACGTCCGCTCGCTCGTCGACTTTACGCTGAGTCTCCAGGACAAGCTGAGCAAGTTGCAGCGTCAGGCACCTGGCAGTGGCGGTGCCGTTGAGAACTTGGGCATAATTCCGGGCAATCTTCTGCGTGTGCTCTCGACCTTAGATCAAAAAACTGCTGACGAAGCTACGATAGGCGTGGTCGAAGTTGACGATGCAGGCGTAATCAGCATTTATAACCGCTATGAGTCTGAGCTCGCCGGAGTCCTCAAGGACAACGCCATAGGCAAAAACTTCTTCAAGGAAGTGGCCCCTTGCACCAACAACCGTTTGTTCTTCGGGCGCTTCCGTCAGGGCGTTGAATCGGGGGCGCTAGATGCTGCGTTTAACTATACTTTTACCTATAAAATGAAGCCTACCCCGGTAAGTATCCATCTCTATCGAGACACGGTTTCGAGTCGCAACTTTGTTTTTGTTAAGATTCGCTGAAATCTGCGGCAGAGGAGATGCCTGTGAGTGCTGAGATCGGGAGTAGACAGCTGCGTTGGCTTTTTTCCGGCTGGAAAGCGGCTAGGCCAAGCCTCATTACTTTTGATCTCCACTCCACAGACGGAGAAGTCTGGACTAGCGCTTCCTTACGCGTTGCAGTCTGGAACGAGCTGATGCATGGAGATAAATTCTCTACAGCCACTGGTAAAAAACCAGAGGAGCTACCTCTGTCACAGCGTCTTTACTTGACGCTACCGTCTCTTCTCTGCTGCGTGCTGACGCCGGAGACTCAGACTATTTCGCCCGATGAATTTGCTGCTCGCGTACAAGCCACAGAACAAGCTTACATGCAAGAAAACTTCAATTCGCGCGAAATTCACCAGAGCCTTCCTGGCGAGATCAACATGAATGATCTGCTCGTCTGGGTAACTGCGGCCTTGCGCTTAGAATATGACCTTCACCTAAGCTATTCCGCTAGCTCAAGGCCTTCCGCGAGCGCAAAGGTCTCGGCGGTCAGTAAAAAAACCAAGCGACACCCATACATGCCAATATAGCATGACTAACCTTTGAAACCGGCCTAAACCTGCAATAAAAAAAGCTTAAACC
>JBGSTX010000272.1:0-6720 GCA_041736305.1 Oligoflexus sp. | reverse complement strand
CGTCCTTTTCGATGTCCCCGGCAAGAAGATCTCGCGCACGCTGAGCATGAATTTACCAGGAGCTAGTGGTCCTGCGCGCTTTTCTCTCGATGGGCGTTTCCTCTACTTCGCCCAGTACATCGTCGATAGCAACCGAGACTTGGTTCTCGACGCGCGCGACGCAGCTGCGATCTACCGCCTCGATTTAGAGAAGAAAGGTGAAGTGCTCCCCGAGCAGCTGACCTCTCTCCAGCAGAATTGTTCGGAGCCAATTCCATCGGCGCAGAAGCTCTTCCTAACCTGCGCTTTCGAGGGAGCTCTCGATATATACCAGAGTGCCTTGACGGGCACTATCCCCGAAACTTGGAACGATAAAGACCTTTGGGAAGCCCACATGACAGCCAGGTCCTATGCTGATCGCGTGCTGCTTCTCAACCATCTCTTCGTCCGCTTCAAAGCTATGCCCGAGGCAGAGTATAACGATAGAAATCTGATGAACTTCATCCTCATGCAAGCCTATCGTCCGGCCCAGTTCTACGCGCAAAAACTAGCTGGCGAGTCTTATGAAGGCAAGCGGGCTGCGATGGAGCAAATTCTGCTCGACACCTTCGCTCGCTGGGAGATCTTGCCACAGAAACGCAATCTCGGCCAGTTTGCGGAAATCGTCCGTCAGCAGGAAGACAAGCTGAAGGTTTTTGGCAAAGAACCTCTGGCTCAGGTGGCGCGAGCTTATCTTCGCTTCTTTGCCAACGAGCCCGCCGAGGCTAAGAAGCTGCTTAAGGGGGCAGTCAGTGAAGACGCGCGCGTCCTCTACTGGAAGACTCAGCTCGAAGCCTTGCTCGAACGTGAGAAAAACCCCGTAGCCTATCGCAAATCTCTCGCACAAAATGTGTTGGCACCGGGCCTGAGCGAGCAGACTCGTCTCTATTATTTAGCACTTTGGTTTGAGGAGCTGGGCGAAAAGGATCCCAGCCTATTCGCTGCGGAGTTCAACGGCAAGCTCGACAGCTTCCCTATGGTTAAGGAACTGTTTGAGAACGAGCAGGAACTCTATCTGCACAGCCACACTGCAGATCGCGACGCGTCCATCGCTCAGTATAAGAAAATCGTTGAACGCGTCCGGCGCCTTAAAAATGAGTACTTTCCTCTACGCCTGCTCTTCAACCGCAGTCTGATCTCGATGTCGCGCGCCAAGCAAACCAAGGATATGGCAGACATCGTCAGCCTTTGGCTCAGCTACCTTAAGCGGGATACCAAAGAGTATCCCTACGCGATCGAAGCTATGCGCCGCAATACTTTGGATGTGGCCTATCGTTTCTATCATGCAAAAAACAACGAGAAAACCTATGCCGCCGGGGGTTTCTATAACAGCATCCGGGCTAGTGACGACTTGGAATCCAATTATCAGTATGCGCTTCTCAATCTGGAGCCAGCTCGTTGGAAGGAACTCGAATCCGCCTATAAAGTCATGATTAAAGACGGGCTTGTTCGCAAACAAAGTTTGGACTTCGTCCGTTTAGTCAAAAGACTGCAGACCAATCCTGCCAAGCTTGAGCCCTCTGATTTCGAAGACGCGGCCAAAGAAGTGGAGAGCTTGCCTGAGGACTATGTAGGTCTCGGTACCAAGTTCCTCCTTCTCGGCTATCTCTACCAGATGCAGATGATAAAGGCTCAGGAAGGCTTCAGCTTTGACCGAGATCTGGCTGACAAGGCTCATCGAGCCTATCTTTTTGCGATAGATGCTGCCTACAACAACGATCGCATCATGGCTGCCGCGCTGCAGAACATTGCCATCCTCCACTTGAACCTGCGGAATTTTTCGCTAGCGGCTGAGTTTTTCGCGAAGCGGCAGGAGCTGCCCATGAACAGCCCTGCGCAGGCGACGGCAAATCTCTGGCTGATGGCTGGGGCGATGTATAAAAGCTATCGTGCGGCTGATGCTTATGAAGCGATGGTGAAGACAGCGGCCTTCAAACCCGAGCCTCGGGCTGCTTTCTTAGACAAGACGGCCTTTTACGCCTGGAATGCCCAAAACTATGCGGCTGCGGTTAAAGCTTACGACGAACTTTTTGCCCTGGGTCAGTCACAACGAGCCGGGGTCTATCTGAGCTACGGCTACGCTCTGCGCGGCTTAGCCCGCTGGGCCGATGCTGAGCAGGCTCTCAACAAGGCTATTAGCCTCGCCAAGCAGGAGAAGGATCCTGGCAAGCAGGATGGGCCTGTTCTGGTTTATCAGCCCATCAAGGTGCGTTTTACAGCTCTAGGGCTGCTGGCGCGTTCTGAGCTAGCTCCTGCGAAGAAGAAGACCTATCTCGAAGAACGCCTGGCTATGTTCCCGGCGATCATTGAAAAGGCCAAGCTTCTGCACTTTAGCGAGGAGACCCTCAGCTCCCAGCAGATCAAGGAAACGCAGGATTTGGCACAACTTGAAACAGGTGCTGCGGCGCAGGCGGCTCTGCTCAAGAGCTTCAAGCTCACGCAGAAGCACGGCGAGGACTTCGGTTTTCTAGCCCATACCGTGATGGTCGCTGCCAAGAATGCGATGCTGATGGTGCAGGAAAAGAAGTGGGAAAACCCTCAAATCGACGCGCAGCTAGCTAGTTTGATGAAGGCTAGTGACGGTTCTTACAAAGAGCAAAAAAATCCAAGTGGAGTCGTCACGCAGAAATGGGGTGAACTTCGCTTGGTTTACTCTGCGTTTCAGCTGAGACAGGCTAGCGATCGTCGCGAGAAATTTTCTTCAGCGGCTAGTTCTCTTTTCAACGAAGAAGTTTTTCAAAACCTTGCCAAAGACCAACCGCGCCTCCGTGAGGCTCTGGCTGTTTACCAAAAGGGTATCGAGACCAAGCTAATTCGCTGAGCGTATTGGACTGGTACTGAATAGGTGAGTGAAATTCTCTTCAACCCGAAGGAGTACTTGTGAGAGTTGTCAGGCGACTTACTTATCTAGCGGTCCTTAGCGGCGCGTTTCTGGCTTGTAAGCCTAAAACCGCGAGCAATACCGAAGGCACTATCAGCGAAGGCAAAGCCTACCTATGGGACAGGCGTGAGATCGAAGTGTGCTGGGAGAACTTTGCTGCTGGCAAATACGCCGAGAAGCGGCTCTCGATCCAGAAATACGTCACCAGTGAATACGCTCGCGCTGGCTTTACGTTTAAAGGCTGGAAGGACTGCAAGCCAGGTGACAAAGGGGTTTGGGTCAAGGAGATGACCCGCGAGGAGAACGGCGGAGGTCCAGATGGAATCGTCGACTCTTGGGGTAAACTCATCGACGGAAAGTCCGGAGGGGTGAGGCTATTTTTTGACTGGACCGAACTAGCGAATACTCCTGAAAATGCTGTCGCAGCTCTCCTTCCTCGCCACAACGCGAACAAACTTTACCAGGAAGCAATTGCTATTCATGAATTTGGGCACGTCCTTGGTCTCCGCCACGAGTCGGATCGAGATGATACTACTTGCTATAGAAACATTAACGGCGGGCGGTCAGAGGAGCCATGGGGAGCCTTAGCCGTAGGAGGCTTTGATAAGGACTCGATCATGAATTACTGCGTTCTTACCAAGCAGAGTAGAACGGAGGGTGTACCCAAGCTCTCGGATGGCGACCTAGCGACGATCAAGTTCATGTACGATAAGAACTCAGTCTTCCCTCGTGAGAATGCTTGCCAGGCTGATGGGCATAGTTGGATGGCAGGCTATGACTATGCCTGCTGCGAACAAAAGCCAAGCGGCAAAAGCTCGCCCCTCTCCTCACGCATCTACCGTTTCTGCACTGAAAAGGAAGACGCGGGTGGGAGTCCCATCGTCTTGGAAAAGAAGATTGCCGCTCATCTCGGAGCCTTACCATTCGCCACACCTGGTATTGGTATCCTCGAGTGTGACGAGATCGATGTAGCAGCAAATTACTTAAAAAGCGATCTGCCCATGCTGCCAGGCTCGTCGCATGTCGTGTCTATAGAGCTGATTCATCCCGTGCTCAATCGCCTTGGTTCCTACAACTGCCGAAACCTGACCATCTATGACAATCACAGCATCATTCAGTCCAAGCAGGCGGTCCGCTATAGCTTTTCACCAGCCAGCACCTTCCCGATCGATGCCAAGCCCACCAACTGGGATCTCTCCAAAGCCAGCTATCAAACCTTTCCCGTAAAGAACGGTCAGCTGGAAGGCTTGCCGCCGATGAAGTCTTTCAAGACTCCGCCGGCTCCAGTGGTCGGACCGGTCAAGGGGGTTCTGGCCTTTCTGCTGCCAGTCGCAGGTCCAGATATTAAGATAGCGTCGGGAAACGTCAGCTGCGGGAGTCTGCAGCTGCCGATCCTGGCCCAGTACTTGGAATCGAACAATGGTTCTTACGTTATCGAGCTAACGGCTCTCCCTGACCGGGATAATTCCGCTGCGTTGCAGACTCTGCAGTGCACGGCTTTGAGCGTCACCGCTTATCATAAGAAAGACGAGAAGAAAGACGTGAAGGATACCCGCACGGCTCAGTTCACCTTCGGCCAGCCTCTTAGCTTCGTTCTGGATGGCCAAGACAAGAAAGTCACTATCAATGAGAAATCTTCTTTAATGGAAATTCGTTGAAAGTACTGCTGTATCTGCTGTAGGCGTTTAGGGGAGCGGAAGGTGAAGAAGTTCACCTTCTGCTTTTTTCTTCCCGGAGCGAGGCACAGGATGAAATCGGCAAGCGTTAGAGGCGCCGGTATTCAAGGCAGTTGTATGAGGTCAAATTTGGAGTGACCATACAAAAGCCTCTGCTAGTCTGGGTGGTAGAACATGCAATGATTATATACACCATTGTTTTTAGTTTCGCATCCATCTGGAATCACTGACAAGTATTTTAGTTTAAAGGTAAAAGAGGACCAGCCCTTAGTCTAGTCGCCGATTTAGCCGATCTCCTTTTAGATTTTGAAAGCAAGGCCCAAGTTTCTAATCATGACCTGCTTTCAGGATTTGACGGAGGAGCCAGATGAAAAGGTTTAATGCATCGACCTGTGTTGCTCTGATTGGACTGTTATTAGCAGCAGAAGCTGCTCACGCAAATCCTTATCGTCTCCAGTACGGGGGACGCATCACTCAAAGCAACGGTCAGCCCCTCCAAGGGACTGCCTCCATCGCGGCCGCTTTTTACAGTACGGTGACAGGTGGGTCGGCTATCGCGCTCCAGTCGTTTACCTCGGTACCGCTCATCGATGGCGTCTTCAATATTACCGTCGAGCTGACTCCCGCCGAATTTCATTCGGTATTTTCGGGAGGAGATGCTTATGTTGAGATTACCGACCTGAATTCGGGCAAGGTCTATCCGCGCCAGCGCTTTGCGGCTGTTCCTTATGCTTTCAAAGTGCCGGTCGACAGTACGACGATCGGCTACAATAATAACGGTCAGCTCCGTGTTCAGGGACTGGCGGGTCACGCTCTTCCAAGCAGTGTTCCTGTCGATGGTCAAATCCTGAAATGGCGAAACGGAACAGGCTGGGAGTGGGGGAGTGATGATACAGGATCGTCTCCCGGAACAATAAATTCTACCGCCATTCAAGATGGATCGATCGTCAATACTGACATTTCTGCTGCAGCTGCGATTGCTGGTACAAAAATTACGCCTAATTTCGGCTCGCAGAATATCGTCACTACGGGAACTATAAGCGGTGACGGATCGGCTCTGACTAATTTACCAGCTGGCCCCCTCGGTAGCAGCATCGACTCCTCGGAAATTAGCGATGGGTCAGTGGTCGACGCTGATATATCGGCCACCGCAGCCATAGCCCAGAGCAAGATCAGCGGGCTTTCCGTCTCATTGTCTGCAAGAGAACCAGTGATCACCGCCGGCACGAGCGCTCAGTATCTCCGGGGTGATAAGTCCTGGTCGACACTTGATACGTCAGCAGTCCCAGAAAACACTAACCTCTATTACACCGATTCCCGCGCACGGGCTGCTATCAGTGCGACGACTCCTCTGTCCTACAATAATTCGACTGGCGTGCTCTCGATTCCAGCTGCCACTAGCGTCGCCAACGGTTATCTCAGCTCGAGCGACTGGCTTACTTTCAGCAATAAACAAGCGGCTATCAGTGCTTCGAGCACAGTCAATACCGGGACTCTCACTTCTGCTCTGCAGAACGGCGTGCAAATCAAACCCTTTGGCACGACAGCTGGCGAAGCTGGTGAACTCCGCTTTTCGGAAGTTACAGGTACCGGTTCAAACTTCATCGGTTTTAAGGCCCCAGACTCCATCACAGCTGACAAGATCTGGACTCTTCCAGCAGCAGACGGCTCTAACGGCCAATTTCTGACAACGAACGGCAGCGGCATCCTTACCTGGTCATCGGTCATTGGTGGGGGAGGAGGCACCGTCACCAGCATCGCAGCCGGCACAGGTCTTTCAGGTGGAACCATCACGGGATCGGGTACTATCGATCTCGCCAATACAGCAGTTTCAGCTGGTTCTTATACCAGAGCTAATATCACAGTCGATGCCCAGGGTCGCCTCACCGCAGCTGCTAACGGCAGCGCGGTCAACCTCGCCAGCGAAGTCACGGGTGCCTTACCCCTAGCCAACGGTGGTACAGGCGCGACGACAGCCAGTGATGCTCGGACCAACCTCGGTCTTGGATCTTTGGCTACTGCAAGTGCTGTTTCCACGACTGAAATCACTGACGGCACTATCGCTGATGCAGATATCTCGGCTACTGCAGCAATTGCTCAGAGCAAGATCAGCGGTCTCAGCACGTCCTTATCTGGCAAAGAACC
>JBGSTX010000264.1:0-6998 GCA_041736305.1 Oligoflexus sp. | reverse complement strand
ACCAGTGGCCGACGCCATAGGCGAGGCCAATAAATCTTTATTCCTAGGATCAGTTCTTCGCCCAATGGAGGCGTTGGAGCTGTTCCTCTCAAGCGCTACGGCTTCTACTCAATTTTTACTTATTGCGACTGGGTAAGCGAGCGGGCGGTCTTGGACGTAGCTAACCCGCTTCCTCAATAAACAGCATCTCCAGGAATACTTTACTTTCTCGTCTAGCCAAATAATCTTAGGATCGCTCAACTTTGGTTTCTCTGGAGCAGAGTCAATGCAGCTCAGAAGTGTAAAATCCTTTACTTTCTTTTTTGGATGCCTGCATCTCTTCTTACCTATAGCGCTGGCTCAGCCGATTTCTCTAGTTAGGGATATAGGGTCGAGGATTCCCGAGCAAATTTTCATTTACGGATCCGAAGCGGACTTCGATTTCCGACTCACCCATTCGGTCGCAGTAGTTAAAGAAGCTCTTCGCGTCGATGAAGATAAGCTCGGCAAGATCACAATTCAATCGACAGGCGACAATCCTCTCACGATGAATCGCAGCCGCGTTGTGAAGGCCATAGAGCAGAATAAGGGAGAGGTCCACGTTCTGGCGAGCATGGCGAGTCGTGAGCTTGATGAAAAATTGCTAGCCATTCCCATCTCGATCGGGGCCTCATATTTAGGCGAGCGCTCATTTCTGGTCAAAGAGGAGCGACGCAAAGAAATTGAAAGCATCAGATCGATAGAGGAGCTCAAACCCTATATTACCGGTCTTGGAAAAGATTGGATCGATAACGGCATCATGCGGGCTGCGGGCCTCAAAACCATGGAGGTGGTGCGCTATGAATCTCTTTTCCCCATGCTCGAAGGCGATCGCTTTGATTTACTGACGCGAGGGGTCCATGAGGCCTGGGACGAGTTGCGAGTCAGGGCTTTTCAAGGAATTGACTATACCTCGAGCTGGGGCTTGGCCTATCCTGCTCCCTACTATCTCTATGTCGGCAAGCAGCAAAAAGCCTTAGCCGCGAGGCTCACCCATGGTTTATTAGAGCTTGAGAAGAGAGGAATGTTGAGAAAGCTCTTCGTCGAATATTTCGGTCCATCTATCCTGCGTATAGATTCAGAAGATCGGAAGCGGATCCGTATCCCCAACCCTTATCTTCCGCTTACTCCTCCACTCCGCTATAAGTCCTGGGAGGACTGGTACAAAGTGGCAGAGAAGGAGAGGCTCTATCTTTATAGAGCGGCCCGAGAGCGATTTCGCCCCAACTGGTCAGGCCCTTATCGGCCTGAAAACATTATCCAGGCTGGCCACCTTTCGAGAAAGCCGAAGGTTTCCTTCTCTGAACAAGCAGCCAAAGACAGAGAGGGAGCGCCAGTGATATTCCGTGGGGCTGAGCGAGGCAATGATACGCGGATGTTAGCGGCCTACTTTGGTCTGCGATTCGCCCTAGAGCAAAATCTTGATAGCAATTCGCTCTTCTTTGGGCGCAAGGCAGAATTCCTCATGGAGCGAGGTCTAGATCAGGCGACAGCTCTGGAGAGACTCGCCAGTGGACTTGGTGTCGATGCCGTCGGCACCGAATCCAGCATCGCTAGGGAGAGAGATTTTGCGGGTGCACACGTCGACCTCATGGGCGGGCTCTTAGGAGCACGCGTGCTGGTGGTCCTCCATAAGCGTTCGGATCTTTTCAAGAAGGTGGAGAAGTTGGAAGACTTGCGAGCCTTTCGTCTCTGCGTTGGTAGCCACTGGCCAGATAGATTCGTTTTTGAAGAAGCCAAGATCCCAATTTTTGCTGCAGCACAGATCAGCGAGCTCTATCAAGCCCTCAAAGATGAACGCTGTGATGGAATCTCTCGTGCAATCTACGAAGTCCGGGATGAACTCTTATCGAGGCCTGACGATGATTTTGCAGCCGAGCCTCATCTGCTCATTACCTATCCAGCGTCTATGGAAGTTTTTTTTGCCAAGGGCAATGTAGAGCTAGCTAGGCTGGTTGAGGCCAACCTAAAGAGAATGGAAAAATCTGGGCTTCTGCAAGAGCTCACAGAAGTGCTTTTTGGTGATGCCATTCGCCACGTGGGTATGAATCAGAGGCGCGAGATTGGCCTTAAAAACCCCGCAGCCCCGGAGCATGTGACGCTGGAAAATTTCGAGGCGACAAAAAAAATCTGGGCCAAGTAAGGCTACTCTGATTTCTCAGCGTGCCTTATAAAGAATCGGAGCCGAAGTTTGAGGTCTTCGCTCAGGACTGCTGCCGTCGAAGCTCACGTCGGGCAGGCCGAGTCTTAAACCCTCGAGAGTCTCTTCAACACGATCGAAAGCCTTAGAGGAGTTGGCAGGAATCTTCTGTTCGCCGCAGACCAGTCCAGCCACGTCGAGGGATTCTTGCGCGCGCCAGTCACTGCGTCCACATAGCTTCTGCTCTTGAAAGAAAGCGGCGAGGTCCTCAGCGAGCGGACTGAGGCGTGCACTTTTGAAAGTAAAATCCATCGCCCCTACCTCACCCGTCGAAGGCAAAGTGTAGCTACCTTTCAGCGAGAGGTCATAAGCGGGCTCTTCGCAATTGCTGTCGCGAAAAACCGTCTGCACCATCTCAAATTCGCCTTGATCGAAGTAGAGGTCATTAACGGCCGACATGCCTGCGACTTCCATGCAGTCTGTACCATAGAGTCCCTGGATCGCAGCAGTCGCAAGCTGAGTAGGGCATAGTAGCAGTAAACAGAAGAGAGATATTTTTTTTAAGAGCAACATCAGTCCAAATCCTCCTGCGTTAAGGCCAGCATAGGAAAACAGGAGGAAGAAGGTCAACGCGAAAGGATCTACCGCTAGCGATGTCCGGGTCTTAAAAATCTGCTCGCGCCGGCTCGGACAAGTTCTCAGCCATCCACAGCGCTCTAATGGCATCAAGCTTATCAAATTGCCGTAGCATGCTGCGCTCTCTCGTCAGCTGCCGTGCCTCATCCAGTGTGAACCAGCGCAGATCTTTAGACTCAGCTGTAATGGCTAGGGGGAGACGATCGTCCACTAAAGTGAGGTAGCGGATATCGAAATGAAGATGCGTCGATTCGTTGCGACGGGCAGGGATTTCATGCACATCGCAATCGAAGGGGAGTCCGCTTACTGCCTTGCTAAGGCCCAGCAAACGGCCGAGATCGACGAGATGGACGCTGACCAAGCCCGATTCCTCCTGCGCCTCGCGAAGAGCGGAAGCGGGTATATCCCAAGATCCGTCTGTATGACCTCCAAGCTGTAGCCACTTACCGAGCTTTCGGTGCAGGGTAAGCAGGACCTTATCCATTCCCAGCGATGTTACGAGGGCAGAGGAGGTGATGTGACCTTCGGCGCAGCTACGTTCGCAGGCCTGAAGAGGTTCCCGGACAATAAAATCTTCGATGGAGCGAGCATTGGCTAGTTCTTCAGCTCTATCAATACCAGCGTAAGGAATGACTCCTTGAACCCAGGCCTCTCGATAGGCCTGCAGAGCCGAAAGGACGGAAGTTCGCGACATTTTTTTTACCTCGCATGCAGATGCAGGGAGAAGAGAAAAGAAAAGAAGCTTCTCCTTCTAGCGAGTACCGCGCACCTTGTCAAAGCTATCAAGCAATCTTGTCAGGGAGAGTGACGATAATGGGGGCTCCCCGGGTAATGATCATGGTGTGTTCGTACTGAGCCGCCAAAAAACTCTTAGGGAGGAAGAGAGTCCAGCCATCAGCAGCTGTATCGACCTCTTCGGCACCGTTGGAGATAAATGGTTCGATAGTGATCACCATGTTCTCCTCCAGGCGCCGGCGATCGCGTGGGTCGAAGTAGGGGGGGATGAAACGGGGTTCTTCATGCAGGGCGCGACCGACTCCGTGACTGCCGAGATTTTTAATCACCGACATTTTTCTTGCTTTAGCCACTTTTTCAATCGCCTTACCGATGACGTTGAGGTGTTGTCCAGCTCGAACTTCTTTCATTGCAGCGGTCAGAGCCTCGTGAGCTGCTCCGCAGACGGCTTCCTTTACCGCATCACTGGGGGGAACGATGAAACTGCCCCCGGTGTCAGCATAAAAGCCGTTCAGTTCAGCTGACACGTCGATATTGATGAGGTCGCCTGCACGGATAATGCGCGAACTAGGTATGCCATGCGCTACAGATTCGTTGACGCTGATGCAGGTGGCACCAGGAAAATTATAGACCAACTCCGGAGCTGAACGAGCTCCGAAGCTTTCCAGATAGCTTTTGCCTAGAGCGTCGAGCTCGCTGGTGCTCATGCCGGGTTCCATGGCCTGAGCCATCATTTGCAGGCAGTTGGCGACGATCTTGCCGATGCGCCGTAAGGCTTCGAGTTCGGTATCGGTTTCCAGAGTCATAAGGTTTCCTTCCTTATTAGGGACGGGGGAGAGTGTAGCATAAGCTTCAGCTGGAATTCACCTTGCTCGGTGCCGCCAATTGATGCAGCCTATTTTTTTAACTGCGTGAGGACTTCGTATGGCTGGGTCTATCCTTTCGGGTTTTGAGGCGTTTATTTTGGGCATTGTGGAAGGGGTGACGGAGTATCTGCCCATTTCTTCGACCGGCCACCTCGTGCTGGCGACTGAATTGCTCGGCTTACGCGATCCGAGCCGCCTCTCTGAAGACCAAATTAAAGCTGTTCAGGCTTTTGAAATTGTTATTCAGTCAGGGGCGATACTCGCCGTTCTCTACTTGTATAAAAAACACATTTTGGAAATTATCCAGGGCTTGCTCGGACGCTCGGAGCAGGGTAAGCGTCTCCTCATCAATATCATCGTCGGAACCTTGCCCGCACTAGCTCTCGGCTACCTGCTTAAAGATATCATAAGTACCTACCTGCAGTATTCGGGGCCGGTTCTCTTGGCTTTGGCCATCGGTGGTGTCGTGATGATCGCCGTCGATAGGCGAAAACCCTCGCAAGCGGGGCGCACCCTCCACGATCTCAATACCAAGCAGGCACTGACGATAGGTCTGCTGCAGTGCTGTGCACTCTGGCCCGGAACTTCGCGCTCGATGGTCACTATCCTCGGCGGCAAGGCCGTCGGGCTGAGCGGAGCGAGCGCCGCCGAATTTTCTTTTTTAGTCGGTTTACCAACCTTGTGTGTCGCCACAGCTTATAAGGGACTCAAAGACCATCGCATCCTGATGGAACATATCGGGCCTATGGCCATGGCTATTGGTCTCATCACCTCGACGATCAGTGCGGTTTTTGCGGTTCGCTGGCTGGTCGCCTTTCTCAATCGGCGAGGACTGGCGATTTTCGGTTGGTATCGTATCGGTCTCGCAATCGTCATGCTGCTCACCCTGGGCTTCCACTTTTAAGGATAATTCATGCTTGAATTCAAAGAGGCGAGTGAGGAAGAAAAAAGCGAAGCTTTTCGTCAGGTCTTCAGCGTCTGGCCTCATGCCGATAATCCAGACGAGCATTTGCGGCGACGCCTCAGCTCTGTGCAGCATGCGCGGGCGAGCTGGTTTGTGGGTCTTCTGGAGGGCAAGGTCGTTACGAGTCTAGGTGCTTATCCTTACCAACTTTATGGTCCGGATGGTCATCGCTCGGCTCGTTTCTTCGGAGCTGTCTATACCGATGTAGCTGCGCGGGGACGCGGCTATGCCGAACGTCTGCTCAAGTGGGTGATGCATGAGTATGGGAATCGAGGGGTACAAGATTTCTGTCTTTTCTCTGATATCGGTCTTCACTATTACGAAAAGCTTGGGTTCCGTGCTCTGCCGAGCTACGAGTGGGAGTTTGAAGTTCCGGATACGGCACCTCAGCTCGATGGTCCTCTGCAAGTCTTGCCTTTAGGGCCCGTAAGGGGAGCCCTGACGGAGGCACCCTTTGGCATTCTGCGCTCCCCGCAGGACGACGAGTGGGTTTTTCGCAAGCAAATGCGACCTCTATCCTTGGCCGGATGGGGCGAAAGCTACTGGCTTTTCAGCATGAAAGAGGGGGGAAGCTACATGTTACTCGAGAGCAATCTGCCCCAGGGTGCTAGCGATTGGGATTTTTTCCGCAGTCTCGTGCAGGCTGATGCGCGACGGCTAGGCTGCGATAAGGCCCGCGGTTGGTGGACGGGGGCTGGCTCTAGTCCCGATCCAGCCCAACACGAAATTTTACCGAGGGATAAGGAAGTTTTGATGTGGCACTCGCTGCGGGGACCCATTGACGCCTGGTACGAACCCATCGTTAAACATGGGTTTCGTAGCTTTGCGAGCGAGCATATTTGATTGTATCAGGGTGGGGAGCTTTGGCTTACGGCCTGGTGTTCAGCTTCGCTGCCGCTGGGTGCGCACGCGGGAGAGAGAAACGCTAAGGTAAGTATGATTCCGGTAACAAACCCGCGGTGGGCTTCCCGGTCTCGCGATACACTCCCTAGAATCTTTAAGGCAGAAAGTAAAGAAAAGGACATCTCTTGACCCTTTGCGTTGCTCGTGCCAGAGGTTGTTGCAGACTCCCGGGCACTACATGTTCCATTCACCTAACAGTCTAGTTATCGGCCATAAATTGCGGGATCTGGACGGCAGCCTAAAAAAAAGATTGGCTTCGATCTGGGTGGGTGTAAGTGTTTAAAAAAATCCAATAAAAAGCTTCGTTCCCCGGACATAAAATAAAATTTAAGTTTCGATTTTTCTTGCTTGGGTGGGTCATTCGAAGCTCATATGTTTTCTTCCAACTTAAGTTCTCCACGAAACTGAGCCGCTGCGATTTCTGGATTTTTTATCCAAATAGAGCGGTAGAGATAAGAAGCTGTTCGCGAACTTTTTTTGGCCCCTCTTTGGCACTCGGCAACACCTAGCTAATTGCCTGATAATAGTGAATATTTAAGACATCGACTAGATTCAACGAAATTGGTATATATCATACGATATATACCAATGAGGTGCTCAGTGACTACCGCAAAGTTGATCAAAAATGGCCGATCTCAAGCTGTAAGGCTTCCCAAGGAGTTTCGATTGCCTGGTGACGAAGTCTATGTGAAGCGAATCGGCAATGCCGTTGTGTTGATACCAATGAATGATCCCT
>JBGSTX010000026.1:0-14916 GCA_041736305.1 Oligoflexus sp. | reverse complement strand
TGGCGAGCACGGGAAGAAGCATCACTAGCCTTTCTGAATGGAGCTTTTTGGCCAGCCAGGAATTTCTGCATAGGCTACAATAAATTCCAGGCTCTTTTGATCGAAATGTCTCGCGCCTTGCGATCCAAGCGCAAAGCTCGTATTTAACTTAAAAAGTCGGGATCACGGTATCTTTAAGGCCAGGGGAAATAAGCAATGGAACGTCGCGTTTTCAAGTTTGGTGGTACTTCGCTCGCCAGCCCTGAAACCTTGCAAAAAGTCTTATCTATCATTGCCAGCCAAGCAGAAGGTCTCTGCGTCGTGGTTTCCGCCAGTAGTGGCGTGACAGACAGTCTCTATCGGCTCTACCAGAGTTCCGTCAAGGGACAAAAGGGTGAGGATCTACCTATACTCGCATCCCTTGAAGACAGGCATCTCCAACTGGCTCAGGGAACGCTACCGCCAGGGACTCGCCGTTCTAAGCTTGAAGGCTCGATCCGACAAGCGATCGAGGAGCTTCGACGCATCAGTGAAAGTCTAGCCATTCTTATGGAAGAAACTCCCCGTACCCATTCGAAGACGGTTTGCTATGGGGAGCGTCTTATGGCGGCCATTATCTGCGAAGCTTTGAACGAGCAGGGAACGCCCGCTGTACTGGTCGATTCCAGCCGACTGATCAAACTCAATCGCGACCGCCATGAATATACTCCTGATGACGAGAAGTCTCGGACCGCCGTCACAGCCGAAATTCTACCGATGCTGACGCAAAACAAAGTCGTAGTCGTGCCGGGCTTTTTTGGCGAAGGCCCAGAAGGAGAGGTGATGATACTGGGGCGCGGTGGTTCTGATTACTCCGCAACTCTCATAGGATCCTACCTGAACGCCAAGGAAGTAGTCCTTTACAAAGAAGTCGACGGCCTTATGACCGCTGATCCGCGGCACGTCTACGAAGCTCGCGTGCTTCCGGAGTTACATTATCGAGAGGCTACCGAGCTGGCCTACTACGGAGCCAAGATTTTACATCCCCGAGCCATCATCCCCTTGGTGGAGAAGAAAATCGCTCTCGTGCTGAAAAGCACTTTTTTTCCTGAGAAGCCCGGCACCCGTATTACCGCTGCGGCCGTCGAGGGTGCCTATCCGGTCAAAGCCCTCAGTTACATAGATCGGCAGTCACTGATCTCGATCGAAGGCAAAGGTATGATGGGAGTGCCGGGAATAGCCTCAAAAACCTTTGGCGCGCTCGCGCAGAATGGCATCTCGATTTCTTTCATCACCCAGGCATCCAGCGAAGCCAGCATCAGTTTTGTAGTTCCAGGCGATCAAGGTCAGCTTGCAAAGAAAGTCCTTGAAGAGGCTTTTCGCTTTGAGATCGACCATCACCTTATCGACGAAATAAAGCTCGGGACACAGGTCGCGGTGCTGGCTGTGGTAGGGCTCGGCATGCGAGGGATGCCAGGGATTGCCGCTCGAGCCTTCTCTTGCATTGCGCGTCAGCAGATCAACGTTATAGCTATCGCCCAGGGTTCATCTGAACTCAATATATCCGTTGTTATCAATCAAGATGAAGCTGCTCGAGCCCTTAGAGCTCTCCATAAAGAATACGGTTTGGAAAAGCTGCGGGCTGTGACCCATCGCGACCCCAGAGAGGTGAATCTCACGATATTTGGCTTCGGGCAGATTGGCCAGACCCTCGTGAGACAGCTGCGAGACCAAAAGGACTATCTTGAGCAGAAGCTCAAACTCAAAAGTCCCGTCATCGGACTAGTCGACCGCTCGGGGCTCCTTTTAGCCGAAAAAGGGTTCAGCGAAGGACAAATCGCCGAACTTCTCCAGACCAAGACAGAAGGTCAGAAACTCTGTGGCAAAACGTCGTCCGGAGAGCTAGAGAAACAGCTCGAACAAAAGCTTTGGCACGGTCCCTGGGATCGCCAGATATTTATTGATTTAACGGCAAGCGAGTCAGCTCCTATTCTCATGAAGGCGCTCCAAAGTGGGTTTCACGTCGTACTTGCCAATAAGAAGCCTTTGGCAGTGGCTTACCCTATCTACCGGGAGCTTATGGATTTGGCTGCTGCTAATCACCTTCAGCTTCGCTATGAGGCTACCGTGGGTGCCGGCCTTCCTGTGCTCGATACGATCGAAAAGCTGACCGTGGCAGGTGATGAAGTTCAAGAAATCCTCGGCTGCTTTTCAGGTACCCTCGGCTTTCTGATGACTGAGCTTGAAGATGGAGTGCCATTCTCAGCCGCCGTTCGAAGTGCCTTCGAAAGGGGCTATACGGAACCGGATCCGCGGGATGATCTTTCGGGCACCGATGTAGCGAGGAAAGCTCTTATTCTGGCGAGGACTATCGGGATGGAAATTAACCTCGAAGATATCGAGCTGGCTCCCCTTTTCCCCAAGGAATTAAGCCATGAGGTTCCTCTAGAATTTATTCAAAACCTGAGCCAGCTCGACGCCGCCTATGCCGAGCGTATGAAGAAAGCCAATGAACGCCATGCGACCCTGCGCTTTGTAGCGCGTGTCAGTCGAGAAAAAGTGGTCGTAGGCATCGAAGAATTGAGTCGGTCTTCGCCTCTCGGCAGGCTTCGAGGTACCGATAATCAGGTGAGTATCAAAACGCTGCGTTACGCAAGCAATCCGCTGATCGTTACCGGACCCGGTGCTGGAGCCGAAGTCACCGCTGCAGGGGTTCTCAATGATATTATTACGATCGCCAGCAGCCAAGAACGGGAGGGCAGAGGATGAGTTTTCGAGTCTTTGCGCCAGCGACAATTGGGAATGTGGCATCGGGTTTCGACGTCCTCGGGCTTGCCGTCGATGGGCTCGGTGACTCCTTCGAAATTAGCCCAGCTGCGGCCTATCATATAGAGGTTGCCGGACGCGACGCGGAGGCGGTCCCGCTTGAGCCTGAGCGTAATACGGTGACTATTGCGGCTGAAGCATATTATCGACTAGCTGGAATAAAGCCGCGCCCTTTCAGAGTGAAGCTCCAGCGTTCCTTGCCTCTTGCCGGAGGCCTCGGATCGAGTGCGGCTTCCAGTGTCGCTGGTGCAATGGCCGCGGCGGAACTGGCTCAAGTTGGAGAGCGCCCCGACCTCATCCTCAGAGCTGCTCTTGAGGCAGAAAGCTATGTTGCGGGCCCTCATCTGGATAATATAGCACCTTGCTACTTTGGGGGTCTTACGCTTGTACAAGACACCGAAACTCTCAAAATTTATCCGATCAAGCTTGGTCTAGAGCTGTATCTGGTCCTGGCTACGCCTCCGATAAAGATACACACTAAAGATGCACGGCGGGTTTTGCCAACCCAACTGAGCACAGCAGCTTGGACGAGGCAAATGGCCCACTGTACGACTCTGGCTTTAGCCCTAGCCAGCGGTGACCACGAGCAGCTTCGCTTTGGACTCACGGATCCCTTTGCGGAGGTGGCGAGGAGTCCTCTCATTCCAAAATTCAATGAGGCAAAGGCCCGTGCGCTCGAGCTTGGTGCCTATGGCTTTTCTATCTCAGGAAGCGGTCCGACCTGCTTTGCTCTCACAGCAGATCGCTCGCAGGCCCTGCAGGTTGGTGCCGTTCTTTTAGAGGTATTTGGACCTGAGACCAGCCTCCATATAGCTAAACCTCGAACTCGGGGTGCGGAGATTCTACTATGACCGGAATAGTGTGCCTGCTTTGTGACAATAAGTTTCCCGTCTGGGAGCTGCGCTACAGCTGCAGCTGTGGAGGTCTGCTTGAACTTCGTCATGATTCGCAGGATAAGAAAAATCTTCCTAAGGTAACGGAGCAGCGCCTGCAAAGCCGAAAGCTTTGGGATAAGAGCGGAGTATGGCGATTCCGTGAAGCGGTAGCGCCACTTGAAACCCAAGAACTTGTCACGCAGCAGGAGGGTCAGACCGGGCTCTATGAAATCCCTGATTTATGCGCGTGGACTGGAAGCCAAAAGCTCGCCCTCAAACACGAAGGCGAAAACCCTAGCGGCTCGTTCAAAGATAGAGGGATGACCGTAGCCGTATCGGTGGCTAAAAAACTAGGGATGAAGCTACTGGCCTGCGCTTCAACAGGAAATACCAGCTCGTCTCTGGCAGCCTATGCGGCCCGTGCCGGATTAAACGCTCTAGTCTTTCTCCCTGCGGGCAAGGTGAGTCTTGGAAAGATGGCCCAAACTTTGGGCTATGGAGCCCATGCATTGGCGGTCAAGGGCGACTTCGACGACGCCATGCGCATCGTGCGAGAGTTGGCGGAAGCTGGCCAAGTCTATATGGTGAATTCGCTCAATCCCTTCCGAATCGAGGGACAAAAAACCATTATTTGGGAGCTCCTCCAGGACCTGCAGTGGGAGGCGCCTGACTGGATCGTGGTTCCAGGCGGCAATCTCGGTAATACCAGCGCCTTTGGCAAAGCCATTGAGGAAGCTTATCAGTGGGGCTGGATAAGTAAAAAGCCCCGCATTGCGACCATTCAGGCTGCCGGAGCCAATCCGTTTCATCTCAGTTTTAAGGGTGATTTCACATCTCTTGAGCCCATGCTTGCAGAAACAGTGGCTACAGCGATTCGGATCGGCAACCCTGTGAACTTTGCCAGGGCCATGCGAGCTATCAGAAACACCCAGGGACTCGTAGCCTCAGTGAGCGATGAATCTCTTCTCGCTGCGAAAGCCGTGATCGACAGATCGGGTCTCGGCTGCGAGCCCGCAAGTGCAGCCACCCTCGCTGGGCTGAAGGAACTGATTGCGGCGGGGCTCATCGATCCAGGAGAAAAAGTAGTGGCTATACTAACGGGGCACATGCTCAAAGACACCGATGCGATCTTTAAGAGCCAGAAGCTCGCGTGTCAGGAAGTTGAGGCGAGTCGCGAGGCTATAGGCACGGCGGTCGCCCGCTTCCTGGCGCTTTGAGGCCTCAGGCTTCAGTCTCAGCCGATTCGCGAGCTAGCTTGTCGAGAATGCCGTTGACGAAAGAGCCTGAATTTTCTGTGCTATATTTCTTGGCCAGTTCGATGGCTTCGTTGATGACAATGCGTTTATGGGTGTCTGAGTAGAGGAGTTCAAAAGCTGCTAGCCGAAGAATGCAGCGGTCGATGACGGGCATTCGCGAGAGGTTCCAGTGCTCCGAAAGAGCTTCGATCTTCTCGCTGAGGTCAGGAAGATGCTGGAAGACCCCCTCAATGAGGCGACGCAGGTAATTGGTCGAACTTCCCACGATACTGAAGCTCTTGGTAAAGAGATCGAAGTGTGATTCCGAGAAAAAGTATACCTTCTCGATTTCACACTGATAGAGAAACTGCAGGGCCCATTCACGGGCCTGGGCATGAGGATGATTTTCTTTAATCACAAAAAACTCCCTGAGGACTCTAGCTCAGTTGCTTCATGGTTTGGGCCATCGACAGAGCGGCGTGTGCAGCTTCTGCCCCTTTGTTGCCGAGCTTAAGGCCGGCACGATTGAGGGCTTGCTCGACGGTATTGGTAGTCAAAACACCGAAAATAACCGGCACCTCGGTTTCGACGCCAACGCCCATGAGCGCCGAAGCCACAGGGCCTGCAACGTATTCAAAGTGGGCAGTTTCACCTTTGATCACGGCCCCAAGGCAGACGATTGCTCCGTAGCGTTTGCTGCGTGCCGCTCGAGCGGCGACGACGGGAATTTCATAAGCACCCGGCACCCAGATGATATCGAGAAGTTCTTTCACTCCGGCGGCGGTAAAAACCTCTTCAGCCGCAGTTACCAGCGAGCGGCTCACCAATTCATTAAAGCGGGAGGCGACGATCAGATAACGAACGCTCATGCTTATTTCCTGTTCTTTTTATCGCTTATTTTTTTCGCTTGGTTTTTGGATAATGCAGTTTTCGACTATTTCCAGACCGAAGCCTGAGAGCCCTTTTAAGAGCATGGGCGAGCTGCTATGCACACGCATCCGTTCGACGCCGAGTTGGCGAATGATTTGGGCGCCAGTTCCATGAAGACGGAGATCCATGCGTTTTGGAGTAGCGAAATTATCGGTGTGGGTTTGGGTGTCGGTGCTCAGGCTTTTCATTTCTTCGAACCAGCTGGTTTCAGGATGATTCAAATAAACAAAGACGGCTCGCTCTTTCTCTTTGAGGAGATCGAGACCCCGTTGCAGGCGATGACCTGAGCCTTCGAAGCGGTCGGCGAAGACATCGAGCAATGGCTGTTGCGTATGGACCCGTACGTCGACCAGATTCGACGCGAAATTTTCACCTTTGACTAGAGCAAAGTGCTCCAGACCATCGACCGTACTCCGAAAGAGGACGGCGTCGATCAGGCCATGGCTAGTTCGAACTTTTTCGCGACGTAGCTCTTCGACCATAGACTCATGCATGAGGCGGTACTGAATGAGATCGGCGATCGCGACAATGGGAATCTCATGGCGGGCGGCAAAGGCTTCCAGGTCTTGCATCCTAGCCATTGTGCCATCGTCATTCATAATTTCACAGATAACGCCCGCTGCCCCCAGCCCAGCCATGCGAGCCAGATCAACCGAGCCCTCAGTATGGCCAGCTCTCTCCAAAACACCGCCGGAACGGGCCTTGAGTGGAAAAATATGGCCGGGTACGACGATGTCTTCAGGGGTTGAGGCAGGATCTATGGCGACCTTGATCGTGTGGGCGCGATCGGCGGCAGAAATTCCGGTCGAAACGCCTTCGCGGGCTTCGATACTTACTGTAAAGGCTGTGCCTTGGTAGGGAAGGCGTTTAGTGGTATCGGCCATCATCGGAAGCTTGAGTCGATCGACGAGGGGAGCATCTAAGGTGAGGCAGATGAGTCCGCGAGCTTCTTTCGCCATAAAATTAATGTGCTGAGCTGTGACGCATTCAGCTGCTAATACCAGATCTCCTTCATTTTCCCTATCTTCGTCATCGACCATGATGACCATGCCACCTTTTTTGATGACCTCAATTGCGGTATGAACCCGAGCGACGAGTTTTTCCTGATCGATTTGCATGGTGTCTATCCTCAAGGGCAAAGGAGCTGGATTTTATTTCAAAGAGCGAGTACGACAAAATAGCGTCGTTATACTGATGGCTGCATCGTATGGCAAACTTAGTGCTTTGTCCACGATGAAGTCAGCAGTTAAGTGTCGCCTTTTCGTTCACTCCTTGAAGAGAACGATACCAATCTCAGGAGGAAAGCGGATCGAGACTTTCACCACGGCGCCTGCTTCAATCTCCCAGACCAATTCAGCGCCGTTGCTGAGATTCGTCAGCCTCTGCAAGCGTGTTCCACTCATGTTGGCTGTATAGACTAGGCCGCAGCTGACAGTCGGTCCAGCTGGAGTGGAAGTGATCTCATAAGGATTCTGTGTAAGTGGTACCTTGACCGCATACGATTGATCCCCCCCGGTCCAACTCACCGTTTTTGCGCCTACGTCCGTGCTGATTACGCTCACTTTATGCTGGCGGCTAAGATCGCTGAAAGTGCCTTCCATCTTTTCAGCTAAGGGAGAAGCACAGCTGGCCAGCAAGAAATATTCGTTGGCATAGACTAGCGAGGAATCCGTATTAGGTGCTTTGCTTGAGGGCATAGTCTCAGGACTGGCAGCTTCCGTGGCAGCTTTAGGACTGGTGGCCCCACTGGTTTTCTCGGTCGATTCAGATCCGCTTTTTCCATTGCCAACCTCAGTTCCACAGCTGATTAAGGAGAGAATCGGCAGTATCCGTGTTAGCGATCGAATCAGCTCGTTCATGGGGAATTCCTCTTGGTTTGCGGAAACATCTGGATATTGAGCTGAACGACAGTCGGTTCTATGGCTGCTTGAGAATGTGAGTGCGGGTCGAGACCCTTTTCTAGAGCCCACTGGTGGAGTTCTCGCCTAAAGAGCTTGAGCTTTTGCTTCAGTTCTCCGAGAGAATCTTCCGGAATTTGGAAGATGAGAGCTCCGAACTCCCGCAGCTCGAGGGGCAGATCTTCGAGGGCGGCCAAGCTCTGCTCGAGAGCGCGGCGATGGTACTTGCGAATCGCGAGACTTTTGACTTCATCGCTGGAAATCACGGCATCGTCTTTGACAATGTAGCGGCCGGAATCGTCGCGGGAGAAAAGACCTTTTTTCTTTAGAAAAGCTAGAGCTTGGACGATTTCCTTGAGTTCAATGCGGCCCGTGAGGCGGCGCTGTATCCAGTATGGATCCTCGCGAAAATCTGGATGTTGAACGAGCTCTCTCAAGACGGGATAAATCCAATGGCTGAGATATTCAGCAGCGTCAGCATCTAACTCATAGCGTCTCGTGATCGGAATGAGTTTCTGGAGCTGCTCGTAATGCTCATTGCGTTCAGCATCATTTTCACTCTGATTCATCTGGACTAAAGAGCGAAAATAAGCGGCTTGATTACCGGTAAATTCGAAGAGCTCGATGAGAGACTCGATCGACTGTGAGGAAAGGTTTCGCTGACCTTCGATAATCAGCTTCAGAAAATTGGGCGATGAATAGCCGGCCGCCTGCGAAAACTGACGATAACTATAACCATGCTTGCTCGTCTTGCGGTCCTGGTAGAAATCTGCAAGATACTGGCGATAGTTGGTGTATCCATATATGCTGCGGCCCTTTGCCATAATCAACCTTTCCTTAAATCGGACTCTTGTATTCTCGGAATTTGCTGCGAAAACCTGAGAATAAAAATAATTCCCATTAAAATCCTGGTGTTATAGTATGCCTTCGTATTCTGAGAAAGCGGCCAAATGAATTCTGAAGGGCAGCCGCGAGGCGATTTTTTCAAAAGTTTCTTAGGGAGGAGCATGTGCCTGATTTAACTAGCTATAAAGGTTCTTGTCACTGCGGGAAAGTGCAATATGAGGTGAAAACAGAGCTGGAACAGGTGATTTCGTGCAATTGCTCGATCTGTTCTCGCAAAGGACATCTTCTGGCTTTTGTTGACACGAGTTCTTTTAAACTTGTTTCAGGAGAAAATGATCAGTCCGAATATCTGTTTAATAAAAGGCATATCCACCACTTATTTTGCAAAGCCTGTGGCATTTCGTCCTTTTCGTACGGACTGAAACCTGACGGCACAAAAATGTACGCCATCAACGTCCGCTGTCTTGAAGGCCTCGATATTGATCAACTCGCGATTACCAAAGTCGATGGTAAGAGTTTTTAGGCATAAAAAAGAGCGAACAAAATGCTTCTTTTCTAGAGTCGAGTTTCACTTGAAGATCAGGACGCAGGGAGGAAAAATATATCTTAATAATCCTTTTGACTCTAGCGGGGCTTTCAACTGGCGTTCTTGCTGACGAGAGTGTTCCTCGGGAAAATCAAACGCAGATCCCCTGGTCGCAGATCTCTTCCTTCGAAGAGAAAGCTAGGGCGCTTACTACGGCGCTGTCGACGGGTGAGCTGGAGAAGGCAAAAGCCTTGTTTTTTCCTTTAGAAGCTTTCAAGAGACTCAAAGCCATCGATAGACCCGAGCAGTATCATAAGCAGCTCACGCTCTGGTATCAAGACGATCTCAGGCGAGAACAAAAGGGTTTAAAAGCACCCTTGCGGTTTGCAGCATTTCAATTAGGATCTTGCAAGTGGAAAGAAAAAGGCACAGAGTATAATCATATAGCGTATTGGTCATGCTACAAAAGCAAGATCAAAATGTTGGATGGAAACAAAGAGAAGGTTGAGCTGGAAATTAGGACATTAATTAATTTCGGGAATGAATGGTTCGTCACGCATTTAGGTCCAATTCCCAAGGATTGATTAGTGAAGGTAGACAAATTTACTTGGTGGCTGCTAACGTACATTATTCCATGAATCTTTGCTATAACTTGAACCTCCGCACTACAATCCTTTGTCTAAAACTTCTTGTCAGGCAGGCAGCATGGAAGTGAGAGAAGGTCTTAGAACTGATATCGGCAAAGGCCTCCAGTGGCTCAGAAAGAGCCTGGCGATCACCCAGTACCAATTGGCTGCTCTGGCTCAGTTGGACTATCGTCACTATCAAAACATAGAGACGGGCCGGGTCGAGGTTAAGGTAGAAACTCTCAAGCGCATCTGCGATTCGCTGGGTATGGCGCTCAGCGGATTTTTTGCGATTATCGACCGCAAGCCCTGGTTGCTAGAAAAACCAAGTCGAACTCGCGGAAGTGGTGAGTTTCATGTATTCCGCCTCGAGCATGAATACGCAAAATTCCGTATGTACAGTGAAGTTCGTTCGCTGCTCAATGAGTGGGGATACGATATTACGGAAGGAAACCGGGAAAACCTCGCACGCTCTAATTTCCCCTGTTTTGAAACAGACCGGACGGGACGTTGTCTTTGGAAAAATGCTAGTTCTGCCCACTTGCGCATAGTCCCTGCAGGCGGCATCGTCAGCGAACTATTTCCAGCTCTTCTCGAATTCAATAACTTCTTAGTAGCGCTCACTCAAGTTTTTTCTAGAGAGCATAAGTCACTCTACGGTGAAATGCATGTAGTGCCAACGAGTGGGGAAGGGCTGAAATATATGGCTTTGGTTGGGCTGAGCCCCCTTAATAATAAGGACCCTCAGTCTATTTTTATCGCATGCGTGGATATTAGCCACCATAAAGATTCGCTGCCCATAGGAGAAATTGAGCGACCACTCCTAGTTCCCGTGACTTCGGTTCCGAAGCAGCGGCTCCAGATCTAGTCGGGCTCTAAGCCTTCGGTGGAAGCAAACGTTCGATATATTTGCCGAGGAGATCAACCTCGACATTGAAGCGCCAACCTTCTTCGAGATGCTGAAAGCTGGTCATTTGAATTGTGGTCGGAATCAAAGTGAGGCGAATGAGACTGCCTCGTGGAGAATCATCTAGGCTATTCACGGTCAAGCTTACACCGTCGAGAGAAATTGAGCCCTTAGCAATGACATAGCGTCCTAGGTCCAGTGACAGCTGAACGAAGACGTCCCAGCCGCCAGGCTTTTTATCTATCTTGACGAGTTCGGCGGTTCCATCGATATGCCCCGATACCATGTGCCCACCCAAACGATCCCCTAAACGAAGTGCCCTTTCAAGGTTCACAGGTGAGCCCACCTTGAGCTGCGCTAGATTGGTCTTGGCCAAGGTCTCGTGGTTAACATCGAAACGGAGGCTGCGCATGTCAGCATACGTGAGGGTCAGGCAGCACCCATTAACCGCGACGCTCTCCCCTAGAGTCTGCGCATAGGAGCTCGCCTCTGCGAGTTCGAAGGTCAGGACAGTAAAACCATCTTTCTTGTCTATTTGAGCTAAGCGTGCGCACTGTTCCACGAGTCCTGTAAACATCTTCGAAATCCTTAACGGAATTAGGATAGGGGTGGGGTACTGTTTTCGGCTTTGCCCTTCAAGCCGCGTAACTCGCGCACGAATTCCTCAGGATCTTTAAAATCTTTGTAGATAGAGGCAAAGCGCACATACGCCACATGATCGGTTTGCCGAAGTTTTTTCATGACTATATCCCCGATTCGGCTACTTTCGATCACCCGGTCTCCCTCGGAGCGTAGCTGGGTCTCAATCGTCGTCACCATAGCTTCGATCTGATCCATGGAGATCTGCCGCTTCCTACAGGCCATCGAGATGGCGCGAATGATCTTTTCGCGGCTGAATTCGTCGAAGCTGCCGTCCTTTTTCTTTACCTGGAGAATGAGTTCTTCCTCTTTCTCATAGGTAGTGAAACGGTGGTGACACTTGAGGCAGGCGCGTCGACGCCTAATGCTGCGGGCGTCGACGCTGACGCGACTTTCCAGCACTTTCGTATCGAGATAATCGCACCTTGGACACTTCACGGACTAGGCCTTCCACTGTGGATAAAGCGGGAAATTGCTGCAGAGCGCTTTGACTTCCTGAGCGATTTTCGCTAAGGCTGCCGCATCTTCATGCTTTTCAAAGGTCTGGCGAATCCACTTGGCAATTTTGTCCATTTCGGGCGTTCCCATGCCCCGCGAGGAGAGTGCCGGCGTTCCGAGCCTGATTCCACTCGTCACGAAGGGACTGCGATGCTCACGAGGAACGGTATTCTTGTTGACGGTAATATGAGCCTTGCCAAGAGCTTCTTCCATCTGCTTGCCGCTCACTTCGGTGTTCGAGAGATCGAGCAGCATCAGATGATTGTCGGTACCGCCGGAGACAAGTTTAAAATCGAGCTGCATAAGCTTTTCTGCCAAAGCTCGCGCATTGGTTTTTACGCTCTTTTGGTAGGTCTTGAAACCTGGCTCTAGAGCTTCTTTGAAGCTTACAGCTTTAGCCGCGATGATGTGCTCGAGGGGGCCGCCTTGAATACCGGGGAAGACGGCCTTATTGAAATTAAGCTTCTCGTCGTTCCAGAGAATGAGTCCTCCGCGTGGGCCCCGCAAAGTCTTATGGGTGGTCGTCGTCACCACGTGAGCGTGGGGAACGGGAGTGTCGTGCTCACCAGCGGCGACCAAACCTGCGATGTGGGCCATGTCAACCATCAGAAAGGCACCAACTTCGTCCGCGATCTCGCGAAACTTCTTGAAGTCGATCGAGCGCGCGTAAGCGCTGGCGCCGGCAATAATCATCTTTGGTCTGACTTGTCGCGCGGCGTGGGCAATCAAATCATAATTGAGCCGCTCCGTCTCAGGATCGAGCCCATAGAAATGTGATTCGTAAATACTGCCTGAGAAATTCACCTTTGAACCGTGAGTTAGGTGTCCACCATGGGAAAGGTCCATGCCGAGTATACGGTCTCCTGGCTTCAGAAGAGCCAGAAAAACGGCAGCGTTCGCTTGGGCGCCCGAGTGGGGTTGGACATTCACGAGCTGGCAGCCGAATAATTTTTTGGCCCGCTCTATGGCTAGCGTCTCGATGCGATCGACGACTTCACAACCACCATAGTAGCGTTTGCCAGGCAGGCCTTCGGCATATTTATTGGTGAGAATACTGCCCATGCTGGCAATAACTTCTGCGGAAGCGAAGTTCTCTGAGGCAATCAGTTCGAGCCCCGTTTCCTGTCGAGCAAATTCCTCTTCCACCAGCGCATATATTTCAGGGTCGTAAGTTTCAAGGAGCGACCATGGTTTCATCCAAAATCTCCGCGTTCGAAAGGGATAGGGGAGAGCCTCCTATTTTTTGAGCAGGCTCCTAGGGACTTTCCTCTTCGATCTGAGCGATCTTATCGAGGCGGCGCTGGTGGCGCCCTCCTTCAAAAGGAGTGGCGAGCCAAAGGCGCAGATACTCCAAAGCTCGGTCGTGATTAACAACCCGTTCACCGAGGCAGAGTATATTGGAATCATTGTGAAGGCGGCTCATGCGAGCGGTGAACTCGTCCCAAACTAGGGCCGCCCGAACTCCAGAAAACTTATTAGCTGTGATAGACATGCCAATGCCGGTGCCACAGACGAGGATACCGCGAGGCAGCTCGCCTCTAGAAACGGCACGGGCTACTTGAGCTGCGTAGTCGGGAAAGTCGACCGAATCCTGGCAGTCGACCCCAACCCCGAAATCAAGCAGTACGAAGCCTTGCTCACGCAGGTATGCGCCGATTTTTTCTTTCAGGTGCTTTCCACCATGATCCGAGGCAATACCGATGCGATTGCTCATAGACTACGCCTTAAGGTAAAAAGGATGCGGGTCACGGACGAGAGGGAGAATCAGACTTCTTTCGCTTTCTTGATATAACCGACAGCGTCTTCGACAGTACGGATGCTTTCAGCTTCTTCATCGGGAATGTCTATGCTAAACGCTTCTTCCATGGCCATGACGAGCTCGACGATGTCTAGCGAGTCAGCACCGAGGTCTTCGATAAATTTAGCTTTGCCAACGACGGCCGCTTCTTCGACTCCAAGCTGGTTCACGACAATCTTCTTCAGCTGACTTTCAATGTCGAGCGACATGTCTTCTCCTCCAAATTGGCATATATTTGCCTATCGTTCATCTAAAAAATCAGAAAGTCTAGGTGATTGCAAGGGAATAGTGACTCTAGCTTAATTGCGCGCATTTACGAGCGATAAGGCGCGAATCTTTCTTTGCAAAGCCTGGCTTGAGCTGCGCCGGGAAAGTAGCTAAGGTGGGGACTTCCCCGTCTCGCTTGGGAGTCTACCTTGGCCCATTTAGAAGCCTCACTCGTCCTAGTGTCTGATATCCATCTGGTAAGCCCCGATGATGAGCGTGGCCAACTCTTGCTCGAGGTCCTGCAGCGCTTGACTCAGAGCCCAGTTGCCTACTTTGTTCTACTTGGTGATATTTTTGACTTTTGTCTGGGCTCCCATCCCTATTTCCAGCACAAATTCAGGCCTCTAGGGGAAGCCTTGGAAAAAGTAGCGGCTTCGGGTACGCGGGTGATTTATATCGAGGGCAACCACGAATTTCGCATGCGAGATATGCCTTGGAAAGGGGTAAATTTCGTCGAGAACGGCACTGTCGTCATCGCTCTCGCTAGTGGCGAGAAAGTTCAGCTGGCTCATGGCGATATGATTTATTCGCATCGACGATACAAGGCTTTTCGCTACGTGGTGAAATCTCGCTTTGTCACGGCGGTGGCGCGCATGCTGCCCGGTGCCTGGATGGATAGACTCGCCACCAAAGGATCGAAGGTTTCGCGAGCGGCTGACCAATATAGGGCCATTGAACACGATAAGATCTTGGGAGCCCTTGATTCCTGGCTTGAAACAGGGGAAGGCGATTTCGGGATTTGTGGCCACTTCCACGTCCCATATGCCGAAGCTCGTCGAGATGGTCGGAAAGGCGGTGTCCTGAGCGTCGACTGCTGGGATAAGCCTAATCTCTTGGCTTTCCGCAAAGGCGGATTTTTCCGCCTCGACGTTAAAGCTCTCGATGAGCTTCAGTGGTATCCAACCGAGCCGGTCGTACGCTCAGGACTTCTCTCAAGTCCTTCTGCTTACAGCCTGTCTCAATAGTATCAGAACCTAAAGTCCAGATATTACCGAAACATCCCCCGCACTCGGGGTTTGGTCCGTGTCATACACCCGAGCTGCCGTCTGCCGGCGCTGGCTCGGGGAAGTCTCCTTTGACAGCAAGA
>JBGSTX010000228.1:0-10643 GCA_041736305.1 Oligoflexus sp. | reverse complement strand
GGTCGAAGAAGACGAGGAATTGGGAGAAAATAATGGTGGTCAAATTAAATTGGTTGAAAGATGAAGAACGATCCGCTAGAGAGGACAACTACCGAATAGTCAGCTAACACCTATGCGACAGCTATCCTGAAATTTTCCGCTCCTGTCTTTGAATCTCAGATCGATAAAGCAGCATCGAGCTCCACAGAACCAGACCACCGAAGATAATAATATTGGCGATGATGTGGATAAGCATCCCAAAGTCGGCATCATAGAGCCCAGCTCGCTGCCCTTTTATGTAAAGCAGATTGAAGACAGGTGAAATTAATACAGCTGCCCCCATCAGAATGCGGGTAACCTTGCCCTGCGCATTGCTAGAATTAAAGGCAGGCAGGAAGCCCTCGGTAGGATAAAGGCTGAAGATGCCGCAAGCTATAAAGCAGAAGAGAAAGGCAGTATGGATCGCCATTTGAGTATAATAGGCTGAACCAAATGAGTAGGTCATCCCGCTCGCATAACCAACTATAGCTTGAAATGCACTGACAAATGTCAGCAAGACGAGGAACTGAGCACACTTGTAAAAAGGTTTCCGCGGAATCATTAGGGAAGCAAAGGCCAAGTTGATAAGCATGAAGTTTATGGCTGTGATAGGAGCAAGCCGCCCTGGAGGAAACTTGCCTTTGATACCAGCTGGATCGGCAAATAAAAACTCGTCAATGCCGAATGAAACATTAAAGATGTACTGTAATAGAGTAAGTCCACCTAAGAGACCAACCCCACAAGCAAGAGCGAAACTCAGATATTTTCGCCACGATCCTTGCCCTGCAGCTGACCAAATGGCAAGAGCTGCTAAGATAAATCCCGAAGCGGTATTCGCTTTCATCGTGATGTAATTAGGTAGCACCGACTTCAAAGCTTGAATCTCGAAGGCCCAGCCTACCAATACCATCGTTCCTATAGCTATCGTGACTGCAATAGATAGCTGAAGCAATCGATTAGCTCGCGATCCCCTGGGGATTTGGTCGAGGTTTTGCATAATTCTCCAAGCTTTGCAAGAGATTTACTCTCTTGGATAAACAAGCAATTAGAAGCGGAAAGCCTCTTGCAGCATTTCGCCTGGAGAAATATTTTATTGAGGTATTTTTTGTTTTTTACTTTAAATACTGCATGTTAATCTCATTAAATTGAGTCTGCATCCTGAAAGTACTGCCGTCTCACCAGCTTGCAGTAGAGCCCTTCGGGATCCTGCATCAACTGGTCATGAGTTCCCATTTGCTGAATCGCCCCTTGATGCATAACCACTATCCGCTCTGCTCTGCGAACAGTCGATAGACGGTGGGCAATAACCACCGTTGTTCGGCCGCTCATGAGTCTATCGAGGGCTTCCTGCACCAGATGTTCGCTCGCGGATATGCGAGACCCAGCTTTCCTTATCCATCAAGAGGGAGTGCGGCAAAAGCGCGTTATGGCACTGCTGAGCTAGTCCGTGAGAATCAATACATACAAGAGTTTGAGGCTTAGTGGCACTGGATGAGCTCCCAGCTATGGCAGACTCGGAACATCTAGAAACTTCATCAGACTGAGCTAACATAGCAAGTCATATGCACTTTTTATGGTCTTAGCTAAGTCTCTAGCGAGACCTTTTCAATTCTATGCCTATTTGACACTAAATCCCAGAAGCATTGATGCTCTTGTGCCAGGGCCTCGAATTAGGTAAAGAGGCAGTCTCTGATTTACCGCAGGAGCTCTCATGAATCCCAAGGATATTTTCCCCAGTTTTTTCAAGTCGATCGAAAAGCGAGATCTGGCTTCGATCAAGAAATTTCTGCCAGTCAGCGGCCCGCTCGCGGTAGTTCTCAGCGATGGTACTGTGATCGACGAAGCTGAAGATTTTATCGAGTTCTTTGAAGACTGGTTTGATGATGACGATTGGACCCTGAAGCACAAGGTAGCTCATGTTGAAGAGACAAGCGAAATGGCCTATGGCGTAGTCGAGTGCGAGTACTCTGGCAAAGATGATGCCGGGGTCGACTATACCGTAACGCTCTTCACTACAGCGATTATTCGCAAGGTCGACGACAAGTGGCAAATCGTCCACTTTCAGCAGACCGAAGGCTTTGAGGACTAAGCCAAGTCCAACCTACTTCTTCGTCGCCTCAAACGATCCAATTAAATCAAATGGTTGGATCTATATTCTTTTTTCTTATATGGATCTGCATTCTTCTTCGTTGGCCGTTCGCTGAGCCCCCTCATAGACTCGGCTCGGCCAACATATAGAGGAAGCTGACCCATGAACATCAAGTATTACCACGTACTCCTTCTAACTTTTCTGTCTCTAGCGGGCAGCCAGTCCCTTCTCGCCAAAGAACTGCTCAACGTATCCTACGATCCAACTCGCGAACTCTACGAAGACGTGAACAAGGTCTTCATCCAAGAATGGAAGCGACAGAACCCTAGCGAAGACCTGAGCATCAAGCAGTCGCATGGTGGTTCGGGCAAGCAAGCGCGGGCGGTCATCGATGGGCTGGACGCCGATGTCGTCAGCTTAGCCCTCGGCTATGATATAGACGTGCTGGCTGATAAGAAGCTCTTAGCTGCGGACTGGCAGCAGCGACTCCCGAACGGGGCGGCACCCTACACCTCTACCATCGTGTTCTTGGTCCGTAAAGGGAACCCGAAGCAGATTCGGGATTGGGGGGACCTCATCAAAGAAGGGGTGGGAGTCGTGACTCCTAATCCAAAAACCTCTGGCGGAGCCCGTTGGAATTACCTTGCAGCTTGGGGCTATGCTCTTCAAAAAGACGGCAAAGTCGAAACTGCTAAAAACTTCGTGAAGCAGATTTTCAAGAATGTCAAAGTTCTCGATACTGGCGCGCGGGGTTCAACCACGAGTTTTGCACAGAGGGGTATCGGCGATGTCCTGATTACCTGGGAAAATGAGGCCTTTCTAAGCTTAAAGGAGTTTGGGCCAGATCGCTTTGAAATAGTCACGCCTTCGCGCTCCATACTGGCCGAACCTGTGGTCGCCGTAGTCGACAAAGTCGCCGAGCGGAAGGGCAACCGCACTTTGGCGGAAGCTTATTTAAAGTTTCTCTATACCGAACCAGCTCAAACTATTATCGCCCGCCATCACTTTCGACCGCGCTCAGTACAGGCACTGAAAGAAGCAGCTGTAAGTTTTCCTAGCTTAGATCTTTTCACGGTCGATCAAGTCTTCGGCGGGTGGCGTCGAGCTCAGAAAGAGCATTTCGATGAGGGTGGAACTTTTGACCAGATATACGCCAGCGCTAGCTAAGAAAGGCTCAGGGCAACGCTCGGTACTGCCTGGATTTCGACTGACTATCAGTTGCACGCTACTCTATCTCTTCTTGCTCGTGCTCTTGCCTTTATTCGTCATGGGCTTTGAGAGTTTTCGACTGAGTTGGGGCGAGTTTATCGGCATCGTGAGCGCACCTCGACTGCTTGCGGCTTTCAAGCTGAGCTTTGGCGCCTCCTTGATCGCTGCGGCTATCAATACTATATTCGGCAGCCTTCTGGCCTGGATACTCGTGCGCTACCGCTTCCCGGCTCGACGCTGGGTCGACGCAATGATTGATTTACCTTTCGCCCTTCCCACTGCCGTGGCAGGTCTGGCCCTCAGCGCTCTTTACTCGGAACAAGGCTGGATAGGGAGCTATCTGAGTCCACTCGGGATCAAGGTTGCCTATACCCGCCTCGGGGTTTTGATCGCTTTGATTTTTATTGGACTGCCTTTTTTAGTGAGGACTGTCCAACCCGTCCTCAGCGATATTGAGAAAAGCTGGGAGGAAGCAGCGGCTACCCTCGGCGCCAACAGCTGGCAGCGCTTCCGCTTCATCATCTTGCCGGCGCTGATGCCAGCGCTTCTTACAGGCTTTGCTTTAGCCTTTGCCCGTGCCCTTGGCGAGTACGGTTCGGTGATCTTTATTGCGGGCAATATTCCTATGGAATCGGAAATAGCGCCCCTGCTGATTATCACCAAACTCGAGCAGTACGACTACCGAGGAGCGACGGCTGTGGCGGCGGTACTCCTTTTAGCGTCCTTTGTCCTTCTCCTCTGTATAAACAGCCTCCAACGCTGGTCTTACTCTGAAATCAAAACAGGTCGACTCAAAGGAAGATAAATCATGAATAGCTCGTCGACGAGCGTACGCTGGGTAGCAGCCCAAGGACTCTCCAGACTCCATTGGCAGAAAAAATTGGGTCAAGGCCTGCTCATTGCGATCGGCATGATTTTCTTCGTGCTAGTCCTAGTTCTACCCGTGGCTGCAGTATTGACTGAAGCTTTGCGCCGCGGCCTCAGTCCTTACTTTGAAGCCCTTTTGGCGGTTGACACGCTCGCTGCCTTAAAGCTGACGATGCTGGTCGTAGCCATAGTTGTCCCCATCCAGACGGCCTTTGGGCTGGCCGCCGCCTGGGCTATCGGCAAGTTCTCATTTCGTGGCAAACGTACGCTGATTACGCTGATAGATCTGCCTTTTTCTGTCTCTCCCGTGGTAGCAGGGCTCATCTATGTACTGCTCTTCGGAGCACAGGGACTCTGGGGTTCTTGGCTGCTCGCTCACAATATCCGTATCATCTTTGCGCTCCCCGGCATGCTGCTCGCTACTCTCTTTGTCACCTTTCCTTTCGTAGTTCGCCAGCTGCTCCCCCTTATGGAGGCTCAAGGGAAGGACAAAGAGGAAGCAGCACTTATGCTCGGGGCTAGCGGTTGGCAAACGTTCTTTTTCGTCACTTTGCCTGGTATCCGCTGGGCCCTGCTCCACGGCATGGTCCTCTGTGCTGCTCGCGCCATGGGTGAGTTTGGAGCTGTTTCTGTGGTATCGGGACATATTCGCGGTGCGACCAATACCCTCCCTTTGCACGTTGAAATTCTTTACAATGAGTACCAGTTTGTAGCTGCATTCGCTGCTGCTTCGCTTCTCCTCATTCTTTCGCTTTTCACCCTGGCCTTGAAAAACTATTTTGCTCAGAAGCTACCGGAGAATGGCGAAGGAGTCGTATTCCATGGACATTAAGCTCTTCAATATCAGCAAGACCTACGCTAAAGAAAGGGTTCTCCATCAGGTGAACCTGAATATCCGTTCCGGGCAGTTTCTGAGTTTGCTGGGGCCGTCTGGTTGTGGGAAGACCACTCTTCTGCGAATCATGGCGGGTCTGGAGAACTTTGAGGGCGGACAAGTGCTTTTTGCTGGGCAAGACACCGCTAACTGGACTCTCAAGGAAAGGCGGGTGGGCTTTGTTTTCCAGCACTACGCGCTTTTCAAACATATGCGAGTCGCCGAGAACGTTAGCTTCGGTCTGCGCATGCTGCCGAGACGCGAGCGACCGTCCTCAAAGCTGATTGGTGAACGCACGCAGGAGCTTTTGCGCCTCGTTCAGCTCGATGGACTTGGGGAGAGATGGCCCCACCAGCTCTCAGGAGGCCAGCGTCAGAGAGTAGCTCTCGCGCGAGCTCTGGCGATCGAACCGCGCATCCTCCTACTCGATGAGCCATTTGGGGCTCTCGATGCTAAGGTGAGAAGAGAGCTGCGCCTCTGGCTGCGCTCGCTGCAAAAACAGCTCGCCATCACCACTGTCCTGGTCACCCATGATCAAGACGAAGCCTTCGAAATGTCCGATCACGTCGTGCTCCTCAACCAGGGTCGCATCGAGCAGGAGGGCTCACCGCAAGAACTCATGGACGAGCCGGCGTCTCCCTTCGCTGCAAATTTTCTCTCTCTCAAACCAGTTCGCTCATCCAGAAGGCTTCAAAGCTTTGGCGAGGGCCTGCAATGAACTTTCAACAGCTTCGCATCGTCCGCGAAACCCTAAGACGCGACTTCAACCTCACCGAAGTTGCCGGAGCCCTTTATACCTCGCAACCAGGTGTGAGCAAACACATCAAAGATCTCGAAGACGAACTCGGGATGGAAATCTTCATCAGACGTGGCAAGCGTTTTCTAGGGCTCACCGATGCGGGCAAAGAGCTTATGGAGATCATCGACCGCATTCTCATCGATGCCAACAATCTCCGGCGCGTGGCTGATCAGTTTGCGGGCAGCGACTGCGGCCGGCTGCGGGTGGCCACGACTCATACCCAGGCGCGGTATGCCCTACCTGAAGTTGTGAAAGCTTTCTGCGCCCAGTTTCCCCGCGTGCACCTGGCGCTGCAGCAGGGAAGCCCACGGGAAATTGCGGCGATGGTCGCCTCGGGAGAAGCTGACTTTGCTATCGCCACCGAAGGTCTCGACCTAGCGGAAATCGTCACCTTCCCTTGCTATAGCTGGAGCCATACGGTGATAGTTCCTCGGGGCCATCCTTTAACGGCCTCTAAATTTCTCACGCTTGAAGCTCTTGCCGAATACCCTCTGATCACTTACCAGGAAGGATTTACGGGACGACATCATATCGACTCGGCTTTTCAAAAAGCCGGTCTTAGCCCCGATATTGTGCTCTCGGCGATCGATGCCGATGTGATTAAAACTTATGTTGAAATTGGCCTGGGCATAGGCATCATCGCGTCGATGGCCTATCATCCTTTGCGCGATCAGTCCTTGGAGCTGCTGGATGCTGCCCATCTTTTTGAGATCAATACAACCCGGCTTGGGATTCGGCGGGGGCACTATTTGCGAGGCTACGCTTATCGCTTCATAGAAACGCTCTCACCCAGGCTCAAAGAGCCGCTGGTGCGGGCGGCCCTTTTAAGGGAGTAGACGCGTTATTCTATAATACCTGAACCCAGACACTGCTCGCCGCGATAGATCACCGCGTACTGGCCAGGAGCGATTCCGCCATCGGGGGAGAGGAGCTCGATCTGATAGCGGTCTTCTCCGAGGGAACTCATCCGGCAGGCGCTCGTTCTCTGGCCGTGCCTAATTTTAACCGTGAGATCCTCGTTGAGGGACTGCGGCTCTTCGAGCCAGTGCATCGCCTGCACGTTGAAGAGAAGCTGGGGTCGCTCTGCCTTAGATTCGATGCTCGACACGTAGACTATGTCGCGAGCCGGATCCTTCTGTACCACAAACCAAGGACCACCACTAAGTCCAAGTCCTTTGCGTTGGCCTATGGTGTGAAACCAGAAGCCACGGTGCTCACCGAGGACCTTAGCTGTTTCGAGTTCTACTATCAAACCAGGTCTTTCGCCGAGGTGAGCTTTAACGAACTCATTGAACTTGAGCTTACCCAGAAAGCAGATCCCCTGACTATCAGGTCGGTCTTGGGTCGGCAGATCATAGCTCGCAGCGAGCGCGCGAACGTCCGCTTTAGGGAGATGACCGATAGGAAAAAGCGCGCGTTCCACCTGAGCGCGACTGAGGCGCGATAGAAAGTAGGTCTGGTCTTTAACGGGATCGATACCTTTGAGCAGCCGGCCCTGAGCATCGAGACGCGCATAGTGTCCGGTCGCGACCTTATCGTACGACTGATCGATAAGATCGGAAAATGCTCCAAATTTCACATTTTGATTGCAAAGGATATCGGGACTGGGCGTGCGACCAAGCTTCAGTTCGCCGATCGTATGAGCGACCACGCGATCCCAGTAAGCTCTTTGCAGTGAGAGAATTTCGAGTGGTACACCGAGCCGCTCGCATACCGCAGTCGCGTAGCGAAGATCCTCTTCCCAAGGACATTGCCCAAGATACTGCAGATCATCTTCCAGCCAGATCTTTAGATAGAAAGCCTGAATATCATGCCGACCTTCATTTACAAGTTCGGCTAAGGCTACTGAACTATCGACTCCACCGGATAAAAGAACGGCTATTTTCATTTGAAAATTCCTCACTCTTAGGACGGCCCTTTTAGCATGAGCTACGCCCCTAAGCAAAAAGAATTCCCCTGCTGAATTATTCAATGGAACTGGCCTCTTACACTGCGTCATTTATTCTGAAGGCATTTATGTATGCGTCACTGCTCTCGGCTATCGTTAATCGAATGAACAATAGAATGCTGTGCAGGACTTCTCGCTTGCTCAGGATAGGATAATACGAATGTGTTAGCACTCGTCGTTTTGCATCATAAAATAAGCCATTTTAAAAAAAGCATCTGAAATAACCATTATTTTGAACACGGACTTCTTTGCAGCTGGTAAACTAAATAAGGTTAAGGCACAAATCATCTGATCACAGATGTTGCATTTTGAATGCATCGAGCTGTAGCTCTTCTGCAAGGAAAATGAATGGATATTCAGGAGAAGGCCGCGCCTCCCGCGAAGCCCAAGCGCCGTTACGATAACTCTCGCCGACAGCAGCAGGTTGCTACTAAAAAGCGTCGTATTCTAGAGACGGCGCTCAAGTTGATCAACACTGATCCTGAGTCGTTTACAATGAGGCAGCTGGCATTGAGGGCGCGTTTACCGGAGAGAACGCTCTATCATCTCTTTGGTGATCGTGACACTCTGCTGGTTGAGTTAAACTCGCTCATTGCTAATGAAATCATGCGGGTTGATTTTAATTCGCAGCACGCGCGACCCGAAGACTTTCTCGTTTCCACGTTCGAAGCATTCGAGCGTAATCCTCGCCTCATCAAAGGCTATCTAGATTCGATTTTAGGTCGCGAGGCTCGCAACCTTTTTCAGGATGGTCCCGAAAAGTTCATAATGAAAAGCTTTGCGCCGCAGCCACCGGCCGATATGTCGCCGGAGGAAGCTACCCGTTGGGCCATGGTCTGCTCGCTCTTTAATGCACAGACTTGGCGTACTTTGGCCGACTGCGATTTTGCCCATGAGAACTTCCGCTCATCGGCCATGGTTTGGGCGATTCGCCTTCTCATCTCCAACCTTCAAGGTAACCATCAGACAGCTGCTTCTTGAGCAGTACCGTGAAAATATGCAGCGATGGACTTCGAAAGGACGCCTCTTTCTAAAGGCAGAAAAAGACTTGGGTAGCCCAGCGAAAGCTGTTAAAAGGGGCGCGTAATTCAACTCTGCCCGAGGCTCCTATGCACCCATCTGCTGCCCGTCCCCTGGCGCTCCTTTCGGTTACCGACAAAAATGGTGTGGTCAATTTTGCGCGAGGCCTTCAGGACCTAGGTTTCCACTTGCTTTCGACGGGTGGCACAGCACGCCTGCTAGCCGACGCGGGCCTCGAGGTGACTGAGGTCGCTACTTTCACCGGCAGTCCTGAAATTCTCGACGGTCGCGTCAAGACTCTCCATCCTAAAATTCATGGTGGTATCCTTTACGATCGCTCCAAAGACTCCCATTTAGCCCAGGCTAATGAGTTCGGAATCAGGCCGATCGATCTCGTGGTGGTCAATCTCTACGCTTTCGAAAGCGAAGCCCAATCCAAGAATCTCGGGCTTGAGAAGGCTATCGAATTTATCGACATCGGTGGTCCTTGCATGCTGCGTGCAGCGGCAAAGAATCATCTCCACTGTGCTCCGCTCATCGACCCGCGGGATTACGAACGTTGCCTCGTCGAATTGCGCGAGGGCGGCCTCAGTAAAAGATTTCGTCAGGAGCTCGCCGCTAAGACCTTTCTTAGTATTTCCCGTTACGACAGCATGATCGCAAACTACTTCGCAAAGAGTCTCGCCGAAGCTGCTCCCGATTCGCCAGAGGCTCCTTTGCCGCAAGCCATCGATCTGAACTTGAGTCTGCAGCAGGCGCTGCGTTACGGGGAGAATCCTCATCAGCGCGCCGCGTTCTATCGTTCGCCTCTCAGCCAGGCGGGTGGTCTTCAGGATGCGCACATTCTGCAAGGCAAAGAGTTGTCTTACAACAATCTGCTCGACTGCGATGCAGCGGCACAGATTGTCGCTGATTTTCCTGAGTATACGGCTTGCACGATTATCAAGCATACGAACCCCTGCGGCACCTCTCTCGCGAAACCTGGTGAAGCTCTGGTAGATGTCTATCGTCGCGCCTTAGCGGGCGATCCGAAATCGGCCTTTGGTGGGATAGTCGCCTTCAATTGCCCGGTCGATGGACCTACTGCTGCGGCGATGAGCGAGCTCTTTCTCGAATGCATCGTAGCTCCCTCGTACAGCCCGGAGGCGCAGTCGATCCTTGCCAGCAAGAAGAATCTGCGTGTCCTTGAGCTGCCCTACTTGAGGGCTGAAGCCAAGACTAAGGCAGCGCGACCCGAGTGGAACCTTCGCTCTGTGCTGGGTGGGGTGCTCGTGCAGGAGCGCGATCAGCTGCGCGCTGGCCAAGAGAGTGGGGAGTGGAAAGTTGTAAGCCGGAAATCACCCAGCCAGGAGCAGATCGCCGATTTGATTTTTGCGATGCGGCTTTGCAAGCATGTGAAGTCCAATGCGATAGTTTACGCTCGTGATCTCTGCAGTGTCGCCGTCGGTGCTGGGCAGATGAGCCGGGTTGATTCGGCTAATTTTGCTGCGGAAAAAGCTAAAGAATTTGGTCGCAGCACCCGCGGTTCCGTGATGGCCAGCGATGCTTTTTTCCCTTTCCGCGATACGGTTGATCTTGCGGCTAGCTTGGGAGTTGCAGCGATTATCCAGCCAGGTGGATCCATGCGTGATGCAGAGTCGATAGCTGCGGCCGATGAGCACGGCATTGCTTTGGTCTTCACTGGCGTTCGCCATTTTCGTCATTGAGACCAGTAAATTTCAAACTGTCCAATAAACTGTCCAATAAACTGTCCAATAAACTGTCCAATAAACTGTCCAATAAACTGTCCAATAAACTGTCCAATAAACTGTCCAATAAA
>JBGSTX010000191.1:0-19911 GCA_041736305.1 Oligoflexus sp. | reverse complement strand
CCGAGCCAGTGCCCAGACTCGATCTGGGCCTCGGTTCTCTCGATTGATTTCTAGGGGCTCACATGCACAAACTCATAGCTTTAGCAGCTTTGCTGCTCATTGGCTCCAGAGGACTATCCGCCGACAAATCAGCTTCTACTTCTACTTCTACCTTCCTGATCGATGGGTTTGAAAAGAATCTGCGCTGGGAAAACAAGGAATGGGGTGATAGCGCCAAGCTCGAACTCTCCAGCGATAATGTCTCTGAGGGGAAGAAGGCTCTGCAGGCCAGTTTCACCCCAGAGGGCTCCAAGGGTCAGAAGAAATTTGTCATCCGTCGCGAGCTAGGCGGCAAGGCTCATGATCTCGGCGAGATTTACGTCGACGTATTCAACCCGCTGCCTACTTCGGGAGTAGAACTGGCTTTAGCTATCGAAGCCGATCAATACTACGAAACGAAGCCGCTGGCGCTGAAGGCTGGTTGGAATAAAGGACTGAGCTTCAAAATTGATGGAGCTGATCTGAAGTCTAAAGCATCCAATTGGGGGTACAAGACTTCGGTGCCTAAAGAGGTAGATCTCGGCTCATTGATTTTCCTGGTCCACACCGGGGAAGCCAACGCCGGAATCTTCTTTTTCGACAACGTGCGTTCCAATGGAAAGCCGACTATGCCCCAGCCACCAAAACGCGTCGCAGCCAAGATCGATGCCGAGCCTAAGCTCGGAGAGATCAAGACTCTCGAGAGCGCGACTAAGGTCTACGAGAAAATGGAGTTAGGTGTTCAGTTCGAGGCTCCCTATCATGATCCCTACGAAGCGAAGGAGATTCTGCTGCGGGCTCGCTTCAAAGCCCCCTCTGGTGCAGTAAAAGAGGTGGACGGTTTCCTCTATGATGGCAAAGTCAGCCTCGCCGCTCCCGTAGAAAAACCCGACTGGCGCTTGCGTTTTACCCCGACCGAAGCGGGTCGCTGGACTTATCAAATTGAAGTCAAGAATCCCAAAGGCAGTGCCCTCAGTAAAGACTTGAGCTTCGAGGTCGGGCCCGCTACTAGCGACGGCTTTTTACGGGTCGACCCGAAGGATAAGAAATATTTCAGCTTCGATAGTGGCAAGTTCTACTACCCTATAGGCCAGAATGCCGCTTGGGATAGTATTGAAAACTACCAGAAGATGTTCGCGTCGATGAAGGAAAACGGCGAAAACTGGACGCGCATTTGGATGGCCCCCTGGAATTTCGGCATTGAATGGAAGGTGATGGGTCGCTATCAGGGTCTTGGCAACTACAATTTAGAAAATGCGAAGAAGCTCGACGAGACGATTGATCTCCTCGCCCTCAACGGCATCTACACCCAGCTCGTCATGGAGTTTCACGGCGGACTGAGTACGAAGGTCAACCCCGAATGGCAGAACAATCCCTACAATAAGGAACAGGGCGGTCCCCTGGCCAAGCCACAGGATTTTTTCACCAATCTGAAGGCGCGTGAAAATTTCAAGAAGCGTCTGCGCTATATCATCGCCCGCTGGGGCTATAGCCCTCATATCATGGCTTGGGAGATTTTCAATGAGATCAACTGGGCCGATGGCTTCTCGCCGAAGAACGATGCCGCGTTCCATAAAGATATTGGCAATTGGATGCGTGAGCAAGATCCCTATAAACGTATGATTACGACCAGCTACTACGACTATTATAACAAGGCGACTTACGAGCTGCCTGTCATCGATTTCACCCAATATCATGCCTACCAGCATCGGGTCTGGAAGACGATGGCCCAGGTTGTTCCTCGCTTCGAACGTTTCAATAAGCCTTTTTTCTTCGGCGAGTTCGGTTATGATTCTAAAGATGGGGTCGATGCTCAGGATAAGCAGGGCGTTTTCATCCATGCAGGAATCTGGGCTCAGGCCATGCAGCCTGTAGCGGGCAATGGAATGCCCTGGTGGTGGGATACGCATATCGAGCCCAACCAGCTGTATAGGCACTTCGGAGCCCTAGCCAAGTTCCTGGCGGGCATCGATCGACGCGGAATGGATCTGCGCGCGGTGCAGGAGAGCTGGCCGGTGAAGATCCGTAAAGACCACAAAGAGAAGCTGAGTTTCTACGGGCTCAAGAACTCTAGCTTTGCCATGGGTTGGATTTGTGACACCAAGGGCATGACTATGAAGGATAGACCCGGGCCCTATGAATTCCGCGGTATTCAGTTCTACATGGATGGCTTCAAGAAGGGGGTCTATCAGTTTGAGACGTGGGACACCTACAAGGGTGAAGTGCTTACCACTGAAAAGGTCGAGACCAACAAAAAGGGACGGCTCCTGCTGTCTTTGCCCGCCTTTAAAAACGATGTGGCTTTCAAGCTGCGTGCTCTTTAATTTGAGGGAGGCGAAATGCAGGGTCGCGTAGGAGACTGGTACCTGCGTTACTATCGGCCTTACCAAAAAAGTTTTGCGGTAATGACTCTGTATTTCATCCTAAAATCCGCCTGCGTTTGGCTCTCCCCCATAATCATGGCCCGGCTGATCGATCTTGCGAGCAGCCAGGACCCGCAGCGACTCCGCTGGGTTTTTTTCTGGGCCGGTCTACAGGTTTTCCTGCTTGCGTTGAATTTTCCGACGACTATGGCGTCCATGCGGAGCCTCAGTCAGTTATCGCGAGGTTTGAGCCAGGATCTCCGCCTCCGAGTTTGCGAGAAGATTCATACCCTCAGCTATCTGCAGCAGGAGAAGTTCCGAACCGGAATACTGCAGGCCAAGGCGGTTCACGACATCGAAACCATCGAGCAGTTTCCCCGCATTTTCCTCAATCAAATTCTTTCGACTACCCTATCTCTGCTCATCATCATCGTTTCAATCTGTATCAGAGCGCCCTTGGCCCTTCTGGTCTTCGCCGTATTGATACCGATAGGCGTCTATTTACGCCTGCATTTCCTAGAGAGGATCAAGGAGACTTCGTCTTCCTACCGGCAGGCTTTCGAACTGATGTCGGTCAGTCTCCATAACTTTCTCAGTATGAATCTCATCACCAAGGCCCATGGCCTCGAGGACTTCGCCCTTCGGCAGCTAGAACCGAAAATCAAAGGGGTTTTTGAGAAGGGTCACGTCTTCGATATGGAGGGTGAAAAGCTGGGCGCTGCGAGCTTTATCAGTTTCACTCTCGTCCAGGTCGCGTTTCTCTTTATCTCGGTATACGCCTGCATGAAGGGCGAGATCACGGTCGGCGACATCGTCATGTTCAACGCCTTTTTCGCTTCCATCAGCGGCTCTCTGATGGGTCTGGTCAATGCTTTTCCTAACCTGAGTCGTATGCAGGCAGCGGCTCTCTCTCTCGATGAGCTACTCGCCCTGCCGGTAGAGGCTGAGGACAGCGGAACTTCCCTGCAGCGCATCGAAGGCGTTCTGGAGTTTCGCAACGTTGCCTTTCGTTATCCAGGCAGCGATCGCGATGCGGTGCACGACCTTAGCTTTAAATGCAGCCCTGGCCACGCTTTGGCCTTCGTCGGGCCCAGCGGCTGTGGCAAGAGCACAATCATGTCTCTGATACTCGGACTGCTGCAGCCAACGCGCGGGGAAATTTTGCTCGACAACGTCAGACTCAGTCAGCTCAATCTGAGAAAGTATCGCCGCGCAATCGGGGTGGTGACGCAGGACACCAAGCTTCTAGCCGGCTCGATCTATGAAAATGTCGCCTACGGTATGGCTGATGCCAGCGAAGAAAGAGTGATCCAGGCTCTGCAGCTGGCCGAGGCCTGGGACTTTGTGCGTACGCTGCCCGGTGGCTTGCACAGTAGCCTGGGTGATGAAGGCATACGTCTTTCGGGTGGTCAAAAGCAACGTTTAGCTCTCGCCCGTGCTCTGATTAGAGATCCACGGATACTGCTTCTCGATGAAGCGACGAGCGCGGTCGATGTTCAGCTGGAGGATCGCTTGCAGGAGACTTTGCAAAAGGTGAGACGCGATAGAACGACCTTCATCGTCTCGCATCGGGCACCATCGGTGGTGAACTGCGATCAGATTCTGGTGCTCGACGAGGGGCAGGTGCAAGCGCGTGGTCAGCATGAAGAGCTCGCTGAACTTTCCTCTTTCTATCGTCGGCTCACGGGCGCGATAGCCTTGTAATGGCGGAAGGCCCAGACTCGGTAAAGGGCTTCGGCCATGATACGCCAGGACATTTTAGAGTGCCCTTCCCGCCTTTCGCAGAAGAGGATGGGGACCTCGACTATGGACATTCCGGCTTTGTAGCAGCGGTATTTTAGCTCTATTTGAAAAGAGTAACCCTCGCTGCGAATCGTTTCCAGTTCAATCGCCTGGAGGGCTTCGCGTCGCCAGCCATTGAATCCGCCCGTCAGGTCGCGGAGTGGAACATTCAAAATCGAACGGGCGTAGAAGCTACCGAAGCGACTGATCAGCTTGCGCAGAGGGTTCCAGTTCTTGGTATCGCCGCCTTCTATGTAGCGGCTACCCACCACCGCACTGAACTGCTCCAGCTTAGCGAGAATAAGCGGTAGGGTATGCGGGTCGTGGGAAAAATCGGCGTCCATTTCAATAACGGACTTATAGCCCTCTTGGAGAGCCCAGGCGAAGCCCTCGAGATAGGCTGTTCCCAGACCGAGTTTGCCCGCGCGCTGCTTCAGATGCAGCGCCGCAGGCTGCTTGATCTGCAGTTTCTTGACGATCTCGGGCGTTCCATCTTGGCTATTATCATCGACTACGAGGACATGAATCTCAGGGCAAACAGTCCAAACCAGTTCAAGCAAAGGTTCGATATTCTGAGCTTCGTTGTAGGTTGGAATAACAATCAAGGTCTTCTCTGAGACTCTAGCCTTCAAAATTTAATTCCTTAAGAGATGATCAATGTTTGTGCTCAAGTTGTTCAGTCTGATGGCTGTCGATTTTTTCGCCTTTGCCGGATTCTTTTTCATAAGAGGCATAAGCTTTAAAACACTTAGGACTGAAGCCCTTATTCTTGATGCTGGCCTCGTTATTTTCTTTCAAACAATCGAACGCGTATGCGTCGCTTTTATCGTCACAGGTAAATTTCTTGATTTCGGCTTTGCACGCGCCCCGAACCGAGTTAGCCGCATAAACCGTCTGCAGATTCAGCAAAACAAGCCCAGAGAAGATATATCTGATCATTCGCTCTCTCCTCACTTCCGATAATGGATGGTAGGCAAAGATAGCATCAGAAATGCCGATAAAAAAACGCAGAATTTTTTCTTGCTCACGCAGAGGATTTTGCTTTCCAAGCTAAGGAGCGCCAGGTATACCACATTCACATGCCATCATCGGCTCAACCTGGGAGGTAAACTTCATGCGTTGGCAATCGGCTCTAGGACTTTTCGCACTCAATTTTATTACGCTAGCATCTCAGGTATTTGCTTACGACTTCTGTCGCGAAAAAGCTGCGAATAAAGAAGGCTATGGCACTCTCTATTACCAAGATGCTTTACCTTATAAAAAAGATAAGCCAGATCAGTATGGCGCACCATGCATCGCCACATTGGCTTGTAAATCCGCAGCCAATGGTCTTGGCTACGGAGACACCTTCAAGTTTGACGGCATTGCCTACAAAAAAATCGATGCGAACTGGGCGAATGCAGCAGCGACAAATTGGTGCAAGCTAACAGATGCACCCTCCGACGGGCCGTCTAAACCTTCCACTGAGAATCTCTTCGAACACCGAGGCAAGCATATCTTTCTGACCGGCGTTAACATCGGCAACGTTCAATTTATTCCCTTCAAAGACAACCCCTACGGCAGCAGCGAAGAGGAGATGCGCAACTTGCTGAGGAATGCTTTCAAGGACCTCGCCGCCTCGGGTGTCAATTCCTATCGATTCTGGTTGCACGTCGACGGCAGCCGGAATCCGAGCTTCGATAGCAAAGGAACCCCAGCGGAAGCTTCGGTTAGTGGTCTGCCTGCGGGAACCATCGAAGATTTGCAGTGGCTCGTGCGGACCGCCTATCAAGACTACGGACTCCTGATCAACATCAATCTCTGGTCGCATGATGTCCTGGGCGTAAGAAGCGGGCATCCCATTGAGTCGCGTGATCGGGTCGTTCGCATCTTCAACGACGATGCAGCCCTGCAGCAGTACATCGATAAAGCGCTGACCCCCTTGGTGAAGGCGATGGATCAGAAGATGCCTGGCACGAATGAAACGTACAAAGATGCGATTCTTTCTTGGGAAGTTTTCAATGAACCGGAAGGAGTCGCTAAACACTGGCGCCTCTACTGGAACTATCAGTATGCAATGGAATACGGCGACTACCGCTGGCGGGAAAATTCACTGAGCTATCTGGATGATCGACGCCGCAGCGAGTTCGCGATCAACACCGGAGACGGTTCCTACACGCCTATAAAGTACAAAGGCTGGCATTTCGTCGGAACGCAGAACAGCGGTTTCAATCTCTACCTTTACAAGGACTTTACCGACGAATACCCTTCGGAATGGGACTTCCTCAAGAAGGCTATAGTCGACGATAAGGCCTTAACGACCGTGGAAATCTCCTACGAGCGCGTCCTCCGCTCGATCAATCGCATCGCAGGCGCCATTCACCGGCTTGATTCCCAGGCCAAAGTTTCGGCTGGCGCTCACAGTATTCCCTACAACACCGCCATAAGTATGAAGAGTCATGGCACTCGCAACTACTACAGCGATGAAGAGTTGATCGCAGCCGGTGGTGACCCCCAGGGTACACTCGATTTTTATCAGGTTCACGGTTATCCCGAATGGAACGATGCGGAAAAAGACGCCGATGTGAACATGTTCAAGTTAGGAAAAGCCCACTGGCAGCTGGACAAGCCTTTGATCGTCGGTGAACATTGGAACATTATTGGCGCTCAAAATGAGATGCTCGACAATACTCACTATGAATTCCTCCACGATCAAGGCTATGCCGGTGTCTGGGGTTGGGCTTATTTTCACGTGCGAGAGGCTGCCGATCCCCAGACGGGCAAGCCCTATCGCTGGATCGATAAGCACGAGAATCAGGACTATTTCCGAAAAGTCTTTCAGTCCTTGCCTGAGCGTCTTCGGTATAAGGCGCGATAAAGACTCTAGGGCATATGTCTATGTGAATCATGTCAGGAGAATGCGCCCTCGCTCTTGACAGGATTCGCTTTTGTTTCCAAAGTTGATTTAGATATTAACGCCTGCTATCACCTCCGAATCGGGTTGACGATCAACTTTTTCATTAAAAAAGAGATTTTTTCATGCGCATCTGCACCTTTGCCGCCGCCCTTAGAAAATCGACCCTTTGCTCTTTGCTTTTAGCTTCGCTCTTTCAAGTTTCCTGTAACTTCAAAGATGAGAAGAATCAGGATGAGGAGACCGGCGACACGACCGATCCGGGAACGGGCACCGATCCCGGTACACCCACGACTAAAATCAGCTTCGCCGAAGTAGAGTCGCAGATTTTTAAACCTTCCTGTCTTGTGTGTCACTCCGCGACCACGGCTTTAGGTGGTGTAACGCTCGATACCTATGCGAAGGTCAAAGATCAATTGGCTAAAGTGAAGAAAACTACGCTTGATGACAAAACCATGCCTCAAGGCGGATCCCTTTCCGCCAGTAAACTTCAGCTGCTCAAGACCTGGATCGAGCAGGGCGCTGTCGAGACTCCGTGAGGGTGTACCTTCTTGTCTGCCATTCCATCATCAAAGGAGATATTCATGTTGCACAAGCACCTAGGTCTGACCATAGTTGGGGGCCTCTTTCTATCGACCATTGCCTGGGCCAAACCAGCTCAGTTTGTCTTTAGCTCTGCGCAGGGCAGTGTTCAGTTCAAGGCTCTCGGCAACCCTAGCGCGCTCGTCATCACCGGCGAAGGCCCAGGCCCTGAAGGCCAGTTGAAGATCACCGACGAAAAATCTGTGGAAGGCGCTTTAGACTTCGATTTAAAAACGCTCAAAACCGGACTTGGACTTCGCGACCGCCACATGCGCGACAAGTATCTGGAAGTCGAAAAGTTTCCCGTGGCTAAGTTCACCCCAACTGTAGTGCCCTGGAAGGATCCTTCGGCAGCGAATCAGACGGCTGTGACAAGCGCACCATTCACCGGCAAACTCACTTTGCATGGAGTCGAAGCGCCGGTGAGCGGAACGATGACGACCAAGCCAGCTGCTGGCGGCAAAGTAGACTGTGAATTCAGTTTCAAAATTAAGATGGCTGATTACAAAATCGATACGCCGAAATTTGCTGAAATCACTGTCGCAGAAACCGTCGATGTCATCGTCAAATCTCAGGCTGAGGTGAAGCCTCTGTGAGAATCCTAACTCATTTTCTACTGAAGATAATTGCTGCCTTTGCTCTGCTCAATGCAGCCGCCTCGTCTCTCCAAGCTTTTCCGGAAATGGTTCGCCACGGCTATGGGAACTGTAGCTCCTGTCACGTAAGTCCGTCAGGTGGAGGCCTCCTGACGAACTACGGTCGTGAACTAGGTAAGGAAGTTCTTTCGACTTGGAGCACGGAAAACGAGCATCTGCCCTTTTATACGCCCGTAGCTCTACCCGAAGCCTTTCGTATCGGCGGCGATATCCGCTCGATTCAGACCTATTCGGATACGCCTCAGGTCAAGCAAGGCAAGTATTTTCTCATGCAAGCTGATGTCGACTTTGGATGGGTGACTGAGGGCTACTCGGTCGTAGCCTCTATAGGTCGCGATATGGGTTCACCGAACACCAATGATGACGATAAGTGGAGCAGTCGCCGCCACTACGTACTGGTCCCCCTGGGTATTATCGGCAAAGGCTACTCGGTGCGAGCGGGACGTTTCTACAAGAACTTCGGTCTTATGATTCCCGATCACACCTCCGAGATCCGACGGGGAATCGGCTGGGATCAGAACAGTGAAACTTATAACCTCGAATTCAATTATCAGACCGAAGAGTATGCCGTGGCTGTGACAGGCGTCGGCGGCAGGCCAGATGATGAGGATGCCGTCAGCGACAAGGGTGTGGCTCTCAGCGCGAGCCGCTTTATCAACTCCAAGTACAAGGTTGGACTCAGCTACTTTTATGGAGAGACGACCGATAACGTCGGACGCGAACTTTACGGTATTTTCTGGGCCCTCGGTCTAAACGAAGATCTCTACTGGCTCGGCGAGTTTGACTGGACCCGGACAGCTCCCAAAAATGTGGCGCTAACCGAAGGTTTCGCCTCCTACAATCGCGTCGGCTATCAGGTTTACAAGGGCATTGACCTCTATCTCTTCCATCAAGCCAAGAAGAGCGATACCGATGCTTCGAAGCTGGATGTGCAGCGAATAGGTCCGGGAGCGCAGTGGTCACCTCGGCCGCACTGGATTTTCACGGCTCAGTGGGAAAAGGTAACGCGTTATACCGTAAGCTCTAAAGCCTACGACAGCGCCTGGTTCATTTTCCAGTACGCTATCTAATTAAGTCCGCAAGTGATCGTAGCAGAGAACTGCTACGATCAGTTCCCCAAGAATCTACCTGCCAAGCAAAACTCTCGATCTAACACTATCCGTGCCAGGTCATGAAGCAGCTATACTAACTGGAGAATTTTCCGGCTTCGCACAAGTGGCATGCTACCGACTCGTGATTAGATCTTTTGGCAAAAGTTCTAGCGAGTTTACTTTTCTCAACTTGCCCGCCCAGCTTAAGCAATCTACATTCGTGTAGGATTAAAGTTTCTTAACTGAAGCTTTATGTTTTCTTAAGGGAGGCTGCGACCGATGCTTCAGATATTGGGAGCCCGACAGTGTTACCGTATCTTCATGCTGAAATGCATCTTGTTCTCAGCCTATGCCTGTAATCCTAATCCACCGCTTGAGCTCGGGCCTTGGAAAGAATCCATCGCTGCACTCTTACCTCCCGCCTATGACGAGCAAGGAAATATCTGCGAAGCCAAATCTTCAGCTCTTGAGAACTCAAGCTATCCATGTACCCTCAATCTTTCGAAGAGCTTAAGAAGTGAGCTCTGGACAAGTTTTTGTCTCGAAGAAGCCTGTTCGCAGCCTTCATGGTGGCCAAGCAAGTACGGTGGATGGGAATTACGATCGTCCGGCTCTGGTCTGCAGGGAATCGTCATGAAAACTCCGATCAAAGGGCATTTTGAGGAAGAGGTTGGATTCGACCTCCGCGATGGTTTGAGCAAGGCCAAGGGCCTCATCCTCTTCGCAGCCCAGGATTTAGGTAAGGGTCGTTTAGAGCCGAATTACAACGCGTATATCGCGCTGCTTATAGACCGCGACGATAATGGCTACTTGCGGGTAAAAGCGCTCGACCAACAGCCCTCCCAGAGCGGTGAGTCTTATGAAAAGCAGGTGCTAGATCGGACCGGCCGTCTCACCTCATGGGAGAAAGAGAAGCGATATACCGCGCTGCTCGATGGTTCTTTCTCGCCTGGAGATACGATAAGAAATGACTATCGCGTCCCCTTCACTGAATCGACGGGTCGCCTGAAGATTCTGCATCACAGCAGTTCTCTCCTAGATGGGAAGTCACAGCCTTTTTTCTATCTCAGTTACACGGTTAAGAAAGATATTTTGCATGGCGTATCTCCTGCAGAAGGTTGGATGAATTTAGCTCCTCTAGCTTCTTGGCTTGGAGCTCACGACTCCTACTTCGTCGGTTTAGTGATGGATGCGAGCGATGGCGGCGAAGAAGCTCGATTCACGGAATTGCTTTCACGGCAGCAAGCGCACGAGGAGCCGGAAGAGGAGAGCACGAGCTTTCGGCTCATCAAGCGTCCCTACAACTGGTCAGGGTTTAATGGCGACGCGTGGCAAGTTCAGTTTGGTCAGGATTTTAAGGCTTCTAAGAAATACCGTCTCGTCTTCTGGTCGGAAATGAACAACGTACCTGCCTGGCATATCAATGACCAATTGCTCCTGACTAATTCATTCGTCGAGCTTTGGCCCGAAAACAGGCGCTTTTCCAAGGGTTGTTTTGAAGCGATGTCCGATGGTCTCCGCTGGAACAACGAAGTCAAAATTTTAGCCGACACACCGGCTCGCAAAGTTATTCACTGGCGAGCTTACCTCTTTAATCCCGCTTATCAGACTATTGCTCAAACTCTAGCTCCAACGCAGCAAAAGCAGCGCGGCATTGAATCTTTGGCACGAAGCGATGAAATCTGGACTGTCTATCCGGACGGCACAGCATTTCGTCAGGTTTTTTATTCGCCGGATCAGCAGGGTTTCGGGGCGGATAGCTATGAGATCGCCGAGCTTTCGGTGATTGCAGGTGCGCGCAGCGATCCTGTGAATCATGCGCAGGATGGAGCTTCCCTCGAGCTTTGGAATCCGATGTCGAACGAAGCTTACCGCTTTCGCCCCAGTCACGGCAAAGATTTAGAGGGCAACTGGTACGGCTATCGTGATGCTCCATTCAACAAGTGGGACAAGACGATAGCCGTAGCGAAAGTGAAGGATGGTAAGAAAAATGCGCCTTATATATACAGTGCTTTTGCCCAGCCCTGGGCTGAACCTCGGGTATCAGGCGAGCATGCTCTCAACTTCGATGTCTCCTGGCACGGCTACGAGTGGCAGTTTTCCCATTGGCCCCAGAGTCGTGAGCCCTATGAATTCCATGACCAAACACGAACGACCTGGAGTTCGCAGGTGAGTCACTCGGCTTTGGTTTCGGTGCAGGTGACGAATGGTGGACGTACAAGTGGTGAAAAGGCCTTCGTCTCGCTGGTGGGTATCAACTCCGATGCGCATGCTATCAGTGCCAGGGTTCAGGACTGGTCTTATCCACCTGAAGTGAAGAACCTTCAATCTTGCTCCGCGCCTTGGTACAACGCATGGCAGGGTCATCTGGAGCTCGAGTGGACGGGGTCGAGATGTAGTTTCGATCTAGAGTCGCGCTTCCAGGGCAGGGATACCGTGCCTGTGGTTCTGAAGATGAAGCGGATCTCTAAAGGTCAAAACTTCCGGCTAAGCGTTAATGATCGAAACCTTTCCCCTGACGAATGGAAGTTGGGATTCGAATTTGAGAAGGGCGAAGCACTAGCAATCTTCTTTATTCCTGGGCAGCCAGGTGGAATCTGGAGAGTGAGCATTGAAAGCTAAGCTGCCGTTCAAATAAGGCTTGCGGTATAGTTTTAGTAATAAACAAAACACAATAATTTCATTTAGATAGATTTTATTCATAATTTCTTGCGAAAAGTACTGAAAAAAAACTCCCTTCTTACCGAAAAGTCCCATAGAGGGGGTCACTATGAGAGCCAAGACATCAAAAAACAAGACAGTACGTGGACTCGTTCTCACGTTTTCTATCTACACTATCTCTCTCAGTGGCTGTGCAAATCCTGGCAATGCTGGGGATGATGCCGTTCTAGCCGATGATCCGGAAACCCCTTTTGTAGGCACTGATGCTGATGTGCAAGTGCGGGGCCGGAGTCGAGTCCTGCTCGACTTCAAGTGGTCCGAGCGTCTTCGCGATGTGAAAGGAACGGTCATTGGAACAGCCCCTATGCCGAGTCTCACACCCCTGCTCGATCAACCTGGCCGTTTTCAGTTCGCCCCCTTAAAAACGGGAATCTATGATTTCGTTATTGAGGCGACGCGTCTAGCCGAGGAACCTAGCCAGGCCAGTCAGCCTCTAGCCCTACGTATTTCCGGAATTGAGATGAAGAGTGAGGGCGATATCTTTTTGCGCGATATCGAATTGCGCCCCTATCTTGAGCTGAGCGGTGAAGTTCGCGTTTTGGGTACGGGACCGCAGCTTGGTGCCGAGGTGAGTATTCCTGGAACTACTCTCAAGGCTCTTACCGACGAGAATGGTCATTTCAAGCTATCGAAGGTCCCCCAAGGCTATCATTTGATCCAAGTTAAATACGCGAATCTCACGCCCGCTATTTTTGAGAAACGCCAATTTACGGCGAGTCAGGACCTGCCGAGTTTAACTATATTTAACGACTCTCGGATACTACCTGTCGGTGTCCATTATGTTGGGGATCCTATACCAGCTCAATCGGAAGCCTTGGTGACCCTCTTTTTGCAGCGTCCGCAGAACATGAACATGCTGCGCTGGGGCTTTTCCCAGGATTTGAGTGCGGCTGCGTGGGTACCTTACCAGAGTTCCTTAGACTTCAAGCTGGGAGCCGCTCAGCGTCAGATCTTTGTCCAGTATTCTCTGGACCAGAAGCAATTGAGCCCAGTCTATCCACTCCAGTTTCCTTAAGACAAATCCTTTTCCTCTCGAGGCTCGATGGCTTATGATAAAGCCATCGCTTGCCTTATCTTGCGTGCATAAAGGGAAAAACCTTGGTTTCGACCAAACTCCGCCTCTGGGCTACTTTTTTTCTAGTCATTTCTACGTTCAGCGCCTGTAAAAAGCTCGACAATAAGGCGCAAAGATCCGATCCGGCTGCAGCGACTGAAGTTCCTGAAGCTGGCTCGCAAAGGCCCTTATTTTCTGGATTTTCGGCTGGAAGTGGGACGGAGGAACCGAGTGGAATTTCCAGCCATGGCTTGGAGTGTGCCTGGCAGCAGTCACCGACAAGTTCAGCGAGCAGCGCGAAGCTGAGTTGTCAGGTCGTCGATGCTCAGGGCAATGCCATCAAGGGAGTGTCAGGCATTCAGTGGCAACTCGAAGGCATCTCGGAGCTGGTGAAGGTCACGCGTTCAGAGCACGATGCTCAGATTTATCTGACCCTGGTAGGACCGACGCGGGATGCTGTTTACGCAGCGATCTTCGACTTACAACTGACTTTCCGGGCGAGCAATCCTGTGAGTTTGGAAGTCAAGGGGAGTGGACGTGAGCTGATCAAGGCTCCTGCGGGAAGTCAAAAGGTGGCAGCGAGCTGTGAGGATTTCTTTGACCTGATGCTGATAGACGAATACGGGATGGCAACCTTCTCACAAATGAGTCGATTTGAGTGTTGTGAGAATTTGAGTTCAGCGCTCATGAACCGAGTTTTTCCTGATCCTGCGGCGCGCGCTTTGCCAACCAAAGCAAGCGTGATCAGCGCGACCTGCACAGGGCCAAATTTGCGTATAATGGGCAAAGGTTTGGAGAGAGATCTGGAGCATGTGTTGATTTCTCCTGGCATTTGTGGGGATCTGGCCGCGTATATAAATGCCAAGGGACAATAGGCTGGGTATGAGTTAGGATGTTTTTGGGGCGGCTCGGACTCGTGTCATTGATTGATGCAGGCGAACCGACAAAAACAGATCAGGGAGTTTGGTTGTCGGGTGGTGTGCTAGCCTTTTCGTTTGAAGAGGAGCCTAAAGCCCGAGGATCAGCACCCACCAACATGTTGGTGGGTTCACTAGCAAATCAATGCTCCGAGCAGCCCTACCGTACTCAACCTACCAAGACCCGACGCATCTCAGCCAAAGCCCTTTTATGCATCTTCTTAAATGCCTGCAGTCCAAGTTCCATCTCCTCGGCAGTCTCGCGCAAAGTCTTCTCTTCAAAGTAAAGCAGTCGAATTAAGCTACGTTCTGGCTCTTCCAGGAGCTGCAAGGCAATTTCCAAGCGCAGAGCGTCTTCGATCTCGAGCAGCTGTCCCAGCTGATCCAAGCTGTGATCCGGCGCTTCGAGATCTTCGAGAACAACATCGGTCTCAAACTCCAGCCCATTGCCCCAGATCCCTTCGATCTGCAGTAATTCGGCCAGTTCTTCGGGCCCAAGTTTAAGTCGGTCCTTGATAGTCTCGCGATCGAGGGAAAGGTCTTTGATCCGATATTCTTCTCGCAGAGTGCCGAGGGCTCCCAACTTCTTCCGTATGCGTGCCGGCACGGGGTGCTTTTTCCCCTGTTCATCGCGCATGCGTTCGCGCAGCGCGGTCCAGGCAAAATTCTTAAAGCTTCCCCTTGGCCGTCGAAAGTACTTCTGTGCGGCTACAAAAAGGGCTTCTCGACCGACGCTGAGAAGTTCTTGAAACTCGGCCTCATTCTCAAAGGCTCCAGGGATATGGAAGCGCTTAGCGGCTTTTTTTACGAGCTCCCAGTGATCTTCGACGAGACGGTGGGGAAGTATTTTAGCGGCTTCTTGAACTTTGATGAGCACTTCCCTATCCGGCTGCAGTTCATTGAGATAGCGATCGAGTCGGGGTCTAAGGGGATGGAGTTCCCAAGCTGTGAGCAGGGTCAGTCGAAGCAGAGCCTCACTGTCATTTTGAACAGACGCCCAGGTATCGCTTTGGCAAAGTTCGGCGACGCGATCAGCGAGTTGTGTCGGATCGATCAGAACCCAGGTATCCATTTCCTCGCGGCATTGCTGCCAGAGTTCGCGGACGTAGCTGCGAATATGATCCGTCACGGGTATCTCCTAGTGGATAGGACGAAAAACCTGATCTTAGCAAGAAGTGAAGAGAAGGATAAGGGGAAGAATGGGAAAATGGAGGGCACGCGGCCCTCCGGAGGCGACCCGAAATTAACGATTGAAAGCGAACTCAGCTCGGCGGTTCTTCGCCCAGAACTGCTCGCCCTGGCCAGCTTCGGCAGGTTTTTCTTCGCCAAAACTTATAGAAGCGAGGCGGTCAGAACCGATGCCGATGGTCTGGAGGAACTTCCGGACGGAATCAGAACGCCGTTGGCCTAAGGCGAGATTATACTCGGTAGAGCCGCGGTCGTCGCAGTGGCCTTCGATCTGAAGTTTCAATTTATCATTTTCTTTCATGTGTGAAGCGATAGATTCAAGGCGGGCCATTCCCTCTTTGGTGAGAGTTGTTTCGTCGTAGCCGAAGTACACGATTTCAGCAGTGAACTGCAGTTTGCCGGTCTTAGCGTCGACTGTAAATTCATCAGCTCCTGCTTTTTGTGCTTCAGCCTGAATCGGTTCTTCGATCTTTTTTGCATCATCGGTGCAAGCAAAACCAGCGAGGCCGAACGCGAGCAAGATCGCAGCAGTTTTTCTCGTCATCAATCAATCCTTTCAAAGAGGGGACTAGCAGTAGCCCGAAGCCCACTGTGCAAAGTTTTTTCCGTCTCTTAAGTGTCGGAGAAGACTGAGGAGCGGTGTAAGTTTCTTGTGCAGGGCTCGCGCAGCTGCCTAAATCTTAGACGCTGGAAGGCAATATCGATCAAACTTTGCGCAGGGGTTTTAAAACATGAAACGTGTGCTGGGCTTACTGCCTTCGTAGGCGAAATCATAGTAGAGGGCGTAAGTGAACACCAGCTCGTCCCCTGGGTAGTCGCGAGGGAGCGGTGGATAGGGAGCAGCTAGATTGAGGATGCGGGTCCAGAACTCATCGATATCCTTATCGCCCGAGGACTTGGCGAGCCGCGTATCGACGAGCAGGCCGCTGCGCATGACCTTGAGTTCAACGATGCTCACACCTTGAAAGCGGGCTTTCCCAGCTTCCTCGATCTTCTCGCGAACGTGCGGCGAATCGCGCAGAGTTGGACCAACGTCGTAGTAGGCGAGGTCGACGAGCTTCCGCACCGCTGTGAAGTAGCCGATAAAGCGAAAATCCGTGGTGTTCACGTCTAGGACCGGCCCTACAGGTATATTCTTATTCGGTATATAATCGTTGTGGCCTTCGTTGACGATTTCGAGCTTTTCAGGCAGCAGAGCAGCGTAGCGTTCGCTCTTCTTTTGCTTAGTCGGCATTTCGATGCGACCTTCAGCCTCGGGAGCTCGCTGCAGCCGCAGCGCTCCATTTTGCAAAGCGGTGGCCGGCGCCGCAGGTCGACCTTGCTTCGGCAGAGTTTTCTGCTCGCGAGCGGTCCTATGATCTTGCGCACCGAGGTGGGCGGGAACCTCGGGTTTGGCGGTAGGAATCAGGGGTGCTTCAATAATCTGCCGCGTTTCGGTTTGTTCCTGCTTCTGCGGCCGCTTATTTTTATCTTTCTTAGCTGACTCCGATTCTTTCTGTTTGAATTCCAGGCGAACGGGGACCTGCTGAGGGAAGCGCGGCCGTTTCCAAGCGGGAGCAAACACCATGAGATACGCGAGCAAGAGGTGAAAGAGCAGCGAGGTGCCTATACCAATGCTGAGCCAGACGCGGCGAGCTCGACGGTAGGCTACATCTTCGGGGCTGATCTGATCGCTGGGCTGCTGCACGGTAAAAGCCTTCAGTTAAATCCTTTGTTAGGATGGACTTCAGTCTTGGTTCGGCATAGGGCGCAGAGTCCATCGAGCTGGAAGAGATGCTCTTTGGCTTCGAAGCCATTTTGTGATTTCAGGTACCAAAGCATAGGGGCCATAACCGCTTCAGGAACGTGGATTTCTTTAGCACTCTGGCAGCCTGTGCAGAAGGTCATGATATGCGGGCTGGCTGCGCAGGCAAGGTGGGTGCAGGCAATATAATCACCGGTAGGAGCTACCTGATGGACCAGGCCGAGTTCGTAGAAGCGATCGAGGATCCGGTAGACGGTTACGGTATCGATGCTTTCGCTTTCTTCGAGCATAGCTTCGGTGCGCTGCAAAATTTCTTTGGGAGATAGCGGTTCGTCCGCGATGGCTAAACAATCTATCAGAGCCTGCCGAGGTTTAGTCAGACGAGCTCCCGATTCTTTGAGCGTCTTCAGACACAAATCTTTGAAAGATTCAGCTTTCGACATAGGCAACCCGTTCCTTCTCTTCTGCGCTTTTTGCTTTTCGCCTTGTTTGGGGGCTCAAAACAAGGCCATTCTGCAGGCCACCATAACCTACTTAGTCCTTCGAATCACGGAAAATGGAGAGCGCGCGAGGCCCACTTGACAGACCTTAAGCTCTAGAAGTCGCCAAGGCTTTGATTTTCTTCTATGATAGGCGCGATAGATACTTCTTCAGCGACTAGGAGGAGCGATGCAGGATCCCGTGCTTGCGGTTAAGGGGCTCCACGTCAATTTTGTAGATAGACATTTCGGCAGTATCTCAGCGGTAAAAGATATCAGTTTCGAGCTGGGTCGCGGGCAGAGTCTCGCGATAGTCGGTGAATCTGGCTCCGGCAAGAGTGTCACGTCTTTGGCTATCATGGGACTGCTCCCTCCCAATGCGGAGGTCAAAGCCAGTCAACTTAGCCTTTGCGGACAGGATTTGCGCACTCTCAGCAATCATGAGCTACAGAAGCTGCGCGGACACAAAATGGCGATGATTTTTCAAGAGCCTATGAGTAGCCTCAATCCGCTGGTCCCAGTTGGTGAGCAGATTGTTGAGGTTTTGCGTCTGCACCTACCTTTGCGTCAGAAGGCGGCTCGGGAAAAGACTTTGCATCTGATCGATCAGGTCGGCTTGCCAACCCCCAATCTCTACTACCGGCGTTATCCGCACGAGCTCTCCGGTGGCCAGCAGCAGCGGATTATGATCGCGATGGCCATTGCCTGCGAACCCGAGCTGCTCATCGCCGATGAGCCGACGACCGCACTCGACGTGACGATACAGAGGCAGGTGATCGATCTCATCTTGAAGCTCCAAGAGAGCTACCGTATGAGCCTTCTCTTCATCACCCACGATCTCGCTCTGGTGGCCGATGTAGCCGACGAAGTCGCTGTGATGTATCGCGGTGAGATGCTTGAAAAAAGACCGACAGCCCAGCTCTTCGATCATCCAGGACATGCCTACACGAGAGGTTTGCTTGCCTGTCGGCCACCGCTCGACAAGCGACCGCGGCGGCTGCTCACTGTGGCTGACTTCATGAAGCAAGCTGCGTCGGAAGCCGAGCATGTGCCTGCCATCGTGCAGCCTCCCCAGCTCGAACCGTCCCCTTCGTCTCCCGAGATAATTCTCGAGCTGAAAAATCTCAGCAAAATTTATTCACAGAAGGCTTCGATTTTCAGTGCGCCCACTTTTTTTAAAGCGGTCGACACTGTGAATCTAAAGGTGCGTCGCGGCATGCGCCTCGGTATTGTCGGGGAGTCGGGCTGCGGCAAGACCACTCTAGCGCGCAGCATTATTCAGCTGGTTAAGCCTAGCTCGGGAAAAATCCTTTTCAAGCAGCAAGACATCACCCAGCTCAGTTCTCAGGAGATGGCTCCGATTCGTCGCCGTTTGCAGTATATCTTCCAGAATCCTTATGCCTCGCTCAATCCTCGCTTCACTGTGGCTGAGATTCTCACCGAGCCCTTGATTATCCATAATCTCGGGCAGGATACGGCTTCGCGACTGGAGCTCGCAGCTGAGTCTCTGGAAAAAGTCGGATTGCGGCGGGAAATGCTGCATCGCTACCCCCACGAATTCTCTGGTGGCCAGCGGCAGCGGATCTGCATCGCGCGGGTTCTCGTGTTGGAACCAGAGCTGATTATCTGCGACGAGTGTGTATCCGCCCTCGATGTGTCGGTGCAGGCTCAGATTCTCAACCTGCTCCTCGACATTCAGGAACGCACAGGCATTACCTTCATCTTCATTTCGCATGATTTATCGGTAGTGAAGTACTTTGCCGAAGAAGTTTGTGTCATGAGCATGGGCCAGATCGTCGAGCAGGGTCCGGCGGATGAGGTCTACGCCCGACCTCAACATGCCTTTACCAGACGCCTACTCGATGCGATTCCACGGGGCATTCCTAAGGGGAGCCTGCAGCCGCTCGGAAGTTTCTACTGAAGTTGCTGAGGCTCCGCCAAAAGAATAAGGACTTTGCTATTGCCGTTCACTTGGCCTTTGCCTTGTGCGTGATCTTGATCGTGTTCGATCAACTTTGTCCTTGCTTCGTGAAACTTCGTCAAAGCAAACGGTTTATGGCAAAGGGCTCGGCTAAGATCATGATCACGCACAAGGCAAAGGCCAAGTGAATGGCAAAGGCCAAGTGAATGGCAAAGGGCTCGGCTAAGATCATGATCACGCACAAGGCAAAGGCCAAGTGAATGGCAAAGGCCAAGTGAATGGCAAAGGCCAAGTCTTGGCCGGTTGCCGACGCCTTAGCCCAGAACTCTCTCGGCGTATACTTGAGTACCGATCAATGAAGAGGGCTGCTGAGGCTAAGCCGCAGCTTCTGCAGCTCTTCGATCGTGATATGATAGTCCTTCCCACAGAACTCGCACTTGATCTCGGCGGTTTCCTGATCGGCGATCATTTCATCCAGCATATGCGGCCCGAGCAGCAGCAG
>JBGSTX010000184.1:0-9051 GCA_041736305.1 Oligoflexus sp. | reverse complement strand
TCGAACAAGATCCTATGCTTGGTAAAATCCATAATATACAAAATTGCTTGCGGATGATTCAGCGAGTCACCAAAGGTGATCCCGAATCCCTCAATGATCAGGTGACTCAGGATGTATTCGTTTTAAATGTGCAGCGTGCAGCCCAGTCAGCTATTGATTTGGCAAACCTCATCATTGCCGCACGAGGGCTCGGACTGCCACGCAGCTACCGGCACGGTTTTGAAATTATTAGTGGCGCTGGCATCATCGATGATGCAGCTCTTCAAAGCATGAGCAATATGGCAGGATTTCGCAGCCTAGCAGTTCATAACTATGCGGCGCTCGACGTCAATATTTTGAAGTCGATTCTGGTCAAAAATTTGAAGGATTTTGAAACTTACTATAAGCAAATATTTAGTAAACTCAATCTTGGTTCGCCGTAAGCTGGCTCCTTTGCCATGAAGCTTTTGCAGCATCTCTGCTCGTTCTTTGACATTGAAATTGTCCCATCCATGGAACCTCCCTTTATCCAATAACTTTTTGGAATAAAGACAGATTCTCGCCTAGGGGACAGAATCGCTTGAAAATCAGAGGGGGACAGAGTCGCTTGCTAATTACATTCTATTGCTTGAGCCGACACAGTATTAACCTCATGTAATTCATTCTTTTGTCATCGAATTATAGATTATCCTCATGACAGGAGTGGTCCCGACCGAAAGGAATTAAGTAATCTGCTAATACCTAGGAGAAACATACATGCTGCGTAAGACTTTGCTCCTATCTATACTTCTCATTGGATGTGGACCCAAAATGGACAGCTTCAAACTGCCCTCAAACGGCGTAAAAGAGCGAAGTAATGGTCAAGACGCACTTCAGTTAGGAGCTACGACGGGAATTGGCGGCGCACTTTCAAGCGAAGCCTCTATTGAAAAATGGTGGTCGAGTTTTCTCGATAGAAGGCCTGCCCAAAAATCTTGGGTTGATGAAGGTCGTGTCTTTGCAGCCAATGTTTTCCGTAAAGCCGAAGGCAGCGAATGGGCATTCAAACTCGGCCGAGGCGGACAAATATTCTCCCTTTCTATGCCTGGCTCGATTGGCGAGGTGATAGCGCGACAGCGAGCTCATTTAGGCCAGTGGGTTGATGACGCTTATTTTCCTACGATTCCTCTGGTCTCCGGCTGCGAAGTCGATGGTGACATCCACCAGGCTGGCTACTACAATGGGAAATTTCCAGATGGAAGTCGCTATCCAGACATTGCCGTTAAAAAGGAATCCGGCACTGTCATCAGATTCGATGCTTGGCCCGTCCACGCTCACAATGCTGAGAATCCATCAGTCTGTACTCTTCAGATGAATAACGTCATTATCCACAACCGGATAGTCGACAAAGGGAATGGGGTCATTGAATTTACCTTGGAATTTGACCGCTATGCTGGTAACGCTACGCCCTATCCGACGATTCACCCTTTTAAGACCTCAATTCGGCAAAGCGAGCTCAGCAAGGTTTTTCGCATGGACGCGAATAGAGTCTTGCAGGCTTGGTCAGAGGCTGAAGTCGGCAACGTAGCCGAACCCCTTGCAAATATGTACAAGGGCACCTTCGCTGTGGGCAACGACGATAGCGGCCCCGGGGTAGCTTGGATCTTAGGTAGTAACAATGGGAAGAGGGGACGGCTGCAGATTAATGATAACCTCCAAAGCGAGAGCGACATGCATATGCACGCCCTCATAGCCCGTCACGACGTTGCGTCGTTCAATGCTATCGATCCTGATGAATCCTATCGTTTGCGCTATTACATGTATATCGGGAACCTCAATGCTCTCCCCCAAGTTGCAGACACTTATGGTGATGCTGCCATTGCAGGTTCTATACGCCGTTCCCCTGCTGAGGCCGGGATGGTGCCAATTATGAGCGATGGTACAGCGGCTAGTCGATTCTGGCGAGGAGATGACGAGAACAGACCTGCGACAGCTACTTCTCTTGCTTTTTGGCTCTTTGAGCGTTTCGTCCCGGGAGCAATGCCTGTCTATTTGCTTAAAAAGGCCAGCACGCAGGCGTATATGATCTCTCACAATCCTTACTTCTTTGGTAATGACATTGTCGCAGGTGCCACAGATCTCACGTATTTCCTAGGCTGGACTATGAACAGGGAGGCTGCTATGCAAGCAGCAGAAGCTTGCGCAGATAAAATTAAAAACCTTAATGGCAGCGCACTGCCCGGGAATCTCCCCGTGGACACCTCACTATATACAGCAAACCCAGCCTTTAAATTTGTGTCGTCTGAGTGTGCCCTTTCGAACGATTCGGTAGGCGCTGATCTATAAATATTTATCGACTTTATCGTTTAGGCGCTTAGTTAGTGAGCTTGCCCTCCTCTCCGGGCGGGCTCGTAGCGGTAGACGAGATCAGAGGCTCGGACCTTTACCTCAGAGTGACTGACGATGGGCCAGGTATTCCGAGGGAGGTTCGGGCCAGCCTCTTTCAGCGAGGTATTACCGCCGGAAAAGCGGGAGGCACAGGCCTTGGCCTCGCCTATGTTCAGCAGGTGATGCATGTGCATGGGGGAAGCGTCAAAGTCCTGCGTGAGGGCAAGCTCACGATATTTGAGTGCCATTTGCCCTCAGCCATCTTGCGAAATAAGGAGGATTGCCTCCCGCCCGAGTCTCAGCTCACTGAGCTCCCGCGTGTGGCTATCTGTTTCGAGCCACCGCTCCTGGGTAGTAGGATTGCAGCGGCCCTGTCGGGGCTTGCGCAGCCCTATATATTTCAGCAAACCTGCGAAGGAGCTGAAATCGTCATGAGCGGGGCAACGCCTGATAGAGTTTTGCCCTTCGACTCCCTTCGATGAGATCTTGCGCCGTGGCCGGACGCGCCTCGGCCTTAAATAAATAAAATTCAAGAAATCGCCAGCTCTAGTGGCCGCATCGTTAGCTGCGGCCTGCGAAAAGGAATGGACCATCCATTTCTATCGACAGCCGTAAATTCCGCCCGCTCATCCCAGTGATTCAGTGAAGGTTCGCTTGAAGTCCTGGCTCCGAGCCCCCTTGTGTTATGGTAAATGAGAAGGCGCCGCGAGCGAACTGGGATCTTAAAACAGGGTGCTTTGGCGAGGGATGCCCGCATCGCATCCATTACATCGGTGGATCGATCTCAGGTCGCTCGCCATGGACGCCAAAGGGCGATCAGAAAAATCGCCGCCAGGCTGGTCCGCAGCATGTTGATACCAGCAGGAGACGCCGGATGAAAAATCTGTTTGGCAAATGAAGCTCCAAATTGAATGGAAGTCGCAACGATCAGGAGCGGAATCGATACGTTCGCTCGTGACATTCAGGAACCTCGGAAGGGCTGGACGGTCGCCTTGATGATCTTATCACCCAGCTCCAAACGATCCACCACATCACGGCCATCGATGACCTGAGCGAAAACAGTATAAGCTCCTTCACTATCGCCGCGAGGGTCACCGCCCTGCACCACCCAGTGCGGAACCACGCGATGAAAATTGAGGCCATTGTAGAAACCATTCCGGGCCCACTGCACGAATTTTGTCGCGGTCAGAGGTGCATCCGGAAGGCGAATGCGGCCTTGGGCCGTTTCCAGGACGACGCCCAAGGGCTTTTTCGCGGAAGTCGCGCTCGCCGAAGCCAAGGATTGGCAGAAGAGGCGCTACTACCGGCTCGGTTGGAATGGAGCTTACGGGGATCGTCCTTTCGCCCTCAGCGTCTCTGAAAACACCTATGATCTCACGGGCACTGACTTTAGGGGACAGGTAGGCACAGGCGCCCGCCAGCGGCATGCGCTGAGCCGGTTGAGTTTTTCATCCGGCGCTGAGGTCGGTCTTGAGTATCTCGCGACTGAGGCAAGCAGCTGGGTGGGAGTCGCCGAATTTATTCCTCGGATGAGTGCTCCCTTTGCCAATAGTCAGGGGCGCCTGGATTATTGGTGGGATGCTGTGTCTGACTTCAATAAAGATGGTGAAACTGCCTGGAAGCTGCGGGTGCTGTCTCCAAAGTGGGATCTGTGGCAGCTCGACTGGCAGTTAGGTGCCGACCTTCTGGCAGCAAGCGGTGTCTCAGGCTGGAATTCCGCGGGACAAAAGACCGATCAGGGTGGATATGAGCGAGGCTTTAATCTTGATGCTACCGTCAGCGTCCCGCGCGGCCCAAGTCAAGAGATCTTCCTTCGTGCTCACTACACGCATCTCGATGCTAGCGGAGATAATCTGGATCCCACCCAGCCGCGTGCTTTATTCGACCGTTACGGACTTTTTACCCTCCGGGATACCAAGATCATGCTGGTTTATAAATGGGTTACCACGGACTAGAGGGGCTAGTCTTTCGCGCTGCAGGCACCGTCTGTGACAGTCCGTCGTTGGGATAGACGAGAGAAGAGAACGCTCGATCCTTTGTCAGCAGATTGTCTCGAATGTAAAAAAAAAGTTTCAATTCGGTGATGAGATTCTCCAGTCTTAATCTTAAAAAAGATGTATGAAAGGATAGCCTGGAACCGATCTCCTGCATAGAACTTGCAGAGTCACCAGACAACGGCCGACGCAGGGGCTACCCTTGAATGGTAACGAGGAGTTTTGTGTGAAAGGATGGTCGATCAAAGCCAATCCCGTCAACCCCTGGTTGATAGGGTTCATGTGTGTCCCGTTTTTGATCACTATACTGGCTCTGGCGATCTCCTCTATCGCGCCTCGACGAAGCTCGGGTGTTGATCAGCGGACCTTTGAGTTAGCCTGGGAACACTACGGAAAAGAGCGAGAAAGCCTCTTCAGCTTTAACCGCGCGCTGCTCACGGGTGAAAGAGTTGAATTGATTGAGCCGCAAAGCTTGCTCCCGCGAAGCTTTCGCTATGATGCCGAGCAAATCAAAAAGCTTTGGGTGCTTATGCAACGATGCGAGCCAATCGATGCCTTCGATGATCCCGATCTCGACAAGGCCAGAGTCTGGCATGAGTATCTTTGTGGAAAAGCTAGTTTGCCCCAAGATTTCTTTGAACGTGGCCCTGCGATGCACCCCTTAGGGCAGAGCTACTACGATCGATCGCGTAAGACGCAGCAGGCTGCCTTTATGAACCCAGAGTTTCAAATGGCTCATGTCACCAGGATGCATGTTTTAGAAGAGAAAACGGCTCCTGAGCTGCAGTGGCTCAAGACCGAGGATCCCCTTCTCTACTATCTGAGCTCGATCAGTGACCAGAACTTAAACAGGCTGCTCGAGTCCGCTCCCCTCGTCATAGGTGATGCTTACAGTCTGGTGAGCCTCGGTGAAGATGAAGATCTCGATTCACTCCACGTCGTGAGCAGCGCAGAACTGCTGAGCTTTATGCGAAGCGAAGGGTTCGGGCTCGTCGAACATGGGCAGGAAGACTGCACTCTGAAAAGGGGAAGCACCTGTTGGACTGGGGTGGATCGCTATGGGACGCTTAAGATCGCGATCCTTGTTCTCTTGGGGCTGACCCTGAGTGGGCTGAGCGTTCTGGTCATTCGATTCAGTTTTCTTGTCAACAGAAGGCGGATCGAATTCGAAGAGGATCGGATCTTTATCCTTCAGACGCTGGCCCATGAAATTCGCACGCCAGCCACGGGCATCGTTCTCGCGTCTGAATCACTGCGTGAGGGGTTTGATCTTCTGCCTGAAGACTTGCAGGATGCTTATCTGCGCCTGTGTGCGGATGTGCAGCGATTGCAGCGGGTGATCACGACCAGCACCCGTTATCTCAGAGCCGAGCAGGATGCCGATAAGCTTCATCTGCAAAACATCCACTCGGTTGGAGACTTTCTGCAATCGATTCTCGAGCCCTATGACAAGCAGATTGCGCTTAACATTGAGCTTGATGATAGGATGTTTACGAGCGACTTCCAGTGGGTTACAGTGTGTGTTACTAATCTAATCGACAATGCACTCAACCATGGTGTCGGACCGGTTGTGGTGAAAGCCCGGTTTGAAGGTCCTAGGCTCCTGGTGTCGGTGGCTGACCAAGGTCGATTGACGGGTTTTGATCTTGAGCGACAGGTGCGACCTTTCGCGAAGTCCAAGACCAGTAAAGGCCTTGGTCTGGGGCTGACGATTGTCAAGAAGATAGCTGTCGTTCTGGGGGGTAAGCTCGTTTATCAGGGGCCACCAACCCAGTTTGGCTTGATGCTTCCTGATCTTGCTCATGATCGGGAACAAAGAGGAGACACCTGAAGCGTGACAAAGATTTTAGTGGTCGAGGACGAAAGCTCATTAGCTCAGTCCCTGCTTCTACTCCTGCAGAAAGAGGCCTATTCCACCCTGCTGGCCATAGATTTGGCTCAGGCACGGCAGCTCATCCAAGAGCAGGTCGATCTCGTGATTTTGGATTGGAGTTTGCCCGACGGGCAAGGGATTGATCTTTTGCGCCAGTGGCGAGACGCTGGAATCCAGATTCCCGTGATTTTTCTAACGGCACGCACCGAGTTGATCGATCGCGTCTTGGGCCTCGAAATGGGCGCAAATGATTATGTCACCAAGCCTTTTGAAACAAGGGAGCTGCTCGCCCGTATCAAGGTGCAGCTGCGGCAGATCACACCGGGCCAGCGAAAAGCCGATAAGCTGGAACGTGCGGGGATCAGTCTCGATCCCCTGTCGCGCGAGGTGTTCTTCAAAAATGAGGCGCAAAAGCTGACTCATATGGAATTTAGCCTCCTAAAGTTCTTTTTTGAAAATCCAAATAAGGTATTCACCCGCGAGGAACTGCTCGTCAAAGTCTGGGGGTATGATTCTTATCCGACGACGCGCACGGTCGATAACCATATTGTTTTGTTGCGTCAGAAGTTTGGAGCTGAACTCTTCGAAACCGTGCGCAAAGTTGGCTATCGATTCATCGATTGAAGGATGAGCATGCTTGCAAGATTTCTGCTGTTGCTTGGGCTTTTGTCTACGATGGCAGCGCGAGCCGGAACCCCCGCCCGCGCTCTGATCGATCTTCATCAACTGTCCATCGAAGATAAGATACCGGAACTGTACTCAGCAGCGCGAGCGTTCGTGCTCACCCCTGATCTGCAGGCCAGCCACTTCAACAATGTCGTGGCTTTGATCCAAGCGGGGGTGACCAAGACCTGCCGTCTGCCCATTTTCTGGAAAGAAGGCCAATCGTCATCTGCAAAGCTTGGCACGATCGCCTTGAATCAGGCGATGGTAAATCGTGAAGGCCACACTTTTTTTCAGTTTTACTTAGAGTTCGACGGCAACATGGATAGTCTGCAGCCCATCAAGGCTTCTATAATGGGTCTCGCAGGTCCCGAGCAAGGCCGCTCCTTTGATCTTACGCCGCGCCAACTGACCAAGGGGATAGGGTCTTTGACTCTCAGCTCGCCTAACGCAGCAGCACCTTTAGCCCCCGGACTCTATGAATTGTCGCTGCATGGAGCAGGTTTACCGAAGATCCTCCTGCAGTTTTTCTGGCTGCCCGTAGAAGCTCAGCAGCAGTCGATGATGCTAAGTCCGAGCCCAAATCAGGTATTTTTTACGGGTTTCCCTAACTTTAGTTGGCGTCAGGGCGAACAGAAAGCCTATGGAGATTGTGCAGAGGCGCAGCGCTCCGTTCAGGTATTGCGTCTTGCGGATGGTGTGGTCTGGACGAATCAAAGTCTCGATGCCAATCAAACTTCGACGACCTTTGGCATAAGCCTTGGTTGGGAACGGGGTGCGAAGCTCCTGAATGGTGATTATGCGGTCGAGCTGAGCTCTCTTCAGCAGCTGTCGGATGCCAAGGTAAGATATGGTCAGAGAGCCACTCTTGAACAACGCTTCTCTCTCGCCGCGCGATCGTTCGATACCTGCCGCATCAATCTCGGGACGGAGTGGAACGAGGGTGCTACCGATCTGAGCGGTTATAACTACTACATCGGCTGGGTCGGGTGGAGTGAACGATTCTCGACCACCTACTACAAAAATATGCTGCTCGCTGCCTCTCCAGGACGCGAGGCCCAGGGCCTAACGCCAAGCTATCAGGTATCGATCTTCGACGACTTAGCGTTGGGCCGTGGCAAGCTCAAGAATTGCGCGAGCCCTCAAGGCCCGACGCTCTGTCAGGGTGGAGCCACGTTTGTCCGCAAAAATCGTCAATCGATACTCGCGATGTATCGAGACTATGCGAAGGAAACCGCGCAGATAATTGGTACCGATGCTGAGATTATGTGGTTCATCGAGCCAACCTTTAATCTGTTTCTGGCGGAACAGCAAAAGCCCACTCCTTTGAGCGCGCGAGAGGGCGTACAATGGATCCTCGACATCTATTATGAGATCAAAGCGTATCTACCCTTCGCTAAAATTGTTCCCCATTATCCTGAACCCGCGCTTTTTCGTGAGGAGCTGAATCGCGCGATCGGTGGGCACGGGCTCGATATCGATCTGTGGCAGTACTATCACCCTCCCCTCGAGGGATGGTCTGCGATGAGGAGAATAGCTCAGGAGCTGAGCAAGAAAGGGCAGTATCTCATCGTGCATCAACCGCAGGTGAGCGATGAGGCTAGCGATCTTCAGCTAACCACCAAGTCTCTCGAAGCTCTTGCGGAGGAGGGGATCAGAGGGGTGACCTTCTATAAACCCGAGCCAAAGCATTCGCGAAGAATAAAAGAAGTGTCGAAAAGACTAAAGACGGATAGTCTCTGCGATGCCCGCGTCCAGCAGCAGAGCTATCAGATGAGTGCCATCCTTTCCAATCTTGATTTTGTGGAAGGCGACTATCGTAGCCTTGAACTCTCCAGTGCTCAGCAGTGTGCCGATCAGTGTTTGCAGGAGAGTTACTGCCGCGCCTATACGTATTCTCTTAAGCGCTGCTACCTTAAGAGGGTAAAGCTTCGCTCCCAGCCTAAAGCTGATGTTCAGTCTGGCTTTAAGGTTCAAGTAAAAAAATAGCCTCATGAAGCGTCTCATCAAGAAAGGCCCCGTAGGCAGGTCGCATCGCGATCGAGGCCCATAAATCTTTGCAAAATATTTTTTACACAGGCTCGCCTCCTCCATGCGGCAGAGGTGGGCTTTCGGAAAATTTCAGGATAGCTGTCGCATAGGTGTTAGCTGACTATTCGGTAGTTGTCCTCTCTA
>JBGSTX010000179.1:0-2707 GCA_041736305.1 Oligoflexus sp. | reverse complement strand
TGCGATGCCCATGAGTGGGAAGGCGCCTGTGCCGGAGCCTTGCTAGAACCTGATTACGAATTTGATAGCTTCGCCGGTAAAACTCCAGAAGAGCAGATTCGTTTGCGCCGCCTCGCTCACAACCGAGTTGCTGATAAAAATCCCGTCTGGGCTTATGGGAAGGAGCGGAAAAAAGGCAACTGTGCGATGAACAGCTTCAAGGCTGACAACTGCAACGGCGGCGACTACCAACGCTGTGGCTCAAACACCTATCCCCTTGGCTCGTTTCCTGAATGCAAGAGTGCCCTCGAAGTCTTCGACCAGCACGGTAATGCCGCCGAGCACATGAACCTGCCCACCAAAGCTGATGAAATGGCCAGCAAAGGATCTGATAAGCTCGGCTACACGGAGATGAAAGGAAGCTGGTTTATCTGGGATAAGTATCAAGCCCACGCCGACCACTGCCGCTGGCGCGCCCCCTACTGGCATGGTACCAAGCTGCGTCATCCCAAGAGCCATGAGAACTATCACCTTAGTTTTCGCTGCTGCAAATCTCTCTAAAAACCAGCGGCTCTTAGATGCGAGGGCCGCTGTCCCAAGTTCCTTCAGCGAAAAGTCGACTCGAATATCTTATCGGCATTCGACGTAACAAAACCCTGGTAGTAAGAGCTCCAGACCCCATCCGCCTTCTTACCATCCAGAGGATAGCGCTGCGCAAACTCGACGAAGCCGTAGGGAACGCGTTCGCAGCGCTCCTGGAACTGATAGTCCACATCCGCTGCCATCGTCGCGATCTGCTCGAGTCGGAGATCGGCGGTACCCTTGACTATGCCACCGGACTTATTCATCGGCACTTTCAACTCGCTGTCAAGGAAGTCGGCGAGCTTGTGTATATCGGGGAAGCTCTTCATCAGATGCACACTGACTGTGAAATGATTGATCTGCGAGCCGAAAAGCAAAGTCCAGGACGCATACTCGCTCTCGCGTTTGAGAATTTCATAGTCCTTCAAACTTGGCCGGCTCCAGGGTGGCGATCCGCTCAGTAGATTAACGCATTCCTGCACTAGATCCTTAGCCGCCTCCACGTGGCCCGTCTTGGCTTTAGCCGTCAAAGCCTGAATATGTCTCAGAGGCGACGCGACTACCTGCGAACTCATGCGCCGGACCACCTCCTGAAACTCGGGCGAGAAATTGCCGGGGATGAGTTCGGAAATAAAAATCTTCGGCGAAGCCTCACGCGAGTGGGCGCTGATGTCGGGGGGACACATCCAAAAAGCTTTGAGCTGCTTGGCCTCAAAGAAATAATCATCTTTGCGCGTATAGCCGAGAGCTTCGAAAACTCCCTGCAAAATATGACTGCCTGTGTGCTCACCAGGAAGGGTCCGATAGGCAACATGATCCTCTATCCACTCATCCTGGCGAGTCTGGAATACCTGGACCAGCTGGGGGGCAAACGGAACCAGATGGAAGTAACGATTCCAAAGTTCTTTAAAGACTTCCTGCCGACATTGCTTGATTGTATCCAAAAGGGATCTCCTTCTTCCAGCGCCTGGTATGACTGGTTTCTCTCCGCTCTTAGCTGAGTTAAACTAACACGCAACTTCTGGCTTCACCAGAGGACATCAAAGAGGTGGGCCAACCCATGACTTACCCGAGCGTCAAAGAAACAATCTATACAGGCGAGACGAAGGGACTAGCCGTCTTTGTCGTGCCTCATGGAGCCGCAGCTGACGAATTCCTCGAGGCTTTTCCGGAAATCCTTGCCCACCGTGAGGTTCAAGCGCTGCTCCCCCTGTTTATGAGCTATCTTGCCATTGAGCGGGATCTAGCTGCGTCGGATTTGGCCCATGCCCTGGCTCACCGCGTTCAGCGACGCCTGGGGCTGACGAGTATCGTTGCCGAGGTGAATTATCCACGGGGCATCATCGATGGAGGCCGAAAAATTGACCATTCCCTACGTCCCTGTCTCCCGAGTGGACTTAGCTTTGAGCTAAAGGATGCCTTTCTCCAGGTGCATCGCCATACACTCGACTACATGGGAAAAATCTACCAACGCATTACAGCTGAAAACGGCTATTTGCTCGATGTCCATACCATGGCGAATTTCTGTCCTACCGATTCTACCGGTCAACGCTCGACGATTCCGGTCTCATTTCCTCGACTGGAAGATTACGTCGAGCAGTTTCTTAATGCCGGTAACGTCAGCTATCAGCGCAAGATTGACCTTATCACCAGCGACGAAAAAGGTGAGGAACTCGCCGCACCCGAAATGCGGCGAGCCCTGAGCCAGGCGATGGAGCAAGGCTCATTTCCTTATGCCATCAATGAGCCCTACCTCGCAGCTTCGGCCTATCTCAGTCATCAGCACATGAAAAGCGTGCGCGGCATTTCTATCGATGTGCCCAAGTACCTGCTTACTTATCCGAGTGCAGACGGCGGACTCCCCCCGCTCGATGAGCTGGCAGTTGATCCAGATCGCGTCGAAGCCCTGGCAGATTGTCTCGTTAAAGCCTGGGAAAGCCTCGTGACCTAAACTTCTTTCTATCTTACGAAAGCTCCGGGAAATTTTTTTCGCTTCTAAAACAGCCACTTAAATTACTACGCTAGCTGATCGATTTAATCTATTGCTCCATAACAATTATAGATTTGAGTTATCGCTTCGAAGCGCCGATTATCTTTTAGCAGGCGGTAATGAGGGGCTTTGAAAAAGACTCTGCTGAGACCCGCA
>JBGSTX010000155.1:0-2424 GCA_041736305.1 Oligoflexus sp. | reverse complement strand
AGGATGCTTTGATTGATGCTATGAATTACGATAGGCGGGAATTATATGACGAATTATAGGTGCAGGCTTTACTTGTAATCGACGAGATCCATCGCTACGCTCTGGATAGTTTCTGGCGCTTAAGCGCCAGAAACTAGCTACCTGAACAAGGTAAGGAGGCGCTCTTTTTTTAGGAGCTTGGACCAATTTACGGTTGGACGCTGTTTTTGTACGTTATCATACAGGCCTAAAGCTTCGTCAAGTGTCGGTCGGTGCTAAGATTTCTTTTGAAACAATGAGGGATCACGGATCTGGCGGGCTGATTTCAGGGCATGAGGAAGTTTAAGAGCGAGGAGCAAAGGCGCATGCATTTTATTTTGATTCTTGGACCACAGGCCGTCGGGAAAATGAGCGTTGGCGAATGCCTGGCTCGGGAGACAGGGGCAGCTTTGCTGCATAACCATAGTACAATAGAGTGCCTCTTGCCTTTGTTTCCTTTTCATTCTCCTGAATTTCAAAGACTCAACCTGCTTATGCGTTGTGAAATTCTCAAGGCCCTCGGGCAAAGTCAACGATCGGTTGTCTTCACCTACATGTGGAATCTGGATGACCCAGGCGAGTGGGATACAATCCGCTCCCTTATCGAAGTCCATGGGAATTCAGCTCCAGAAGATGTCTACTATATCGAGTTGGCTGCTCCAATGGGCATCCGTGAGATTCGTAATACACATCCTGATCGACTTGATAAGAAGCCTTCGAAGAGGGATCTTGCTCTATCGACTTACCTTTTGCAAAACTTCGAGAAAATCGGCCGATCTAATACTGAGGAAGGAGAAGTATTTGATTTTGGCAAAAACCATCTAAGAATCGATAATAGTCAGCTATCACCAGAACAAGTCACTTCCATGATTTTGCAAAAATTTCCGGAACTTCAACGCTCTTCCGATGCTTTGTGCGATGACTGAGGTCGTCATGCTTGAAGAAGTTCGTCCAAGTAAAAGCTTTGGGTCGGAACATGGTGAAGCTACGAACAAAGCAAGCCTGCTGAGTCACTCGGCAGTACAGTTTTCTAAGGGAAGAGTTGAATCTTTCGTTCATTCGAATTTAATGCCTTTTCGCCATCGACAGAGTGTAGTCTGGCGAGTTTCATCTCTAACCATTGCGTTTGCTTGTAAACTATCGTGGAAAAGAAAACTCTTTCGCCTTGGCTAGGCTTTCGGGCATTTATAGTTGGGCTTTTTTACTCCGCCCCCAGGAACCGGCCACTTTCACGTCTCTAACCACGTCCTCTTTTACAAGGATTGCCAGGAAAACACCCCTAAGCTGCCAGAGCGGACAAGGCCTTCCCAGGCGTTGAAGCGCCCCGTTCGGGTGGAATTGGCAAAGGGCCACCGCAAAGTTCCACTATTCTAGCTCACTTTCTTCCTAGCAGTTGCTTTCGCCTATTTCTCCAGCTACCTTGATTGATGTATATTTTCGAGCACCTACGCAGGAGTTGTTGCTTTCTGGTCACAGGGGTGGCCTGCAAAAAAATTTTGCTTTTTAGCTGCCGCTCTCGTATTGGAAGAAAGTTGTCTTCGTGGACTTTTCAGAAAAGACCACTGGCATAGTTAGCTACGCACTCATATGGAGAATTTAAAGATGAAAAGACAGCTCACCTGCCTTGCCCTCCTCCTCTCACTCAGCACCACCGCTTGTGTCACTCAAGACGCTATGACCGACGAAAAAGAAGTCTCTGGTGCCACCGTAGGAGCCGTTGCGGGTGCCGTTGCTGGTGCCGTCTTGGGCAACCAAGTAAAAGGCGATAAGAACACGAGGCAGAACGCCCGTATCGCAGGCGCTGTGGCTGGCGCAGCCATCGGTGGCGGTATTGGCAACTACATGGACAAGCAGGAAGAAAAACTACGTCAAAAGCTGCGTACATCCGGCGTCAGCGTCACCCGGAAAGGTGATCAAATCGTTCTGAACATGCCCGGAAACATCACCTTCGAATCCGGTAAATCTAACCTGAACCCTAGCTTCATCAGCGTTTTGGACAGCGTGGCCGAAGTCCTGAAAGAATACAAAGACACCGCCATTGAAGTTTCGGGCCATACGGATAACAAAGGCAAATCCGAAGCCAACCAGGTTCTGTCCAAGCAACGGGCTGACGTGGTGGCTGCTCAATTTCGCGCTAAAGGTGTCGCTGGTGCCCGTATCAACGCCGTGGGCTATGGCCAAAGCCAGCCCATCGCTGATAACACCACCGAAGAAGGCCGCGGTCAAAACCGTCGCGTAGAAGTCCTCTTGACTCCTAAAGGCAAATAAGTCGAAGGCGCAGGCCGTTGCTTGACAAAAAAAGGGACCGACCAGAGGCATGCCTCGGATCGGTCCTTTGCTTTTCCAAAACAATAGACCAAAAAGACCAGCCCTGATTGTTTCAGGGAAAAGTAGCCTTCAGATAAT
>JBGSTX010000141.1:0-17852 GCA_041736305.1 Oligoflexus sp. | reverse complement strand
TTAGGACTTTGAAGTTTTGGATTTTTCGGACAGGCTGTTAGTTGGCCAAAACACGGTAAAAAGGAAAAAATTGACTTGTTCCTGGATATATCGGACACGAGCTTAAAACAAGGTAACCGGTTATAATGTTTTAATTATAATCTAGACAGGTGAGCCATGTCCAAGAAGCAACGTTCCAATAAAGATTATGATCCCCAGTTCCGAGAGCAGGCCGTCAATCTTATTTTAAACGAGAATAGAAGTGTATCAGACGTAGCTAAGAATCTAGGTGTTCCTCATAATACCTTGTACACATGGCTATACAAGTTTCGCAGAGGTGAATGGTCAATGCTAGTAGGCTCACCTCACTCTGATCCTGCAAGAAAACTCGACGAAGGTGCTGAATCTAAAAGCAGGCTGCCATCGTCGTCTCAGAAGCAGCACGACCGGCTAAGAGATCTCGAAGCTAGTAATCGTGAGCTTGAGATAAAGCTACGCCGCATGACTCAAGAAAGGGATATCTTAAAAAAGGCAATGGCTTATTGTCTGGACGTCCCGAAGTAAAGTACGCCTTTATCAGAGACCATAGGGACGAATTCGATATCAATCAAATGTGTCACGTTCTAGGTGCCTCCAGAAGCGGATACTATGACTGGATATCAAGAGACCCCAATGCCAAGCAAAAGAAGATCACCGAGCTCAAGGCTGCAATCCAAGAGGCTTTCAACAGATCACGCGGTAGTCCTCGGATTTATCACGATTTGAAAAACAATGGTTACGATATCAGTGAGGAAGCTGTTGCTAAACTCATGCAGGAAATGGGAATCAGAGCAAAAACAAAACGCAAATTCAAGGTATGCACTACGGAATCGAAACATACCTTTCCGATAGCAAAAAACGAGTTAAACCAAGAATTTAAGTCTAGTAGGCTTGGCGAGTTTTTGCTTGGCGACATCACGTATATACCTACGAATGAAGGCTGGCTTTACTTAGCCGGTGTTTTAGACCTTTGCTCTCGGCGTCTAATAGGCTGGGCGATGGGAGATAGGATCGACAGGCAGCTGACTATTGATGCGCTCCATATGGCTCTAAGAAGACAAAAGCCGGCCCCAGATGCGATATTTCATAGCGATCGAGGGAGTCAGTATGCTTGTTACGAGTACCAGGGCCTGCTGGTCGGATATGGATTCACACCGAGCATGAGTCGAAGTGGTAATTGCTATGATAATTCTCCAATGGAGAGCTTTTTTCATACCCTTAAAACCGAGTTCATACATCATGTTGATTTCGAAACAAGAGATGAGGCGAAGCTTAGAATTTTTGAATGGATAGAAGCGTTCTATAATCGGCTGCGTCTACATTCGTCCCTAGGATACAAGACGCCAGTTGCGTATGCTGAAGAAAAAATGTTAGTTGTCGCGTAGCGCTCGTGTCCGTTTTTGCAGGGAAGATCAACTCACATAGAAGAGACCGTCGTATGGCTTCAACTTATATCCTCGCACTCGATCAGGGCACGACGAGCTCCAGAGCTCTACTTATTGACAAGGCAGGTCAGGTAAAGGCAGCAGCACAGGAGGAGTTTGAACAACACTACCCAAATCCTGCATGGGTTGAGCACGACCCAGAGCAGATCTGGACCACTCAACTGAGCGTCATGCGCCGCGCTGTGGCAAATCTAAAGCCTGGTGAGAGAGTCGAAGCAATTGGAATTACGAATCAACGCGAAACGACTCTCATCTGGGACCGGAAGACAGGGAAACCTATTCATCGAGCTATCGTTTGGCAAGATCGCCGTACGGCCGAGCTTTGCGAGACGTGGAAAAGCAAGGGCTATGCGACGAGTGTTCAGGAAAGAACAGGCTTGGTCATAGACGCGTACTTTTCAGCTTCAAAAATACGCTGGCTACTCGATGAGGTCCCGGGTGCAAAAGAAGCTGCCGCTGCCGGCCGCCTGGCCTTTGGCACCATCGATAGCTGGTTGATTTGGAAACTGAGCGGGGGCAAGTTACACGCCACTGATATCACAAATGCCAGTCGAACTATGCTCTTCAACATCCATAAAGCCGAGTGGGACGATGAACTCCTGCGACTGTTCGATATACCAAGCTCTCTTCTGCCCCAGGTTCGTTCTTCGAGCGAGATCTATGGAAACATCGATAAAGGCATTCTAGCTACCTCCATACCCATAGCCGGAGTGGCTGGTGATCAACATGCGGCGCTCTTTGGACAACTTTGCCTCGAAGAAGGGATGATTAAAAACACGTATGGAACCGGCTGTTTCCTTATGCTCAATACGGGTAGCCAACCAACAAAATCGCGCAATAAACTCATTACGACCATAGCCTGGCAAATGGATGGAAAGATTACATATGCGCTAGAGGGCTCAGTATTTATAGGAGGCGCCGCTGTTCAGTGGCTACGCGATGGCTTAGGCTTAATCGAGCATTCCAAAGACGTCGAAGCCCTGGCTGCCCGAGCGAGCGATAATGGTGGTGTCTATTTTGTACCCGCATTTACTGGGCTGGGTGCACCGTACTGGGACCCCTATGCTCGGGGAACTATAATTGGCCTTACGCGCGGCACCAAACCTGAACATATTGCTCGTGCTACTCTTGAAGCCATCGCCTTCCAATCGCGGGATGTCATCGAAGCGATGCGAGCTGATGCTGGTATTCCTATTAAGGAGCTCCGTGTCGATGGAGGTGCTTCTATCAACCCCCAGCTGATGCAGTTCCAGGCTGATATTTTATCGGCCAAGGTCGTACGGCCTAAGCAACTCGAATCAACTGCGCTGGGGGCTGCATACTTTGCTGGTTTAGCTACTCAGTTCTTCGAAAGTCCAGATGCCTTGCGCAAACTGTGGCAGCGCGATGCGGCCTACGAGCCTAAAATGGAAGCGAAAGATGAAGCTCGCCTATACAGAAGGTGGCAAGCAGCCGTGCAGCATGCGGCTGGGTGGGCTCGCGAGCTCTAAATGGCCAATCTTAGTCGCCTGTATAAAAACTTTACAGTGCACTCTTAACTCTTACGCAAAATAAGCTTTAGAATCTCGCCTCTTCAAGCAGAGGCTTAGCATGGACCGGCCCTTGCTCTAATAGGGGAGAGCGATCTCATTGAGGGACGCTCTCTTTTTGAAGAGAAATGGTCCTATGGCTAAGTTTAAGAAAATCGATGCGTCCAAACTGAAGATGATTATCATCGGGCTGGTCATCGCTTTAGCCGTTGGTTATAACCAATGGGACAAGATGTCGCCCTCGGCCAAGCGAAAGATCACCAAGACCTTCAATTTTAATAAACAGACGAGCAAACCCAAGGTCGCTAAAGCCAGTCCGAAATCTCGATATTCGAAAAAAAGTAGCAAGAAATCCCGATATTCAAAAGGCCCACGCAAAAAATCCAAACAAAACGCTTCACGCAAAAACAAGCGTCATTCAAATTCGATCCAGCGAGCCTCAGATCGTTGAGCTCGTCCCTTTCCCTAGCCCGCTTTTCCGATCTATTCTCCTCATAAGTCTCAGTAAAAATAAATCTCCTCAAAAAGATCTGCCTTTAAAACTCAAGGAAGATTTTTTTTAGTCGAACCTCAGTTTGAAGTTAAACACACATCAAGCTCAAGTTTTGATCACGTCATGATCCAAGGAGATCTATCTTATGAAATTATTACCTTCCCGTATGGACTATTTTCTCAGTGTTTCAATGCTAGGACTCGCTCTCACTACTCAAGGCTGCGGTCCGCAAAATCAGCCAGCAGCGCCGAAGATCGAACTGGTTGAAGACAGCGAAGAAAATGGCCTCTATGCCGTCGACATTCCCCACACTGGAATCAAGTGGCAAAGTATCGGAAACTGTTGGATATATGCCTTTTTTGGCTGGGCCGAGTCGCTTATAATCCAACACAGCGGTGAAACCCGCAATTTCTCTGAAAGCTACTTTAGTTATCGCCACTTTGAGCAGCAACTTCTTGCAGGCACGAACGAAATCAGCACTGGCGGGTCTTTCATGTATGCCCGTCGCTTGACCCAAAGATACGGTCTGATCTACGAAGGAGATTTTATTCCTGAGGAAGCTGATCGCACGAAAAGCGACACCCAGGCCTACGCTGTGGCCTACTTGAATGAAAGCCTCAAGAATGGGGCTTTAAAAGATGCCAGCCAGCGGACTCCAGCATTGATTCGCAGCGAGCTCGATAAAGCTTTCGGCATCAGACTTGAGGATGTTTCATCAAAAATATTTGCGGCCAACGAGATAGCAACTTCTGATACGACCACCCTCGCCGATTCTCTGCTCGCGGTGAGAGAAGTAGGACTGGCTCGCAGTGGCCCTGCTAGCAAACCCGAAAGCTCCTTGCCTGAATTCCCTCAAGTTTATAGCCAAGCGGAAGTAAAAATGATGCAGAGAGTCATGCGTGCTCTCAATGACAATTATCCAGTAGTTATCAACTGGTTCGTTGATTTCAATGGTCTGACCCGCGCGGGAACTTTTGATCTGAACGCAGTGAAGACGAAAGGTTCTGGAAATCAAGGCTATCACTCGACCGTTATCGAAGACTACACCGCTGTCGGCACTACGGCTGACGGCCAGAGTTTTGAGGTCGGTGAAGGATTAGTCGACGAATCCACCCAAGCTTTGGCGGTGAGCAATGGGCAACTCAGCTCCATTATCATCAAGAACTCCTGGGGTGGTGCTGATCGACCAGATCGATTTAGCTATCCGGTCGCAGGCGTCTACGGCTACCACAAACTCCAGGCGAACTATCTTTTCGGCTATATGGGGGAATTTTCTTCCGATAATGAGAGAGAATTTCTCGGAGCTACACGCGGCATCACCAGTTTCATTCTGCCAGCCGGTTACTAAGAAAGAAGCCCGCGCAAGCGGGCTTCTTTGTCCTATAAGCTCTCACCCACAAGTTTTACTGCGCAACATTCTCAGAGGTCGCGCTGTATTCGATCTTCGGGAATCGCTCACGTAGAAACTTGAGACGCCAGGTGTCTTCCAGCAAGATTGCGTGCTGTTCGTGTTGATCGAAGCAAATCACTGAGCTTTGGGCCCGAACGAATTCTTCAAGCGCCTTTTCATCTTCTGAGAAGACCCAACGCGCCGCCGAGTAAGGGAGCCGAGTGAAGTTAACTTTAACGCCGTATTCGTGCTGAATTCTATACTGTACGACATCAAACTGCAGAACTCCCACAACTCCGAGTATTTGCTCAGTTCCATAGACGGGCCGGAAGACCTGGACTGCACCTTCTTCGGAGAGTTGGTCTAAGGCTTTATAGAGCTGCTTACTCTTCAAAGGATCCGCCAGTGAAACCCGGCAGAAATGTTCTGGAGCAAAGACAGGAACTCCCGTATAGTGCAGCGACTCGCCCTCTGTGAGAGTGTCACCGATCTTAAATACGCCTGGATCGTGGATACCGACGATATCGCCTGCGAAAGCCTCATCGACAAGGCTTCTGTCTTGAGCCATGAATTGAGTTGGCCGCCCGAGCCTTTGCTCCTTACCGAGGCGAACAATGTAGGCTTTCATACCTCGTTGGAAGTAGCCTGAACAAATGCGGACAAAGGCTACCCTATCGCGATGCTGGGGGTCCATATTTGCCTGAATCTTGAATATAAAGCCGGTAAATTTTTCTTCCCGAGGCTCGACGACTCTTTCTTGTGCTTCACGAGGAGTTGGCTCCGGCGCGATATCTATCAGCGCCTTCAATAATGGCTCGAGACCAAAGTTATTCAGAGCCGAACCGAAAAACACGGGAGCCAATTCGCCTTTCCGATAGCGTTCAAGGTCGAACTTGTCGCCCGCTCCATCGAGCAACTCGATCTCTAATTTCAACTGGGCGGCAAGCTCTTCGCCCAGTTCCTGCACAACTTCGGGAGCTTCTAAAGTCAGCCCTATTAAAGGTACAGGGCGGGAACGTTCGGCACCTTTTTCGTAAAGAAGGAGCTGGTTTTCAAGGCGGTGATAGACGCCTCGAAATGAGGGGCCCATACCAATTGGCCAGGTAATGGGTGACACACGGATGCCGAGTACCGATTCAATTTCCTCAAGGAGTTCGAAAGGTTCGCGTCCTTCGCGGTCCATTTTGTTGATAAAAGCAAGAACCGGCGTACGTCTTTGTGCGCAGACAGAAAAAAGTTTCTTGGTCTGTTCTTCGACACCGTTGGCAGCATCGATGAGCATGAGTGCGCTGTCGACGGCAGTTAGAGTCCGATAGGTATCTTCGGAAAAATCCTGGTGACCGGGGGTATCGATCAGATTCATTTCATGGCCGAGATAGGGAAATTTCATGACCGAACTGGTAACAGATATCCCACGCTGTTTTTCGAGTTCCATCCAGTCGGACGTTGCAAATTTTTTGGAGCGTTTAGCCTTAACTGATCCGGCCATATTGATAGCTCCACCGTACAGAAGCAGCTTCTCGGTAATCGTAGTTTTGCCGGCATCCGGGTGCGAAATGATCGCAAAGGTACGCCGCTTGGCAATTTCCTGTTCTAGTTGCTTCTGATGCACAATCATGCCTCGAGATTGAGTGGGTAATACCGCCAAAGATGCCTTTTATCGGAACTCGCCTAGAAGCGCAAGAAATCCTCCTCCTTAACGCGTGTTCTTCTTTCGAGCTTGACTCTTGGCTGGCGCCGATCGAAGTGCTAGTATCGCGCCTTAACTCAGACCAGACTACGGCAATCTGATCTCGATGCCCCACTTTTCTCGCAAGCAAGTAAAAGGCCCCTCAACCATAAGGTGTGTCAATATGACAGATATTAACCGAAGGGAGTTCAAATCTGGACTGACCTACGACGATGTCCTTCTCATACCGCAACATTCAGAAATTCTGCCTCAGAATGCTAATCTTGAAACTCAACTCACTCGCCTCTTGAAAATTAAAATCCCCCTGGTATCTGCCGCTATGGATACTGTTACCGAAGCCAAATCTGCTATCGCTATGGCACAGGCAGGTGGCATTGGTATCGTCCATAAGAACCTGACGATCGAAGACCAGGCCGAGGAAGTCCGGCATGTGAAAAAGAGTGAATCAGGCATCGTCAAAGATCCTGTCACGGTGCGGCCGGATGCGACACTGGCTGAAGTCAGGCAGATCATGGAAATCGAGAACTTCTCAGGTTTCCCAGTCGTTGATAAGGGCCGACTGGTTGGCATCATTACCGGTCGAGACCTGCGCTTTGAGAAAGATCCTCGACGCGAAGTCAAAGATGTCATGACCAAAGAAGTCATTACCTGCAGCAAGCACACGACTCCGGACGAAGCTGTTGAACTTCTTCACCGCCATCGCATTGAAAAGCTGCCTGTACTCGACACCGATGGCAAGACTTTGATTGGCATGTACACCGTTAAAGATATTTTTAAGTCGAGAAAGTTTCCTAATGCCTCCAAAGACAGCTCGGGCCGGCTCTTGGTCGGCGCTGCGATCGGTGCCGGTGGGGACGCGCTCGAGAGAGCGGAGGCCTTGGCACGCGCCGGTGTCGACGTCATCGTCATCGACACCGCACACGGTCATTCCCAGGGAGTGATCGATTCGGTACGAAAAGTAAAAGAAAGCCTTCGACGTTATGATTTTCAAATAGTGGCTGGCAATGTCGCGACAGGTAAAGCTGTCGAAGCTCTGATCGAAGCTGGTGCCGATGCTGTCAAGGTCGGCATCGGGCCCGGTAGCATCTGCACGACTCGGATCGTCGCTGGCATCGGAGTACCACAGTTTACGGCTGTGCTTGAATGTGCGGCAGTCGGCAAGAAGTACGGCGTCCCCATTATCGCCGACGGCGGCATCAAGTTCAGTGGTGACATCGTCAAGGCCCTGGCTGCTGGCGCCCAGACGGTGATGATAGGTTCGCTCTTCGCTGGCACCGATGAAGCTCCCGGTGAGCTCATCATCTATCAGGGCAAAAGCTACAAGCAGTATCGCGGCATGGGCAGCCTTGGTGCGATGCATAGGGGGAGTCGTGATCGCTACTTCCAAGGTGAAGTGCTCGATCCAGGCAAATTGGTTCCTGAAGGGATCGAAGGCCGCATCCCTTATCGGGGTCCTCTGGGAGATGCTATTTATCAACTGGTCGGCGGTATCCGCTCAGCTATGGGCTACTGCGGAGCTCCGACTATAGAATCTTTGCAAGATCGCGCAGAATTTGTGCAAATCACTGCAGCTGGACTTCGAGAAAGCCATGTTCACGATGTTTATATAACCCGCGAAGCTCCCAACTATAAACTCGACTAAAGAAGGGGACCGCCTCGATGAAGGCCACTACGCAGCGTCCGGTAAACGAAGGCATCATCATTCTCGATTACGGTTCGCAATACACTCTTTTAATTGCCAGACGTCTCCGCGAACTCGGGGTCTATTCGGAAGTTATCGACGGTACTAGCCAAAAGCCGCTCGCTGATTTCAAGTTTCATGGCATCATACTCTCGGGCGGTCCCGACACCGCAAGCGATGTAGGTGCCCGTTCACTGCCTAGCTGGGTTACTGAAAGTGACCGCCCTATCCTTGGTATCTGCTACGGAATGCAGCTATTAGCAGGGCTTTCTGGAGGTCAGCTGCGAAGCGGACACCAGCGCGAATATGGTCGCGCCCAACTTCTCCTGCAATGCGAAGAAGCACCAGACTATGCACGCCCTTTTGCTAAGCTTCCCGCTCTTCAAACAGTATGGATGAGCCACGGCGATGATGTGGCCGATAAGAGCGGTACTTTTGCTATTCTTGGCAAGACTACCGACGGCGTCGTCGCTTTCACCGCCCATCGCGAGCGGCCTTGGATTGGGCTGCAATTTCACCCAGAAGTTCATCACTCCGATGATGGCGCTGCGCTTCTCAAGATTTTTATCGCCGACATTTGCCGAGCTCCTCTCAACTGGGAAGCCTCGTGTATGTTGGATTCAGCCGTCGAGAAAGTTCGGCAGAATGTTGGGGCTGGCAAGGTACTTATGGCCGTTTCAGGCGGCGTTGACTCGACGGTCGCAGCTGCACTCCTGACTCGAGCGCTAGGCCATGATAAGGTCCATGCGGTCTTTGTTGACCACGGCCTTCTGCGGAAGAACGAAGCGGCCTGGGTTGGTGAAAATCTCAAGAGTTTGGGCGTTCATCTCACCACTCTCGATCGCTCCGATTTGTTTTACAGCGCTCTGCGCGGAGTTAGCGATCCTGAGCAAAAGCGGAAAATTATCGGTCGTTCATTTATCGAAGTCTTCGAGCAGTTCGCCCATCAACACCAAGGCTTTACTCACCTCGGTCAGGGGACTCTCTACCCGGACGTTATCGAGTCGGCTGGCCATGGTTCTGGTGCGAAAGTGATCAAGAGTCATCACAATGTTGGCGGTTTGCCCGAAAAACTGCATCTGGAACTCGTCGAGCCCTTCCGCTTTCTATTTAAAGATGAAGTCAGAATCATTGGCAGAACGCTAGGGATCGCACCCGAACTAGTCGATCGGCATCCTTTTCCAGGACCCGGTCTCGCCGTGCGGATACTGGGAAGTATTGAGCCGGAAAAGGTCAAAATTCTGCAGGAAGCGGATGATATTTTCATCCGTCGCCTGCGAGCAGAGAACCTCTATCACAGCGTTTGGCAGGCCTTTGCAGTACTTCTACCGGTAAAGTCGGTAGGTGTAATGGGCGACAATCGGAGCTACCAGGAAGTTTGTGCTTTGCGAGCGGTAACCGCATCCGATGGGATGACGGCTGGCGTGGGCGATCTTCCGATTAGTTTCCTCGTCAGCGTGGGGGACGAGATTGTTAGAAAAGTTCATGGAATCAATCGCGTGGTCTACGATGTGACGACTAAGCCACCGGCGACGATTGAATGGGAATGACGCGAGCTTAAACTATGGCGCGAGAAATGAGCCTTTGCTGCCGTTCTCGCACATTATCTTAGCCGCATCTGTACTGAAGCCCGGAGCATAGTAGATCTGCGTCGAAGAAGGCTGGTCCTTGGCTAAAGCGCCCAGTTTGCACAGGCCAACCCGACCTTCGCTAGGGCAGGGTCCATTTTTCCATTTGGCGCCCTGCTCGCTTCTCTTCTCACAGGCTTCCATCGCAGTTTTTTCACTGTCCGCTTTGAGGCCCTGGTATTCGCTACACATCGTAGGAAGCTCTTCGGTTAAAAAACGACAGCTATGCTGGGAAATAGAGGCTCCGGCTGGTGAAGCGGGTTTTTTAGCTCCAGAAGCCCAAACATGAGGCCATATAGACATAGCAAGACTAGCGAAAAAGTAAGAACTCTTGAGCATAGCTAACCCCTTCTGCATTATGTCATTTAAACACCATAAAGATGTCTGCATTCTGCCTTGGAACGCACCTTGCCCCAGCCGCTCGCCCAGGTATAATCATCCGACAGTCTCGCCGGAGAAAGTTCTTGAGAGAGACTCGTTCGTCTTTGATTCCTTCTCTCATATTGAGGAAAAAACTCTGTGGATGCAAGATCCTCGGCATCAGAATACGTCCATTTGCATGTGCATAGCGAGTACTCGCTCCTCGATGGTGCCATACGTATTGGCGATCTCATCAAGAAAGCCAAAAGTTTAGGTCATCAAGCAATTGCAATGACCGATCATGGCAATATGTTCGGGGCGATTGAATTCTACGGCAAGTGCAAAGAAAACAACATCAAAGCTATTTTGGGTGCCGAGCTCTACTGGGAAGGGCTCCCCGAGACGCGCGAACTTTCTAAGGAAGGTTTTGTACTTCCCCGGAAAATGGGAGCTTTCCACCTCGTCGTTCTCGCCAAGTCGCTAAAAGGCTACTATACACTCTGCCGCCTCGTCAGTTCTAGTTACCTTGATGCCAAATCGATAGGCGGAGTCCCGACGATTTCCTTGGAAGCGCTGCGCAAACATTCCGAAGATCTGCTCGCTCTTTCCAGTTGTTTACGTGGGGAGTTTGGGGCCCTCTTGGAAATGCTCGCCGAAAAGACTCCGGACCCCCTGGCTATGCTCCGTTCGCCATCTACTGAGCTCATGCCGCTGGTCGCTGCGCTAGACGCCCACGTGCAGACGATGAAAGAAATATTTGGTCCAGAGTCCTATTACATCGAATTGATCGACAATAATATCGCTCAGCAGCGCCGCCTCCTACCTCTCTTGGTCGAAGCTGCGGCCCACTACGGCCTGCCTATCGTCGGCAGCGCCGACAGTCACTATCTAAACCGCGATGACGCCGAAGCTCATGCGGTCCTCACGGCTATCAAGAACGATTTGACGATGACCGATCTAAGGCGTCGGATTCAGACGGCCGAATTTCATCTTTTTGACAACGAAGAAATGCATAGAGCCTACGGTGCGTGGCCAGAGGCTCTCTCTAACCAGAAGAAGATCGCTGATCTGTGCAAACTTGAGTTCAAGTTCGGTGAATATTTTCTACCGCGCTTTGAGCTACCGAGCGGCGAATCCGAGCCAGATGCTCTGCGGCGCCTTGCTGCCGAGGGTCTCGAAGATAGGCTCAGCCACCTTCGGATACTCTATGGCAAAAAGCTCGACGCTGATCGCGAACAGGTCTATCGGGCCCGCCTGGCTTATGAAGTCGAAGTCATCATTTCCATGGGCTTTCCCGGCTATTTTTTGATCGTTCAGGACTTTATCAACTGGGCTAAAAAACAAGACATTCCTGTAGGGCCTGGCCGGGGTTCAGGAGCTGGTTCGCTCGTAGCCTACGCCTTGCGCATCACAGATTTGGATCCCCTTGAATTTAATTTGATCTTCGAGCGTTTCCTCAATCCTGAACGCGTTTCGATGCCTGACTTTGATGTGGACTTCTGTCAAGATCGTCGCGATGAGGTCATTCGCTACGTTACCAAACGCTATGGGGCTGAGAATGTCGCTCAGATCACCACCTTTGGTAAGATGAAGGCCAAGGCCGCCCTGCGGGACGTCGGACGGGTTTTGCAAATCGGCTACGGAAAAGTCGATCGTATCGCCAAACTTATCCCGAACGAGCTCGATATAAAGCTTACGGATGCTCTCGTCAAAGAACCCCGCATCAATGAAGAAGCGAAAAAAGACGAGAACATCAGGAAGATGCTGGAGCTGGCCTTAAAAATCGAAGGCCTGAGTCGACACACCTCGGTTCATGCGGCGGGTGTAGTGATCAGCGAAGGCGGGATGCAGAACCTGGTTCCTGTCTACAAGTCTGAAGACGGTTCGCTCATCACGCAGTACGAAATGAAAAATGCCGAAAAAGTCGGGCTCGTGAAATTCGATTTTCTGGGCCTCAAGACTCTGACGGTGATCCACATGGCCGTCAAACTCATCCGGGCAGCGCGCGAACCCCGCTTTGACATCGATAAGATAAATCTTGAGCGACGCGAAGTCTACGATGCCATTTCCCAGGCTCAAAGCGTCGGCATTTTCCAGTTGGAAAGCTCGGGAATGCAAGCTCTGCTCAAGAAGCTTAAACCGAGTCGCTTTGAAGACATAATAGCCGTGGTCGCCCTCTTTCGTCCAGGTCCCCTTGGATCAGGCATGGTCGACGACTTCATCGAGCGCAAGCATGGGCGGCAGGAAATAAGATACGAGCATCCTCAATTGGAGGGCATTCTCGAAGATACTTACGGAATCATCCTATACCAGGAACAGGTACAGAAGATCGCGGCGCAGCTGGCGAAATACTCGCTGGGCGAGGCCGATCTTCTTCGCCGAGCCATGGGTAAGAAAAAGCCCGAAGAGATGGCCAAACAGAAGGTCCGCTTCGTATCCGGTTGCCGCGACAATCAGGTCGACGAGAAGCTGGCTGAAGATCTCTTTGAGCTTATGGCTAAATTTGCGGCCTACGGCTTCAATAAGTCTCACTCGGCAGCCTATGGCCTCGTGAGTTATCAGACTGCCTATCTTAAGACCTTCTTTCCAGAGCAGTTCATGGCTGCGATCATGACCTGCGATTTGGACAATACTGACAAGCTAGTTCGCTATGTCGAAGAATGCCGCCGTCTGCGCTTCAAGCTGCTGCCTCCCGATATCAATCGAAGCTTCCTTGAATTCGATGTCCCCGCTAGCAAGTCGATTGGTTTTGGTCTAGCAGCGATCAAAGGTATCGGCAGCAGCTCCCTTCTACCGATGCTCGAGGAGCGCAAAGCTAATGGGCGTTTCCGCTCCCTGACTGAATTAGCTAAACGGGTCGAGCTGCAGAAGCTGGGCAAGAAGACGCTGGAGCTCCTTATTCAGGCTGGGGGCCTCGATAGTTTTGGTAAGAGCCGTGCCGTGCTTATGCAAGTCCTCAGCGATATGATCAAATTCAGCGAAGCCCACCATGGCCACAAGAGTCGGGGCCAGAGATTGCTCTTCGACGATTTCGACGATAGCGTCGATCAAAAGGAGCAAGTAGATATTGCAGATTGGGAGGAACGCGCTGCCACCCTCGACGTAACAGTCAATCCAATTGAATGGCTCCTCAAGGAGCGTAAGATTCTAGGAGTCTTTCTCTCGGGCCATCCAGTTGACTGCTATAGCCTCGACGTGGCCCGGTTCAGCCAGATCAAGATTCAGGACATAGCCAAGTCGCTTGGGAAGAAAGGTATTTTCTGCGTGGCCTTTCTCAGTGATGTATCAGAGCGTATCACGAAGACCGGTAAAAGGATGGCCTACCTGAGGCTCGAAGATGAAACAGGCTCATGGGAGGCTGTCGCTTTCGAAAATGATCTCCCTGAAAAGCGTCCTGACCCACTCACTATGGTGGTCGTTCAGCTCAACGTGCAGAAGAGTTTCGATGGGATGAGCATCAATGTCAGGGTCGAGGGAATTCAAGCCTTGGAAGAAGCTAGAAAAGCGGCCGTGAAAAAAGTCACTATCCAGCTGAAGGCGAAGCTGGATTGCGATCCACCGCAGCTGGACAAACAGCGACGCCTCATTCAGAAAATACAGGAAATGGTCAATAAGCACCCCGGCTCAACACCTTTGGCGCTCGAATTGGCTTTTGAAAAGGCTCAGGTTAAGATTAAATCGAATCGCAGCGGCATAGATCTAACCGATCCCGCGTGTCTATCTCTCTATAGTCTGAAGCGGGAAGGTGTGAACTTTCATTACTGACCCGGATCGCCCCGAAAGCGGCGGCCGCGAGGATAACGATGACAAAACCAAGCGAGGAGCTGAAGAAAAGTATTATTCGCATGAGGGCCATACGCTGGATCCTGCTCGGTGGCGGCTTTTTAGTCTTTGCTTTCTGCTTGGCTTTGGCGCTGATGGTACCACCTGTATGGACTCTACGAGAGGGGCCCATTGCGGTGTTGCGCTGGCCGAAGTCGGGAGCGCAGGTTTTCACTGTTGGACCGGGCCAGCCGACCTGGGTACCTATCCATAAGGTGTCTCGCCATGTTCTCCATGCAATTGTGGTGGCTGAAGATGCGCGCTTTTACGAGCACAACGGACTCGACTGGCATGAGATCAGGCAAAGTTTTGAACAAAATATGGAGCAGAAGCGCTATGCGCGCGGTGCCTCGACTATTACCCAACAGGTAGTAAAAATGGGCTTTCTCGGCTCCGAGAAGAATATTGTGCGCAAAACCCGCGAAGCCCTGGGGGCCCTGCTGCTGGAACAAGTTCTCGATAAGGATGAAATCCTCGAATGGTATATCAACCTAGTTGAATTCGGAGATGGCGTTTTTGGTATCAATGCTGCCGCCGCGCACTTCTTTCAGACTTCTGCCGAACTCCTCACGATACAGGATGGAGCTCATCTGGCTCTGGTCCTGCCGAGTCCCAATCGCTGGTCAAAGGGCCTCAGACAAAAAGAGTTGACCGGTTTTGGACATCGTCGCTATGCGCAAATTATTGACGAAATGTATAAGCAAGGGTTTATTACTGCAACCTTGCGACAGTCCGCTCTCGCCACAGGTGACTTTGGGAGGCCCGTCGAAGGCTATGAACCGAGAGACGATGTGAGCGAAGCCGGCTTTGACTTCTACGTCGACCACCCGGGGGCTGAACCACCGCCTTTTGGTCATGAGACGAAATCCAGTACTTTTCGTCCCCGAACGCAAGATTCACCCGCAAAAAAGCCTCCGCAAAGGCCTTAGCCAAGGAATATATTGTGTCCCATTCAACGACAGGCAAACTGCGGATACTCAAGACGTGGATAAGCGGCGATCTTTGTCTAATTTTCCAGTGCCAAGCCTCGGGAAACGGCGAAGAGTATCCGAAAAAAACCCATCTCACACTCGATCTTCGCCAGCAATCCTTCGGCGCCCGCTTTACTGCAGAAAAGCCCAGCGACGCGAGTTCAAACCACGCTTTTATTCAGATTCTCAGAAAGCAACTTGCGAATTTTGCGATCAAGGAAATCCTCGTCGACGAAGCCAGCGGTAACCTTTACATCCCGCTCCTCTCAGGGCCTGAGACCAGCCACCCTTGGCGTATCATTCTCTTTAGAAGCCGCCCGCCTCTTGCTTCTTTGGTCGATCCGGAGGGGATTGTTTTCGTGAGTTACGGGCAGAAAGGAACTTTTACCAAGAAACACAGTCTTAATTCACCTATTCCAGAGCAGCTCGAGAAGAATCTTCTGCCTGCGCTCCTTTCGGAAATAGCTCTCTCGAAACAGACCGACACTGACAGAGAACTTCAAACATTAGATGTAGAAGACAGCCCTCTTGAAGCGGATCGAGAGCTAGTCCCTGAGGCTCAGCGCGAACTCGTAGCGCGTCTCAAGCGAAAGCAGAAAACCATCAGAAAGACACTCGAAAAGCTAAAGAAAGATCTCCCTTCCGCTAGTGAGGTCGAAGCAGAGGAGCGTCGGGCATTTCTCCTTCAAAGCTACGCGCATCTCGTCAAGCTGGAAGCTATTGAACTTCGACTGGAACCGGCTCTGAGCGGTCTTGACGAAGAGCTGGTGATCAATTTGGACCCTGAAAAAACAACGGGAGCACAGATCGAGGCAGCTTTTCAATCTTTCCGACGCGTGCGTCGCGGCAGAGATATGGGTCGGCAGCAGATCGAACGAGCTGACTCCGAAATGCAGTCACTTGCAGAAGATCTGGAGTTTTTGAAGCAGGCCCGAAGTCCAAGTGATTGGGATAGCTTGAGCAGAAAATACCGTTTGCCAGCTATCACCTTAGCGCGAAAGTCTGCGCAAGATGATGACGGCGGTGCCAAAGCATTTAAAACTTACCAAGCATCGACCGGTCACACCATTCTTGTTGGCAAAGATGCGCAGCACAACGACACCTTGACGAAATCTGCTCGCTCTAATGACTATTGGTTGCATGCTGTAAACGTCACAGGATCACATGTTATCATTCCAGCTGCTCCCGATATTCGCCAGACTCTACCCACTCAGCTTATGCGTGAAGCCGCTATACTTGCCCTGCATTTTTCTCGCTTCCGCGAGGATCTAGCCGGTGAATGCTACGTTACTCGGAAGGCGCAGCTCAAAAAACAGAAGGGTATGCCCCCTGGGCTCTGGCGCATCAACCAGTCCGAGAGCTTCTTTTTTCGTTATACGGAAGCGGAGCTGAAGATTCTTTTGGCTACGGTTAAAATCTGATCCGGTTTAAATTTGCTTCAAGCCGGCGAGTTTGCTATGTCTCGGGCCTAAACGGTGGCCTTGAGAATGTAACTGCTCGCCTGAAGGGATATTTTCCATGAAGCGATATCAAAGTTTAAGTAACTCCCTGTTTTTAGGCCTTTCTTTTCTTCTCCCGATATCTTGCAGTGACGACAGTGACGCCGACAAGAAAAAGGAGCTTCCAGCCCTTCCGACGCAGCCAGTGAGCCCAGTCTCCCAACCACGCACTGGTAGCAACAATCCGTCCCCTACACCCCCTGCTGCCGCCTTGAACTCCCCTGAAAGCTCAGGTTTTTTAAAGTCGATCGCCGGAACCTGGCTCGATAGCTGCAAGCCGACCGATCAAGGATCCAATCTCTTTGCCTATGCTTTCGAAGGCGCCACCTGGACCACTTATATTTTCAAATATTCTACGCCGGATTGCTCTGGACCTTCTCTACAGCCTGATGGCGGCGCAAGAGCTTATAAGCTTAGTCTCAAGCAGGACCCAAGTGGTTGGTTCGTGGCGAGCGGCAGTTGTCTATCTGATGCAAATGGCTGCAAAGGTGAAAAAATCACAGCCCTTCGTCTGCTTGGTGAGCAACTCGAGACAAAAAGTCTCAAACCCGGCGCCGTTTTTAGCGCTAGTGACAGCTCTCCGACTTACACTTATAGAAAGGGTAAGCTCAGCGAGCTTAGCTCAGGCTCTTCAGCTCAGCCAGCAGAGACTCCAATGGTTCAACCTGCAGCTCCGACCAGTTTAAGCCCGGCCGCTAAGCGTTTTATAAAACTGGTGCAAGGTACCTGGATTCCCGAAGAGTGCATTCCCGACAATCGCAATCCGGATCAGAGCCTCAAGTATGTCGTGATGTTTGCAGACAGCGCCTTTAAGACTGACATTTATCGCTATAAGAACACAAGCTGTGAGGGAGCACCGGAGATTAAGCCCGACGGCGCTTGGTCGTTCACTTATCAGCTAAGTGAAGTGGTGGGTTCGAGTTGGTTTGCTCTCGACGCTGTCAAGACCGGGGATCCGTCTAACAAAACTCAGCGCCTCTTTAATCTGGATGGCAATGTTTTGCGGCAGTACCGCCTGAAAAAGACTGAAACTTTTGCTGCACTCAGCAGCAGCCTCGAAACCTTAAAAACAGATAATCTCGAAAAATCTCTCTGAGACAAGTTTAAAAAACTAAAAAAGCCTTCCACGTCGCAACGCGGAAGGCTTTTTTGCTGTTTTTAGCTCTCAAGCTTAGAGAAGCGGCTTGAACCAGCAGAGAGGACGTGTCCCCACATCATACTTAGCGTACTCAGTGCAGGTAAATCGAGCTGAAATCTTTTCAGCTTCCGAACTGTTACGACTCCAGCCAAGGTCTTTACCCGGAATGAGTTTAGAATCGAAATTCA
>JBGSTX010000011.1:0-18445 GCA_041736305.1 Oligoflexus sp. | reverse complement strand
TGTGTCAATACAGCTGCTCGCTTTATCCAGGAAAAGTCCGAAAAGTTCTAGTTGCGAGCGTCTGGATTTCGCTCCCTTATCGTCACAAGTAGGCTTTCAGCTTGAGGAGAATCGCGTCTGTCGCTTAATTGCAAACCAATTCACAGAGTTGACGAGCCACTTCACGGCCCTTAATCTGGTAGATAGCCTCCATTTTTTTATCGCTACTATAGAGGGTCCTCATGCGCCGTCTCTTGGCCAGCATCTGTGCCATGGTCGCTATTACAAGTCCCGCCCAGGCGCTTGAGCTGCGTTATGGTCAGAGCTATATCGAACAAGGCGACTTTCTCCTCCATCCAGGGGTCCAGCTCTCACTGATCGACGCCAGCGATCGCCACTATCGATTGGATTTCTATGGCCGCCGCTTCGGATCTTTTACAGAAGCTAATGGAATCCTAGGATTCGATCAAAATCTAGATATTTTTCCATGGGAAGATTTGATCGCTGTCTACGGTATAAGCGTCATGGACCAGTATACAGCTCGCGATAGTGGACCCAGCAAATCTAGCTCGAAGCACAGCTTCAACGTGGGCGTCAACCTCGGACTCCATTACAAGATCTATACCTACGAAAAGTGGTCGGCGAACGTCGGCTGGGATTCACATATTTTTGCAGCGGGCCTTGCTTTCATCCTCCTGACGACGGCTAGGAAGTCGGTCTTCAACTTTTCGGTCGGATATAATCTATGAGCGCAAGTCGAAGCTGCTTAAGTCTCGGCGTTTTCAGTCTCAGTCTTTTCCTGCTCGCTACAGAGCCTCTTGAGGCTGGCTCTATGGAATTTTTAATAGGACCACCAAGCCTTGGACAGGGCGGTTCTAATCCGCTGTCGGTCCCACCACTCAATCCTCTGGATTGGCAGATAAGCTATGTGAACGACGCACAGCGCGAGATGGTCTTTAGCCTGATTCCGGGGATTTCCTATGGCCAGCGTTTCTACCTGAAGCAGATCTACGCCGCGCTCGGCGGGGGTGTCCTCTTTACCACGGGAGGCTTAGGCGTCGGCGTGCATCAAGCGATCGGTATTCAATCGAATGATATTTTGAAGAACCTGAAAATACAGCTCGAGTACCGGCAAGTTATAGGCATCGCCAACTACGGTCCGCAATTTCCTTACTCCCTACGGATAGGACTGAGCTATGCGTTCTAAATTAGAATGTCCAAAACAATTCAGTCGGCTCGTTCCCGGGCTCTGCGGCTACCTTCTTTTGAGTAGCTCTGCTGCTTCAGCATTCGTCCATATTCATCAGCTGAAGCCGCACTTGGCCATAAGCCCGTCGAACCCAACCGTGGACTTCCTTTGGAACGGCGAAGCTCCCGAGTTGAGTGAGAAAGACGGCGTTTTCGAGGGCGCCTTTGCCGATGCTAGTGACGAAGATCTGATGGAAGCGCTCTTAAGCGAAGCGGTTAACGCCTGGAATCGCGTCGAGACCGCCTATGTCGAGCTCCAGGTTAGCGAGAACACTGGAGCAACTCTCGACGAAAATGATGAAGACTTTGCGATCGTCGTCGACGAATAGCAGTCGAAGGCAGTGGCAGCGGTAGCGACACCAAATTTCATCAGTCAGGATGAAGGCAATAGATCGCCGAATGAAGAGGACGTTCATATCATCCACGACTGCGACATCGCAGTCGCCGATACCAAGGTCAGAGCCAAGTCGCTTCTGCGAACCTTGGTCCACGAACTCGGGCATTGCCTCGGGCTCGGGCATCCCCATTCGAGCTATGCATCGATTATGAGTTACTCTTCGCTCGACAACGAGGGAGCTAAGCTGGCTCTTGATGACGAAGCAGGAGTCAGTTTCCTCTATCCGGAGCCAGGCGAATCACAGCAGGTTGAAGCTCTCACCGGCTGCGGTGCGATAGGTACGGGAACGGGAAACACAGCCGGAGTCTACCTCCTGCTCTCTCTACCCTTGGTGCTAGTATTCGCTAGCCGTTCGCGGAGGTGGCGCAAGTATGTCTAATGCGATTCAGCTGCAGGAAGCGCTCCCCGAAGTTCCCCGTCTCGATCAGCTGCTCATGCTCCTCGACGTCTGCCGTTTCATGGGCCTCGAGAAGAATCTGGATAACCTGCTCGTCTACATTGCCGATCAAGGACGGAAAGCCTTGCAGGCCGATCGCTGCAGCATTTTTCTTCTCGATCCCCAAAGACAGGAAATCTGGTCGAAGGTACAGTTGGGTGAAAATCAAATCATTCGCTTCCCACGCGGAGCTGGAGTCGCTGGCCGCTGTATCGACAGTGGCAAGACCATCAGAATCGACGATGCCTACACGACCAGTATGTTCAATTCCGATATCGACAAGGCTACCGGCTATAGGACCCACAACATCCTCTGCGTGCCTCTCGCCAACGTCGAAGGGCGCACGATTGGTTGCTTGCAACTATTGAACAAAGTCACTGGCAGTTTTGATCCATCCGACGAGAGCTTCTCCAATGCCTTCGCCGCGCAGGCGGCCGTTGCCATTGAATCGGCTTATCTCTACCAAGAAAAAGCCCGCGTCATTCGCGATCTGTCCGACACAGAGATTCGTCTCAAACAAAAAATAGACCAGCTCGAGGTCGTCCGTGAGCTCGAGCAGTACGTCAACGACTCGGCAACTCTCTACGACTTTATAAGTAGAGTCATCCGCCGTGCGGTCCGTTCAATCGGTGCCGAGGCGGGCTGTCTGATGATACAGACCGGCAGCCAAAGCTGGGAAACCTATGCGGCCCGCATCGATGCCCAAAGTCAGGTTCTGCACCTGACCGAGCAACGCCTCGACAGCGAGCGTCTGATCCAGGTTCTGCAGGGTGGTAAGCCCATCATCATCAATACGCTCAACGAGCCTGACAGTTCCTTGGACTTGCTCGAACGGGAGCTGGATTTCCGAATTGATAATCTAATGGCTTTTCCGCTGAACCAAGTCGGTGAGCCTGGGAAAGAAGCGGTTCAGGGCATCTTTGAGATCTTTAATAAGCCCAGCGGCTTCGTTTACGAAGATCTGGCCTTTCTGCAGGTGATCGGTATGCAGATCATCTCTTTGCTGATGCGGCGACAACTGGTAGAAGAAAAAGAACGTTCGAAAAATCTAGCTGCTATAGGTCAGCTGGCGAGCACGATCATCCACGACCTGAAAAATCCCATATCGGCTATCATCGGCTGCGCAGAGCTCTTGGGTAACTGGGAGCAAATGTCGGACGTCCAAATGGAGCGCATCGGCAACATTATCAGGAATCAGGCCAATCGCTGCATAACCATGGTCGAAGAGCTCCTGAGCGTCGCACGTGGGGAGAAGCGCTTCCGCTTCGAGGTGATGCCGCTTAACGAGGTCTTGAGCGAGATCGCTTCGATGCTCGAACTCGAAACGCAGAGGCACAAAGTCGAACTGACGACGGACTTCGCCTATCAGGGCCAGGTCAGGGTGGATCGCCAGAAGCTCATGCGTGTCATCTTTAATCTCACCAACAACGCTTTGGACATTCTCAAAGAGGGCGGCAAAATCAACATCGCCACGCGGGCGATCGATGCGGTCTGGATGGAGATAGCCATAACGGATGATGGACCTGGAGTTTCGAGCGAACTGGCGAAGACCCTATTCCAGCCTTTTGCCACTTTCGGTAAGACCAAGGGCACAGGACTCGGGCTCTATATATCGCGCGAGATTATACGCGATCATGGCGGGCTTATTGAACTGGATAGTTCCTACCAAAGCGGAGCTCGCTTCTGCATCAAATTGAAACAAATTAAGTGAATAGATCGAACTTGAATGAAAAACAGGGCCGAGAAGGCTGGCCCTGTCGCTTTTTATTTAGTTTCGTATTCAGGGAGTAGGAGGGAGCGGCCTTAGAAAGTCTTCCTCGCCCTCGAAATCTGTCTCATCTTCAGCCACATCAGCTGCCGCCACAGTAGAAGCGGCCAATGCAGCCTCGAAACGATCCATTTTCACATGATGGTGGGTTTGTTTACTCTTCTGCCGCGTGAGCATCTTGGTAATCGTATCGACGCTTAGGTCGATCGTCTTGTGCATTTCTTCCGATGCTTCCGTTACCTCGATAAGAGCGTGGTTGCGTGCAAGCAGCTCGACATGAATCTTGTGCTCGCCGTTTTCTACGATGAAGGTCACGTTAATCGGGCTAGACGTCTGGATCAGGGCCTCCATGCCTGTGCTCATTTTTTCTTCAAAATAGTACATGAGAGCGTTGGAGCTGTCCATATGGCGGAAGGAGTAAAGGAATTTCATGATTTCCCCTTTTGCTGCTGGTTCACTTAAACCCGGGCCTTCTCTCATTAACAGGCTACGCCTGCTGCGGTTTTCAGCCAAGCAAAATTCGGCCAGGGAACTTAGGCGGCGAGGCTCCGCGACGAAGTTTTTCCCGCAGTCTTCGCTGATTGGCAAAAGAGAAATGAAGCGGCTACTGAGAAAAAAACCGCCCGCACGATGGCGGGTCAGTTAGAACGAGTCGAACGCCGGGGCAGCGGTTCACTGGCGATTTTCGGAGGGTTTTTGCCTCGTGTTAGCTTTTCATAGGTGCGCAGAGCTGCGACAAATTCAGCATAGAAATTTTGACTAGCGAAGCCAAAACTGGGGGATTGGTAAGCAGTCACCAGTTCGCCTAAATCGCGGCTGCCAACCTGCTCAACAGCCCTGCGCATTCCACCAAGTCCGTGATTGTAGGCTGTGATGGCCAAAGGCCAGCTGCCTAGCGCACTGTAGTTTTGAGACATGATACGCGCGGCTGCTTTGGTAGCCAGGTAAGGTGAATTGCGTTCGTCGACCGTGCGGTCGACGCGGATGTGCGGTCGAGCCGATCCTGGCATCAGCTGCCAGAACCCAGAAGCGCCCACTTTCGAGCGTGCGTGGAGATTGAACATCGATTCGACAAAAACCAGTCGCGTCAGCTCTCGGGGGAGCTGATGCTCGCGGAATATCTTTTCCATTCGAGGCAGATAAAGCTCGGAGGTTTTGAGAGCTTTCTTAAAGGTGTCGGCCAGGCCACCCTGCGAGCGGATTTTCACTTCGCCGCGCAGAAGGCGTTCGAGAGCGGTCTTATCTCGACTGTAAGCCTTCCAGACCTGAAGGTGCAATGAACTTCGATTTTTGGCTGAAGCGCCGTCGGTGAAGCTGGCCACGACCTGGCTGTAGAGGAGCTCTTCGCGCTCGGAGAGTTTGCCAATGCCGGGGCTCAGGGTGTTGGCGTATCCGCGCGACGGAAGGTGGATCGTACCGAGCACGATATGTGGCTCGCTGCGGTCGTGGATAACGATATAAGAACTTGAATATTCCGAGAAAATGCTTTCCCAGAAGCGGATCTGCTTGTCGAGCACGGGCGATGTAGGGAAGAGTTCCTGAGCTCTGGCACCCTGGTCGAGGCAAAAACTGAGACCTAAGAGGAAGATCCCCTCAAGAGTTTTGCGCAGCATCGTCATACCCTCTCGGTGTTAAGGCAACAGCCGTCCCGCGGGACTGGTGCTGACCATTTTTTTCTTAGGGTCGCCTGCTTTCTGCAGCGCCAACTCATTAAGGTTCTGTTGCATATCGACTATCATCATGCGCATTTCGTCGAGACGAGCTGTTTGTTCGGAAGTGGGGCCGATTTTAGCGAGAGTTTGACGAACGGTCTTCTTAAACTGAGTTTCCCAATAGGCATAGCACTGGCCTGCATAATACTCCCGCAATACCGGATTATCATACTGAGCGTGCTTGCGTCCGTAGGAATCGCCGTACATGAAACCCGCGAGCATGCTGGCTACAGCGATGAGGAAAGCGGCTGTGAAGAGCGAAAAAAAGAGCAAAGATTGGCTTTTCTTAGGTTCAGGACGATAACGAAGTGCTTTGATCGAAGCTGGTTCTTGATTGTTCACGATCAGTCCCTCGCATGAAATATGTTTAATAAGTTCACGTTGATAATTTCTTATGGGGAAAGGAGGAACGACAGGACCAGAGCCGGCTCTATCAGCGCGAGGAGGAAGTTCGAGTAGTGCGTAGATTTAGATAGTCTAAAAAAAACTAAAAGGAAAGCGAAAAGAGCTGCTGCGCAAGGGTGAGCAAGCAAACTCCAAAGTCCACTAGCAGAAGGGGTTTAGAGGTTCGGCGACGAGGCTGAGGAGGCGAAGAGTGCAGCTTATTCCTCCATGAGTCCGCCGATGAAATCTTGAAAAAGTTCGAGGTTTTCTGGATCAATATCGATGATGCGCATGGCGAAAGCAGCATCTCCGGCTTGCCGAACGTATTTAGCGAAAAAGAAGATTTCTTTGCCAACCTCAGTACGCACCCATACTTCAAGGATGGTCTGCTCGTTAAAGTTATGGCGATGGTCTGGCGGCTGTCTCACGAGCAGTCCGGACTCACTGATGTTTTCTGTGACAAATTCGTAAGCGTTGGAACTGCCGATGAGCTGCGCCCGAATCCGAGCTGCTACCTGGATTTTAAAGCGAGGCTTGACTCTTTTATCGCGCGCTTGATGGGTCGGATCGCTCATAAAGTTTGTCTCCTTAAAATTAACCCTGACGCGCCGGTGGCGTTAAGTTTTTTGACTTGGCTTCCTCGGCAGCAGCTTTTGCTTTGGCGGCTGCTTCTAGCACGGTGTCGGTAATGTCGGTGCCTTCGAGTCGAGCCCCCTGCAAGAGCGTATGCCTCAGGTCTGCCCCCCGCAGAGAAGCACCACTGAGATCGGCACCGCTGAGGTTGCTGCGCCGCAAGCGAGCCCTATCTAAGCAGGCTCCAGCCAACTGGGCTCGGCTAAGATTTGCCCCTGCGAAGTTGACCGCTATGAGGCTGCATCCGCGCAGATCGCAGGCCTCGAGCTGGGCGGCCCGCAGATCGCGTCCTTCGAGCTGAAAGCCGCGCAGGTCATTGCCCTTGAGATTGGCGCGCCCACTGCCGAGTTCGAGACCAGGTTCCAGGACCTGCTTGATCCAGGCAGCATGGGCATCCAAAATCGCATCGAGATCTTCCTGACTGTGTACGGGAGTTGGACGGGAAATAGGGATGTCGGTCTGCAGCGCAGGCTTAGCATTTTTACCAGCCTGGACGGGGGCTTCGAGGAGCCGCTCGCCGCCGCGGATCCGTAGCGCTGTCGCAGTAAGCCAGGCCGCATCATTCATTTTCTGCTCGCGAAGAGCGAGTTCGACGATTTCCAGCCGCTGATCGTCAGTCAAATCGATCGTAAGAGGATTCTCAGCTAGAGCAGCCAACATAATCGCAGCCAGCTGGGGATGACTTTCCCATAGCGGAGTTTCTGGGGCATTTCGACCCTTGGAGCTCATGGACTCCTCCCTCTTTGACAGTGCCTACCGAGAATTTAATGTATCGAGCCACTTAGTGATCCGCAAGACTCGAGCCTGTGACCCTGCGAAATAATTTTTTTTTTGCGCAAACACGGCTACACTGAGGCTGTCCTTAACCCTTTCTGGAGTCGGAACACACTCATGTCGGAAACACGTCAAAGAGGCTTTTTCATGCGCTTATTGCGCAGTATTTTTATGGTCCTGACAGGTTATTTTGCCCTTTTAGGACTCGGTATAACCATTCTCGGCGTGCTGGCCGGAATTTTCTTCTACAAGCACTTCGATGGGGAAAGCCTCATTAGCGTCGAGCGCGGACCGAAGGCGAGCGTACCGCTAGAAGATGTCATCGTCCGCATCAAGCTCGATCGCCCCCTTTCCATCGAGAGCATCGACGATAGGAGTCGCCTCCTGAGCCGACTCTTCAGCGATAATCTGCCGATTTTAGTCGATGATGTGCAGATGGTGCTGCGTCGTGCCGCTGCCGATGCCAGAGTAAAAGGCGTGCTGATCGATGTGGAGAATAGTTCGGCGGATTTGAGCACGCTGAGCTCACTGCGCCGCTCGCTCGAGCAGTATGTGGCCAGCAACAAGCCTCTCTACGTCCACTTGAATGAAGGGGACAGCTCGTTCTACTTCCTCGGTTCAGCGGCTACCAAACTTAACCTTGCGCCTGTCAGTGGCTTGACCATTCCGGGTCCCTCGCTGCAGCTGACCTACTTCGGTTCAGCTTTGGAAAAGCTGGGTGTCCAACTAGAAGTGGTAAAAGCCGGGAAATACAAGGCAGCCATGGAAGCATTCGTGCAAGACGCACCCTCGACTGAAACTACGGAGATGTATCAGTCCTTAGAAGGATCGCTCCGGCAATCACTGGTGGCCTCGATAGCCGCGGGTCGAAAGAAGACTCCCGAAGAGGTAGCTCAGTGGCTACGACGCTCGCTTTTCACGAGCCAGCAAGCTCTGGCCCAAGGGCTGGTTGACCGCATCGGCTACCTTTCCGATTGGGAAGAAGAGCTGAAAAAAGAGGCGCAAGCGAAGGACTTTGTCGACGATGACCATTATCTGAGCGGTTCCGATTCCATCGATACCGCCCAGTACAGCGGCGATGATCAAAGCCTTGGTCTCATCGAAGCGACGGGAGAAATCGTGATGGGCTCTGGTGGTGCCGGCGGTGGCGTCATCACTCCTGAGCGTCTGATAGAGCAGCTTCAGTGGGCCAAAGCCGATGCCAAGATCAAAGCCGTCGTCCTGCGGGTCGACAGCCCTGGTGGTTCGGCTCTGGCCTCCGATCTGATCTGGGATGAAGTTAAAAAACTAGTAGCCGTCAAGCCCGTCGTGGTTTCTATGGGCTCGGTCGCCGCTTCGGGTGGCTATTACATTTCAGCTCCCGCCAGTCTTATCATCGCCGAGCCGACGACGATTACCGGCTCGATCGGGGTCGTCGGCGCCATACCCAAGGGCCTGCAGGTCGGCGAGAAGTGGGGGGTCCATTTTCATGTCATCACGGGCTCGGACCGGAAAAACTATCTTAACTTCGGAACCCCGAGCACTGCCGAAGACAAGGCTCTACTCGGCGAATCGATCAAGGAAGTCTACGACACCTTCGTGAACAAGGTGGCTGAAGGTAGAAAGCAGCCGCCACAGCGCGTCTTCGAAATTGCCGAAGGACGCGTCTACACCGGAGCTGAAGCGCAAAAGCTGGGTCTAGTCGATCGGCTCGGCGGACTCAAGGAAGCGATGCAAGCGGCTAAAGAATTGGCTAAGCTCGACTCGCAAAAACTCTATACTGTTAAGCGATTTAGGCCGAAGGCTAGGAATTTGCTCGACTGCCTGGTCGAAGACAAAATGTGGGAATGTGTAAGCGAGATTGAGGGCGGTGCTAGCTTGGGCATCTTCAAAGCACCGGTGCGCGGACTCGAAGCCGTAACGACGCTCGAGCGCCTCATGACCGACAGCACGGTGCTCGCCTACTGGCCAGGTTCGGTGAGCTGGACGAGACAAAAATCCTTGAATGGACTGCATTGAAAAACACGGAGGCGCCTAGCATTGTTTTCTCCTGAGCTTCTCAGCAAAATTCGCCGTCTCGAGCTCAAGGCTGGTCACCTCGCTTCGGATATGCTGCTCGGTGAATACGCGAGCGCTTTTAAGGGGAGAGGTTGGGAGTTCGATGAGGTGCGCGAGTATCGAGTCGGCGACGATTTGCGCAGCATCGACTGGAACGTAACCGCTCGGATGGGTCATCCCTATGTAAAGGTTTTTCGGGAAGAGCGGGAAATGACGATTATGCTACTCGTCGACGTGAGCTCCTCGCTTTTTTTCGGCTCGCAGGCGCAAGGGAAGCACGAGCTGGCAGCCGAATTTGCCGCTGTTCTCGCCTTCCTGGCCATTAAGCAGCAGGATAAGGTCGGGCTCATTCTATTCTCAGACGAGGTGGAGCACTATACCCCTCCGAGCAAGGGTCGCTCGCACGTTTGGAGCATTATCCGCTCGGTCTTGGGTCACCAGGCGCAAGGGCAGGGGACTAATCTAGATGGGGCGATCCGCTACCTTTTGAACGTCAGAAAACGCCGCTGCCTGACCTTCGTCATCTCAGACTTCTGGGCCGATGCCTATATTCCCCGGCTCAAGCAGCTAGCCTCCCGTCACGAGCTGGTCTGTGCTCGGGTTCTCGATCCCAGGGAGCTGACCATGCCGGACGTCGGTTTGGTCTTGCTGCAAGATCAGGAAAACGGGGAAAGGGTTTTGGTCGATGCCAGCAGCCCAGCCCTACAGATGCGCTGGGCCCATGAGCAGGAGGAAAAGCTCAAGACCTGGTACGCGTCGATGCGCTCGATGGGTGCCAGTCCCTTGCTGCTCAATACGGAAGAGGGATCGGTAGAAGCCTTGCATCGCTTTCTCAAAGAGCGGGAAGGGCGTCGGAGGCAAAGAAGACGATGAATGCAGCCTGGTTACCGAATCTGCCTTTTAGTTTCGAATATCCTTGGCTCCTGCTCCTCCTCTTTATGCTATGGCCGCTGTATATCTGGCTCTGGCGCCGAGAGCTGGGCCGGCCCGGGCTCGCCTACCCAAGTGCCAGCATCGTCTCTGGCAAGGGCTTGCCGCGCGCCCTCTGGCTGCTGCGCGTGCCCCTCTTGCTACGGATCGGCCTCTTGGCCTTCTTGCTGATAGCTTTGGCGAGGCCTCAACTGCTTAATCAGCAAGGCAAGCGCAGCAGCGCTGGCCTCGATATTATGCTGGCGCTCGATACTTCTAATAGTATGCTCGCGATGGATTTTGAACTGGAGGGCGAGCGCAAAAATCGACTGCAAGTCGTCAAGACAGTGGTGGAAAGCTTCATTGAAAAGCGCCGGGATGATCGCATCGGCCTCGTCGTTTTCGGTAGTGAAGCCTATACCCAGGCGCCGCTGACGATGGACCATCAAGTCCTTTTGGAATTTATGAAGCCGGTGAATATAGGGATGGCTGGACCAGAAACCGCCATCGGCGATGCGCTGGGTACCGCTGTCAAACGCCTGAAGGACGTCGATGCGAAGTCAAGGATTATCATTCTCCTCACTGACGGCAGCAACACAGCGGGGCAGATCGATCCCCGCGAAGCTGCACGCCTTGCGCAGTCCTTTGGAATCAAGGTCTACACTGTCGGCGTAGGCAGCAACGAGCCTGTGCCCTTTCCTGTGCGAGGATTCTGGGGCATAGAATATCGCTCTCAGGTGATCAAAATGGACGAAGACTTGATGAGTTACATTGCTCAGCAAACCGGTGCTCAGTATTTTCAAGCCAGCAGCACCGAAGCTCTACAGAAGGTCTACGATACGATAGATAAGCTCGAAAAAACTAAGAAAGAGTGGGAGGAACCTCGAGGACGTATCGAGTTTGCCTGGCCCTTTCTGATCCTGGCGCTAGCCTTTCTCTCAGCCGAGGCTGCCTGGTCTCTGTCACGCTGGAGAGTCCTTGCATGAACTTCGCGAAGCCTGTCTGCCTGCTCTTCCTTCTTTTACTTGTGCCTTATATTGTCTTCACTTTAAAAGCCGATAAACGTTATCGCTGGCGCCTCAAACAGTGGTTACCTGAAAAACCTCAGAGCCATGCACGCCGCCCGCCGGGCACGGCGTTGAGCAGTCCCCAATTTCTGCTGCGTATCCTGGCTTTGGTCAGCATCACCGTCGCCGCAGCCGAACCGCGTTGGAGCTTCGAGTGGCAAGACGTCAAACGCAACGGGGCCGACCTCGTTATAGCGCTCGATGTGTCCCGGAGCATGACGGCTACCGATATCGATCCCAGTCGGCTCGAGCGGGCCAAGCGAGAGATCAAAGATCTGCTGGCCTTATCTAAGGGTGATCGCATGGCGCTCGTCCTCTTTTCAGGAGTAGCTTTCATCCAGTGCCCGCTAACCAATGATCTGGATTCTTTTGAATTATTTCTAGATCAAGCTGGCGTCGACAGTCTACCGCGGCAGGGGACCTCCGTGAACGCTGCGCTGGTCGAAGCTGGGCGAGCCCTCGATCAGGGTTCTGAAAATGAGACCCAGGGCCGGGCCATCATTCTTATTTCGGATGGCGAAGACCATGAAGGAGAAGCTTTGGATACGGCCGAAAGGCTCGTTAAAAAAGGTATAAAAATTCATGCGATAGGAGTCGGGGGTCAGGGTGCTCCGCTACCTTTGGCAGAGGGTGGATTTTTAAAGGATCAGTCCGGTAATTTGGTGGTTTCACAGCTGAACGAGGGTATGCTGAAGGAGCTGGCAAGAGTCGGCGAGGGCGTTTATGTGCGTTCTGAAACCGGAGATTTCGATCTGGATCGCATTTACGCTGAAGAAGTGAGACCCGATCTCAAGGAAAGGAGCTACAGTACGCGGGAGAAGCTCTGGATCGAACGGCACATGTGGTTCACTGCTCTAGCGCTCGGTCTACTCACTATCGATAGCTTCTGGCGCTACTTGCCTCGCACTGCGCATCGTCGTCCGAAACATATTGAAAAGACAGGTAAAAATACGAATGGTGGCAAGCAGAGGATGGCTGGTCTTTGAGCTGGCTTCTATTCAAAATGGCAGCTATACAAGGTGCCTGAGCTTAGTCTAGATCTAATGATGCCCTCGCTTTCAGGAGATCTATCAGATGATACCAAAGTTAAAAGCTAGTTCGGACCTCTTCCGTTCGACGGGCATCCTCATCATCCTCCTGATTATCGCAGGAGTTGTCCTCAAATTATCTGCAGGCGATCCCAAAGCCGATGCTTGGTGGCAGCAGCCGAGCCCGCTGCCTCAGGCAAAAAAAGCCAGTCCCGAAGCTGCCCCGAATCCTACAGGCACCTCTTCCCCAATGAATCGCTCGCGCACCCGAGCTTCTGATTCCGGAGCCGCTGCCTCAGAGTCTGTCCTCAATGCCCGCGCCCTAGTCGACCAGAATCGCTGGTCAGAGGCCGAAAAGGTTTTGACTGCGTACCTGAAGCAAAATCCCCAGAGCGAAGCTGCCCTGATTGAAATGGCCATGATACAAATGCTCGATAAGCAGGACAGCGCCGCGGCTAGACCCTACCTTGAGCAGGCTCTTACGATTAATACCCAGAACGAAGTAGTGGTGCACGAACTCTTGCGGATCTATCAGGACGGCCGCAGCTGGGAAGAGGGACTGAACTTTATGCGTTCTCTGCCCAACGACAGTCCTTATGTAAGTTTTGGGGTTGGGTCTATCCTCTTAGAGCTCAACCGCCCGGTCGAGGCTGCCGAAGTCCTGCATCGCACGGTCTACGAAGCGGGATACCAGGCTTACGACGTGCGGGAGACCCTGGCCGAATCTATGTGGTCGGCTGGCCGAGGCGATGAAGCTCTAGAGGAATTTGCGGCCGTCATCGATGGTCCTTATAAGCCGGCTCAACTACGGGCAGCCAAGATCCGTATGGCCAGTCTTTTGATGGAGAGGGGGCAGACAGAGGAGGCCCGCGGGATGCTCCAGGGGCTGCAAGAAGCTGACCCCAACGACGAATGGGTGGCCTATCTGATGGGCCAGCTAGGCGAAGCAAGATACTGAAACTGCTGCGACCTCGGCAAAAAAAAATCTCTGTCCCAAAGGACAGAGACGGAGGGGGACTGAAACGGTATCAGTTATCTTCTAGCATCAGGACACCAAGCTAGCCTGCTGTCCACAATCATATATTTAATCGGTAAGAGCTCTTTTTACTTGAGCCGGAATTTTTTAGTCTGCGGAAATTCCTACAAAAATATTTTATTTCAGTCAATTTCTAGAGCCTCGCTCAGGCCCGCTGCTGTCCTCCGGCCGAGTTTTTCTCAGAAATAATGTTTTGTGATATCCTATATCAATGACGCGCCGCGATATCTACAACGCAGGAATAGACCATCATGTCCAGTCCAGCTCAGAAGCTCCGTGCGACCTATACTCTTGAAGACTTCGACCAGACTTTTCTCTCAATCTTTGAGCAGCTCGGTAAAGAAGCTCTAGCTGGTGCGGTAGCCTGCACGAGCTCGACGATGGCTCTTTCCTCGAACTATCTAGAGCGCGATGCCTTCGACACCCTGCGCCAGTTCTATGACATGTATTTCAATCAAGGTACTATCCAGTCCAAAAAAGATGAAGTCAATGCTGCCGTCGACGACATGGTCAGCTATCTCCAGACACAAATCGCTGCAGGTAAAGAAATCAGCACTGATATTGAAATCGACAAAAACGATGAAATGAAAAGCCAGCGCTTGAGCCTGGCTGGTGTGCAAAAGCAGCTCGAGGGATTGATTACTCTCGACAACGGTATCCGCGAACAGCTGATTCCGGCGCTGGCTTCGATGCAGTTTGAGGACGCTGTGAATCAGAGACTTCAGCATATATTCAGCGTCTGGAACAAAGTCAAAGAACTCGTCCATCAGAATCCTCCACCTCGCGACTATACAGATGCTGCCCGCACGATGGCGGCTGGTATGACTTCGGTGGAGGAAACGGCTGCTTTCTACGAGCATGTTCTGCACGAGAAGGCCCCTGAAGGCCAGGACCAGCGCAGCGTTTTCATCGAGTTCTAAAATACTGAGAGAGGCCTTTTTCTATGACCATGTCTCAAGAGCAATTGACCGAACGCTTGCGACTTTTCACCGCGGCTAGTTTGAAGTGGTGCGCAATAGAATCTGAGCAGGCAACGGGGCGCGTTAGCCAAACTGTTGGACTCCTTCTCGATAATGCTACGCGCGTGACCGCTATCTCGCAGGAGAGCCTCAAGGTTCTGCAGGGTCTGCGGAAAGCCATAGAGCAGCAGACTTTCGACAAGAAGAAAGCTCCCGCTGCCGAGCTGATCAAGAGTTTGGTAACGCTCACCAGCGAGCATGAGGAAACCAACTCGCTCATCGGGCCCATCATCGAATCTTTGCAGTTCCAAGATAGAATGCGGCAGAATTTCGATAATATGAGCCGGATGCTAGAGGTCTGGGCACAACAAAGGCAAGCCTTTGGGGCGAAGCCGGCGTCTGAAGAAGACCTGCAGAACTTCGGCAAAGCCCTGATGCAGGTGACCACCATGGCATCCGAGCGGGAAGTGGTTCGTCGGCACATTTCGGGTCTCGAGCCAGAAGCCGCGATCGCGCCGGTCCTCCTTTTTTAAGCTCCGCTACTGGCCTTTTCCATCTCACTGGCTAGCCGCTGAATCAGGCCGTAGCTCAAATCAAGTTCGCTGGCGATAGCTCTGACGCTTGCACCAGCAGCCCGCCGCTCACGGATCTGAGCGCGCAGCTCTTCACTATCTTTGCTGGGCTTGCCGAGTTTAACACCTCGCTGCCGCGCCGCCTCCAAGCCGGCTTTCACCCTCGTGACTATAGTCTGTCTTTCAATCTCCGCTATCTCGGCAAACGCAGCGAGCATGGTTCGGCGAAAGGGATTCTCATGCCCTAGATTCAGGACCGGCTGCGTCACCGATATAAAACCAACCCCCACCTCGTCGAGTGAGAGCAGAACCTGGATGGCCTCGGAGGCATTGCGGCTAAATCGATCGAGTCGGTAAACCACTATGGTGTCGACCTTTTGGGCATAGGCGGCTTCGAGTAGGGCGAGATACCCAGGTCGCGTGCGGTCGGTTCCGCTGAGGCCCTCATCTTCGAAAATCAACACGCGCTTGGGCCGTTTGCTCGGATCGAGCCGCTCGAGCCAGGCTTCAACAGTATGCTTTTGACTTTCAAGGTCTTGTTTATCGGTCGATACTCTATAGTAGATCGCGATGGATTTCATGAAAGACCAAGGCTCCTCAGGTCGATTGGGCTCTAGAGACTCTCAATTTAACCGATCAAGAGTGAGCCCATTCTATAAGTGAGGAAAGCGATCGTGCAAGCTAGCTTGTCAAAGCATCAAACCAGCTGCCAAGGCCTATGGCTAGCCGCTGCTTTGTTGTTCATGCTGGGCTGCCTCAACGTTCCTCGTGCCGAAGCCGTACCTTTCTTTCTCGACGTCGGACTTTCCGGACAGAGCGCTGACCGGCTCGAAGTCGCAAGCGATAGCGAATTCAAACAGCTAGTCGTGCAGCTGCGGATAGGTCAACAGACCAGCTATCCCATCACGATCGATAAGAGCGGGCGCTATTTTTTCCGTACTCTTCAACACGGCCAAGAAATTCAACGCGAAACTATCATCATAGCGCTCGAGCCACCACCGTCGGGTCAACTCTTCAAGGTGACCTGGAAAGCTGTCGACGCTCAAGCGAGCTATCGCCTGAGTTTTAGTCGTGCCGATTTGAAGAAAACCTGGGTCCTCAGCTCCGTGCCACAGGCTTATCTCGGCGGTCGGGGCGTGCCCTGGATGATGCGGGTTTCCACGGTGATCCCGGGAAAAGCGGGAAGCCTGCCTGTGCAAGACCTCCAGCTCATCGCTGCCGAACCTCCGCCGAAGCCAGCGGCTTCAGCTGCCCGCTCTTCAACACTGCAAATAGACCCATTTGCGGCGGACGACGATCAAGTGAGCTCCGAACCTGAATATAAAGACCTGCTCAAAGGGAGCGAAAGAAGCGGATGGAAAAGCTCGACGACCGCCGGTGCCGCAGACGTCAAGCCCTTGCGTAGGCCTCATCGCGTCTACGCCTTTGTCAAAAAGTTTAACGAATCGTTTAGTGTGGATCGATTGGATCGCTATGCCAGTCCGAAAAGCGGCGGTATCGGCAGTGGAGCCGGTGGCAGCTACTTTGTGCAGCCGACTCTTCGACTTAGCCTCGATATAGACACTCATGCCACGAAAACAAGCTACGAAGTCGGCGGTACTTCAGAGCCGGCTGAAGTTCAAAAGCGCGTGCGACTCTCAGGAGCTGCGGGCGTGGATGTCTTGAATCTAGAAACGCGCCGTGAAAACCTCAGTCTTTACCTAGGACCAGCTTTCGCCTTCTTGCAGCTCCCTATCGATAAAGATAACCAGGCTAAGGGCGACATCGGAGCCCAGCTCTCCTTCGTCTATTTCCCTTGGCGCTTGGAAACCGAGCTGCGCTACTTCAAGAGTGGCAGCAACGAAGCCATGCTGAACTGGTCACTGCCCTGGCCGGCATGGGTATTTTCTAAGAAAAAAGGCGGCCTGCGTCCTTATCTTTCCCTCTACCAGCGCCTGACCAAAGCCTCAGAAAATGATGCATCCAGTCATTTTGAAGAAGCTGGTGCCCGCTTGGGCATCGAATTGAGTCTTTAAAGCCGCGATTTTTCCCCCGCTTTCAGACAGACGAATGCCTGAATTTCAGCTAATCTTAGATTATGCATGCAGTACCTCTACTCTACGTTCACTTGCTTGAGCTAGCGTGCTTGAGCAGAAGGAATATCTTGAAAGCGAAATCAAGCAAGGACCGGGGCAAGGAGCACCCACGGCCCCGGCATCTGGATGAGGATAATTTCCAGCTAGCCGATCAAACGATTGTTCGGGGCGAACGCAAAAAAATCCTACTGAAAATCGGCAAGCTCTACGACAACACCGATATCAACATTCCGGTCGAAGTCATCAGGGGACGGCAGGCGGGTCCGACTTTCTTCGTCTCAGCCGCGATTCACGGTGATGAACTCAACGGCGTCGAGATCTGCAAACGATTGCTCGATCTCCGCCATTTGAAGGACATTGCTGGCACTCTGCTCGTCATCCCTATTGTCAACGTCTTCGGCTTTAACAGTCTCTCCCGCTATCTACCCGACAGGCGCGACCTCAATCGCTGCTTTCCCGGTTCGCCGACTGGATCCTTGGCTTCGCGTTTAGCTCACGTTTTCATGAGTGAGATTGTTTCGAAAGCCAGCCACGGGGTCGATCTCCATACGGGAGCTGTGCATCGGCGCAACCTGCCGCAGATTCGAGCCGATATCGATGATCCAGAGACCCTGCGGCTCGCCGAAGCTTTTGGAATTCCTGTGATCATCCGTTCCAACGTTCCCGACGGTTCCTTGCGTCAGGCAGGAAGCGAGCGCAATATTCCCATGCTGCTCTACGAAGGAGGGGAGGCGCTGCGTTTTGAGGAATCAGCGATTCGTATCGCCCTGCACGGGATAGTTTCGGTCATGACCGAGATCGGTATGCTCGACCCTCAGCGGCGTCAGACGCGTCCTCCGCGTCATCGCGAGAAGCCCTTCATCGCTAAGAGCAGCTACTGGATTCGAGCGACGCGCAGCGGCATCATCCGCATGCTGAGCAAGATTGGTGCTTTGGTCCACAATGACGAAGTTATAGCTGTTATCTCAGATCCTTACGGAGATGAGGTCGAAACCGTAAAAGCCCGCGTTGCCGGTATTGTTATCGGAGCGACGCAACTTCCCGTTGTCCATGAGGGAGATGCCCTCTTCCATATCGCGACCTTCGAAGAGCCTGAGAAAGTCGAAGAGAGTCTCGCCGACCTCGATGAACTAGCGGTCTAACAGCCTGTCCGAAAAATCCAAAACTTCAAAGTCCTAAGACTTTTTCGGAATTTGGCTTTTTCCTGACATACCCCGCTCTCGGGGTTTGGTCCATGTCTTCCACCCGGACTGTCTCACGATAGGAGGTGGAAATCACCGTCGAGATTGACTCTCTTGGTGCCATGCTTCGGCAATATTCTGCCGAGCGGGGCTGCCCCGCGCTACTTGCGACTTGCGGCTTCGTCCTACTACAGCGCAGAAATTTTCCACTCATAAACTTCATTGAAACCGGCGCAAGATACTTTTGTTT
>JBGSTX010000115.1:0-12413 GCA_041736305.1 Oligoflexus sp. | reverse complement strand
CAGGACATATGCCACCCCACTGGCATCGATCCCGAGGCCCGCGCTACTACCTAAAATATCACCCCATGCGGCAGTGAGGTTCTCGATTTTGACTTCGGCTTCAGCTTCCTGGTTCTGGCTTAGCCTGTAGATTTCACTCTTACCCTGGCTCGTGAGGAGGATATAGAGCTGACCCTGCTTGCTCCAGGCACCGTTGATCATGACTAAAGCCGTTCCCGTGCGGGGGATGGTCACCAAGCTGTGCTTCTTAGTAGGCGAACGCAGTTTGATCACGAGCGCTTCGTCAGAATTATAAATTCGCCTAAAAAGAGCTGAATTTCCTCTGCTACCTAGAGGCAGCATGAACGAGAGCGCGTCGTTAAGAAAGATCATGTCCTCAAAGTCAAGTCCATCGAACTCAGGTAAGATCTCGCCGTAAGTCTGACCCTTCCACTCGACTATCTTGAAACCATTGGCAGCAGAAAAATAGATAGCTAGCTGATGGCCATTGAACTCGCCGCTTTGCAAAAGTGCGCATGTATCAGGAGGTGGACAGGGAATAAGGTCCTGGTCAAACAGAAGGCGACTGCTGGTGCGACCGTCTTCTTGCACCTGATAGAAGCGGTTTTTCTCAGACAAAAGGCCGCTGCCGATCGGCAGTCGAAGCGCCCGTGCGCTTTGGCTTCCATCTTTGAAAAAGGCAAAGCTCGTGAACCTAGGATCGAAATTCTCAACTTCGCCACCCGGCGTCACCTTAGCGTCAAAATTTCCGAGGCCAAACGAGGCGGAGCCATTAATAAAGTAGGTCTGCTGAGCAGCGTCGTAGAAAATCGATGTACTTTGAGCATAAAGAGTCCCCTGCGAAAATAGACCATAAGCTGCAGCAAAAACGAGAATATATGTCCAAAGCCTCGATGTGCCGAGATGGAAAAACATTTAAACCCCCAGAAATTTGATGGCCTTCGTATCTTCACCGAATTCAGCAGTGAGGTCAGCTCCCAGAATCTTCCCGGAGCCGGCCCAGACCTGCCGACTCTTCAGAACCGAGCCGCCTGCATCAGGGCGACCAGTAACAAGGCTTACCGGAAGCCCTGCATGAGATTCGAGCAAAGTGGGGCTCAGCCGTCTTTCGCCGCTAGCTCCGAAGCCACCAGCCCGCACATTCTTACCGATGAAGGCGATCGTATTCGTTCGAAAATTATGATCTTTGCCAGCTGAAGAGTTGAGCAGCGGGGTCCTCGCGAATTCGCCAGCCATGACCACGGTCGTTAGATCCATGACCGATCGCTCCTCATCGAATTTTATAGCAGCAAGACTTTGACAAAAGCTTGTGACATCTGTCAAAGCCTGAGCCAGAGGATGCTGCGCGTAATGATTGAAGTGCGTATCAAAGTTATAGGCTTCGCCGAGGGACCAAGTCAAGGAGCCTAGGAGGCCTGACTGAAAGAGCCGACCCACCATGCTGCCCATAGAGCTAGCATTTTCAGGAAATTCTACAGCTCCCGCTCCACTCAGCTTTTCACGGAGGGCAGAAGCAGAGCGAAGAGCCTTTTCATACTGCTTAAGCTTCGTTCTAGCGCTGCCCTGGTAGGATGCCGCGTTGAATTGAGTAGACGCTTCGACCTTGAGGAGCTCACTTCCTGAAGATCCGGTGCCAAAGAGAATAGAATAAGCGTCTTTTTGTGAGATCGCTATAGATTTTGCGCCAAAATTGCCCGCAGAGAAAAAGCCATCGTAGGAAGCGTAGAGATGAGGGATCAGTCGACTGCGGACATAGGCATTACGGTCCGATAGAATGGCCTGGAGAAAGGGCTTGGAAGAACTCAGTGCAGTCGAGTCACCACTCATGATGCTTGCTGGTGTATGACCACTATCAAGCTCCATATCGATGCCATTGACGATGGCCATGCGATCGGCGAAGGCTGCCGCAAGTGGAAAGGCTGCCGGCCCAAAGCGCATTCCTGCATATTCCTTCACCTCCGAAAAAGCGTAGGGCTGGTCAAAAGCACGAGTTCCGATCGACGTGAGGCTGTCCCGATCTTTCGGGTCAAAGGCCAGGCAGACGTCCCATGCTCCATAAACCTGCAGGTAGACAATAAAATGCGGCTCGACCTCAGCTGCTGAAGCGCTGCCGACCAAGCGCGGCAGGGGGAGGCCTAGTGCCGTGGATTTCAGAACATTCTCGATGATAGCTCGTCGCGACCACATAGGTTAAATCCTTTGATTAGTAGTAGTAAAGTGTACCGTCTTGCAAGAGCTTGCCGAGCAGCTGGGTCCAGGCTTTCATCGAACCACCACTGGATTTTTCTGTGGCCCGAAAATCCTCGCGCCAGGCGAGGCTGCTTACCGGTGCACAGGTTTGCGCAAAAAAGGCCAGACAGAGGCGATCGAGCTCCGCTTGCAGGGCTTTTTCATCAGGAGAGACACTGAGATCAAAGCCAGTGAAAACGACTCGATCAGCGTCATCGAGAAAAATCTCGCGCTCCAGCACGGCGTTGGCCACCTCGGCGGTCAGCTTCTCCAGCACGATGACGCTCACGACGGTGGGTCTATCGTTGGTGAGAGTTCCGGTTTTGGGATCGATGGTGCCGAGGATAAATGCAAATTCATCGAAACCAGTTTCATAGAAGCCTGTGAGGGATCGCACCTTTTGCGCCATCTGATCGGCTCTCATGTAGGAGAGAGTCGAGATTGGTACGCTATCGCGGGCGACATACTCTTTTTCCCCGGGTCCAAGATAAATAGGACGACTGAAGGCCAAAGACTCCGTGATCAAGCCGAGCAGCAGGGCCGAAAATAATCCAAGTCTCATTGCAAAATCTCCTCAATCTCTTCATCGTTTAAAGTGCGCGAACCTGCATCGTTCAGAGCACCGTTTTCAAGCCAGACACGAATGGAATCTAAGCTTTCCTGTGGCAGTTTAGGCTGAGGTGGCAGCGGCATAGGCTTGGCTCCAGCCCAGCGATTAATTGCCGTCCATATTTTTTTCAGAAGTTGAACGTTGTCGGCTGGGGCTTCGAGAAAAGGATAAACATCGGGCTGGAAAGTGGTCAACTCACTGCGGGCATGGCAGGAACCGCAGTTTTGTAGAAGGGGGCGAATTTCGCGATAAGTGAGAGTCGGGACCTGCCGATCACTCCAAAAATAAGGATGGAGCAGTGCACTGGTCACCAGGGTTTTGAAGCGTTTGCTTGTCTGATACTGCTGCTGAAGTTGGATATCTGTCTCGGCATCGATAGGGACCTCGCGTCCATAGACCAATTGCCAGGCAAGTTTGGAGACACAGGCACCGAACTCAGGCTGCTTGACGACGATAGCTCCTAAATCACTATCAGCGAAGCCCTCGAATCGTTTATCCATTCCGAGCGTTCCGCCCAGGAAGACCGAACCCTGGCTTGGCTGGGAGGCGTCGTAAGGAAGGGGATCGAAGAGCTGAGCAGGTCGCCACTGATCAAAGAAGCGGGCCATAGGATCGAGGCGGCGGTGACAGCCGACGCAGTCGGGGCTACTGCCGTGTTCGTCTTCATTCATGCGACCCAGTTCCTCGGTCACGGGATTTTTCAAGGTTTCGCAGAAGGCTATGCGGAACACCTGACTTGAACGCTTTCTATTGACGTTAGACGCGGTGTCGGGATAGGTGATGAGAAAGTCGGGTGACCCGAAAAAACCGCGAAAGCGCTTTTCCTCCGGAGAGATCAGGACTCGCACAGGGGGCCCGGGCTGAGTCGGTAGATCGCCGAGAGTCCCGGCGCTGAGTGCCTGATAGAATCCGGTGTCTTCTGCATTGAGATAGAGGTAATTTCTCGTATAGATTTCTTCGTAGGGCAAATCCTGAGTCACAACATAGGCGGCATGCCTTGCCGACAATTCAAGGGGCACATGCCACCACATCTGGTGGAGAACCTGGATGCGCTGCGCAAAGGCGGGAGTTTTCATATAGCGCTCTACGAGAGCTCTATAGCTTGAAATAAAGGCGTCGGGAGTCGCCTGCAGATCAGACTTGAACTTCTCGATCTCCCCTGGGAGAGCTGCTCGGCCAGTGAGGACAAAGGCCAGCTTTTGCACCAGCCGCTCTGGAGGTAGCGGTTGAGGTTCAGCTCGCAAAGTCAAGGTCAGGAATAGATTAGAGAGCAGGCAGACGAGAATGCGCTTCATCGATGTCCTCAGGGTGAAATGGGTCTCTGATGATTTCGGAGATGATCAGCATACTCAAAAAGTACGATGTTTGTGATCGTAAGCAATCATTATGCCAGTGACTGTGCAGAGTGGCTTTACAAGTTAAGCTCGAAGGCGGATCTCACGTCAAGTCTAAGTCTGAGGGGTGGCCAGAGGCCGTCGATAGAATGTTGAGTTCAGGGACCGTGAGCAGGTGGATGAGGCTCAAGGTGAGAGAGAATAGTGTCCACACGGACACGGGTGAGGCCATAACTGTGGCTAGCTGGATACTGTGCCACTTCCTGCAATTGCCAATGCGTACCAACTTTCGAGCGGAAGTGCGCGACGAGCGGCAGTCTCTCGGTTCGATCAAACCGCGGCTGGGAGTAGGTAATCCAAAAGCATCTTACCTTGTATTTTTCACCCCTCCTGTGCGTGACCCATCTCGGTTTCAAGGCAAAACTTATCGCGCTTTAGGACTTCAAGACTCTTCTCGCTGCTCGCCTATGGCCATCAAGGCGTTTAACTTTCCTCGCGCCGCGAATAGTTCGGCGCAAATACACCGCCGAAACGAATAAGTGGGTTACGCGGTGGCGGTATAAGAGCCACTAAGTTCTCGATGATTTCGGTCGGGCTTAGTTTGACGCCAGTGGTCCCATCCTTCCATTCTTTGCGAAGATAATAGATGAGATCGCCATCGCCCGCTTCCTCGAGTCGCTGGATACTGAGGGCTGGTCGGCCCATATAGAAAACCAGCTGACTGAGACCTTTGCGATCCTCCCGATGCAGGTGTCGGGCTGCATGGAGGCTAAAGCCAGAAAGGGCCAGACACTGAGTTCCCATGAGCTCCATCATGTCCTCCTGCTGACGATAAGCTAGCTTTCGCACGCGCTGGCCAGCTCGCTCACCGATGGCTATTCGCTGGGCTACTGACGCCTGACGGGCAGCCTGAACACTCGCCAATTGTTCGGATACGGGCTGATCTTTTATCTCATCTTCAAGCAAGCCGCGTTTTCGAAGACAAAGGAACTCGTGGGAGTAGATTTTCAATCAGGTGTTCCTCTATTTCCGCTGCACGTTTAGCAAAGCAGCTCGAACAAAAGCCTCTTTTTTTGCAGCTGAATGGGACTGTATGCTCAAAGCCACAGGTGCGTCTCACTTAAATAGATAATTAATTTTCTCTCCGCTGAAGAATACTTCCACCGACTTTTTCCCTGATGTCGCAAGATCATCCCGGCAAGTTTCTTGCCCTCTGCAGTTTCACCAATGCCTTTAGGAGCAGTCATTTCCACAGCTTCTTCAGCTTGTATCGATTCCTCACTCGGAGCCGCCGGAGAGCTGGAAACTTCACCGGCCTTAATGTAATAGCGCCCCTCTATCACCCCCGCACGGAAACGCGCCCAACGGCGGATCGTTGCTTCGCTAATAGCATTACCCAAAGCCTTCGCTAAGCATCTCGAACTTGCTCCATGATGGAGCTGCATTATAGCATCGACGAGCTCCGCCTTTAGAGGTGGGTAATTGACAGTGAGTCGCTGTCTGAACTCGAGCCTTGACTGAACAAGACGACGACAGCACGCCTTACGTAAACGTATTCATTCCTTACGGACAATTCTTACTAGCCGTAGACCAGGTCTAAGACAACTCCCGGGAACCCTGGCATCACTAAATTCCAAAATTCAAAGCGTTGCTGCTTTGGCACCAGCCGTGCACTAGCGTGGATAACTTTACAGCAGGATTCAGATCACTAGGCCTTTCTCAATGTCGAGAGAGGACTACACAACAATGCCTTTTTGGAGAAACTTAAGTGAGAAACAACACGCTATTTCTGGCCGTCGCCTTGTTCGCTGCAGCTTGCCAAAACGCAAAGGATTCCAAGTCCAGCGAAGAATCCAACAACGCACCTATTACCATTGGTGTTGAGATGTCGGAAGTGGCAAGCTTGAGCCTTCTGGAAAGCGCAGCTATGCCCCAGCGCGGCATGATAACTTGCGTGGACAACCGCTTTCCCTTCATTCAGGTAGCGTTTGTTGACAGTGTTGCCACCATCATTCGTGATAAAAGTGATACATTCCTTGGTAATCTGGACAGCTGTACTCTGAAGCTGACCCAGTTCACCGTAGATGGCGCTGCCTATGACCTCACAGGCGGATACGGCATTGGTATCGACCGCTTCGAGCATAAAGATGAGAACGGCGTCGTCGTCGCTTCCAAACTCGTAAGAAGCGGCATCCTCCTGGGTCTGTCGACCAAGGCTGATTGCACGCAACAAGGTCAGGACTGTACGAGTTACAGTGCTAATTTCGTTTATAGCCAGATCAATAGCTCAAGCAAGTCAATTTCCAACGACCTGCGCGTCAACCAACTGAGCATGGACATGGAAGCGGAAGTAGCTGCTAAATGTAGCGTTTCTGCCAAGTGGCTGGAAAATTCTAACCTCGGTGGTTCGCCCAACCTTGAGATCAAGCTTTCGTCCTGCTCGACCCTGGGTAACCTTGACGTTCAGTATGGTCTGAACATCAAGACCGCAGCGACCCAATCAGCTACAGTGATTGAAGCAGCTCACGCCATCATCAACAATGGCCAGGTCAAAGGCTCCTTCTCTGGCAGCAGCAAGACCATCGTCTTGAGCCTCGAAGAAGTCCAGGCTCTGAATCCTAGTTCCACGATCTTTGATGCCCTGCAAGGCGACTTCGAACTCGCGATCCGAGGCGTGGGTGCTATCTCCGCAAGTGTTTACACTCTGAACTGATTCAAAGTTAAAGAAAACCACCAAAGGCCCTGTTGCTTGCAACAGGGCCTTTGGCGTTTCACTTTTTGGGAAGTTCCTGCAACAATCGTCCGTACGCCTTGGCTGAAATCGTCTGCATCGCTCGTCCTACGCTCATCCTCACACATAGCTCTGGTGGTTTCAGCGGCGCTCGTCCTATATTTAAAGGAAGTTGGGGGAGTTGGAGAGAGACTGTGGACATTAGGGAGGATTTTCACTTATTGCTAAGTGTCTGCTTTAAGGATGTCCCGTCACAGATTCAGCGCTTGAATAAATGCAAGAATCTTTTCGTCCTGAGGAGCTTTGGTCGCGTTTAACTCAAGACAAAGGCCAGCGTTAAAGGTCAGAATTAATTCGGCGCAAATTTCAGCGGAAGCTGCACAATTCGAAGCTTCAATATTGGCTATGAGTTTTGCTTTTACACTCTTCAAATGAGCTTGTATGAAATCTTTGGCTTTTGCCGGCAAAATGGCTGATTCACGCAGCGAGTTAACAACGAAGCAACCTCTTTGACCGGCACAGGATTTGCCCAATTTTAAAAATGCAATCACGTTAGACTTTCCCAGAGGCAGCCCGGAAAGAACCTCATAGACTCCGTTGGTCTGGACGTAATGGGCAAGGCTTGCGACAAAAATATCATCTTTGTCAGCAAATTCTGCATAGAGGCTGGATTTGTTCACCCCAGTGGCCTTTTCAATATCCGCCAAACTCGTTTCGGCAATACCCTTCTTCCAAAACAACTGGGTCGTTTTATTCAAAAGTGCCGCTCTATTATAGACCTTAGTTCTTCCCATTTTCTTTACATAACATTTTAAACCGATCGGTTCACTATTTAATAGCCGCCTCTGCCGATTGTGTTAGTCTGAACCTATCGGTTCAAAAAGGAAGTAACTCACCAAAGCGGAGCTCCTATGAAATTGAATGGTAAAATCGCTCTCATTACAGGCGGAAACTCAGGTATCGGCCTCGCGACGGCAAAGCTTTTCAAAGCTGAAGGGGCTAAGGTCATTATCACAGCCCGTTCGACAGAAACCTTCAAAGCAGCAAAAGCCGAACTGGGAGCACAGTTTGATGTCGTCCAAACCGACGTTTCCGATACCAAACAACTGACAGCCCTCTATGCGCATATTCACTCCACTTATGGAGGATTAGATATCCTATTTGCCAATGCCGGAGTTGCCCTTTTTAGGCCTACCTTGGAATCGGATGAAGCCTTTTTTGACAATCAATTTGATACCAATGTTCGTGGTCTTTATTTTACCGTCGCTAAGGCACTTCCAATTTTGAAAAAGGGAAGCACGGTTGTTCTGAACGCTTCGGTTGTTGCTATCAAAGGCATGGCGGGCGCTTCGGTATATGCAGCAACCAAGGCAGCCGTTCGCAGTTTAGCGCGCTCATGGACCGCGGAAATACCAGTCGAGAATGTCAGATTCAACGTGCTTTCTCCGGGACCCATTGAAACTCCTATTTATAGCAAGATGGGGATGCCGGCCGAGCAAGTGGCTGGATTTTCCGATCATATGAAGTCAATGGTTCCTGCCCATAGATTTGGCAGTGCCGAGGAAATGGCAAAAGTTGCACTATTTCTTTCCAGCGATGACTCAAGTTATATCGCTGGCGCTGATATTCTCGCGGACGGTGGCTTCGGCAACGTCTAATATGTTCGTGTCCACAAAAGCAGAAAATCGAGTAATAAGGACATAAGAAATGGCTCAGATTGCATTCCTATGATTGGGGGGATGATTGACTCGAGAAGTCGGCCTCCTAGAGCAGCAATGTCAGAAGCTAGTATTCGAATCGATTCCTCATCTGTTTGTCCGGCGTGCATGAGCGGGGAGGGTTTCAAAATATTGATAACCACAACCCAACCAAAATGGGCGAAAAGCTGCGGCTAAGATTTCAATTTCATATTTCTTGGCGAATTCTGCGAAAGGCAAAGCCAGATCAGGTTCCAGAGCTTGAAAGAAACTACCCACTTCCTTGAGATAGGCGAATTTTTTCGCACCCGCTGCCAAGCGACTTGATGACAGTGGAGGCTGCTATGCTTTAGGAGCGCCTAAGGGGTGAATTTGCAAATTTATCCTGACCAGACTATCTGCCTGGGAAGTCTCAAGACTCGCCTCCCAGGCGAGTAGATCAGCCTTAAATTTCTGCAGAGCCGATCGATAAAAACTGTGATCTACACTTAATATCGTAGCCTCAAAGTGACTATCAACCTTACGCGGGAACCACAAATGGGCGACCTGCGAACTCGCCTCGATCGCTTGGCGAAGAATTTCGAGATGGCGTTTTTCTTTGCTATCTTCTCTAAAGACGTAGTGGTTGGCGGAGTTAATAAGATTATAGCTGGGGTCTGAGCGACAAGAATTTTCGGCCTCAGCATGAAGTTCCTTTTCAATGAAGCCAGCTTTCTCAAGACCTGAGAGAGCACGGTCAATTTCCAGAGCACGATCCCGACCAAAATACTGAATGAGGTCAGAACGTGCAGGTCGGCCTTGGAATAGGCCGAAGGCGCAGAAAACTTCGATCGAGAAGCCAAAAAGGTGGTGTTCAACAGTTAAAGGGGCGACCTTCACCTCAATCGCCTTTCGGAGTTTGGCCAGATTTTCGTCTAGACGAGCTCTCTCAGCTTCGCTTTTAGCAGCATCTCTTTCGGCTAGGGCAACGACATAAGTAACAGCCACACCTTTAAGGCCGAGGCCTTTGGCTAAGGCTTGAGCCGTTTCGGGACTAGGCAAGCGCTTGCCACGCATGATTTCCGAGATGTAGCCTTTCGATGCGAGGCCACTACGCTTACAAAGGTCCGAAAGAGAAAAATTCTTGCGTGTGTTACGCAACTGGGCCAGCAGCTGCTCCAGAAGCTGAGCTACGTTCGTGCTTTCGACGATAATCTGGTAAGTGGTCCCATCCATTTGCAAAACCTCGATAGACTTGTTCGGAATACTCGGACTCATGCGCTTGCTTAACCCAATTTGCAGTGCTTTCCACAAGGTTTAATAGTTGCCTGCGCAGTCATAAAAGAATGTGCGCCTTCGAAGCAAGGTTTATCTGCCGTCTTGACTATGCTTAAATAGCTCATGTCTAAGCAGCCTGTATATGTCGTTTCGCTTGACCAGGGAAGCGTTCGCTGAAAGAACGGTGGCTGTCGTGCGTCCGCGAAACTCAGTGTACATACCTCGGCCAGCCGCCTATACCTGGCCTTGGCGTTGAAACTATCAAAATCAATTCTCAAACAAAGGAAAATCTATGAAATCAAAGGCGCTTTTCAAGGCTGGAAGTTTGCTTCTCGCAATGAGTTCGTGGTCAAGTTACGTAGCTCGTGCAGAAGGAACTGTGCAGAAACCCTCGCTGACCTGCGGCTTGCAGGTGAATGGCGAAAAGAAGGTAGCTATCGCCCCTGTCATACAAGCGAACAATCAAATGTTTTTCGATGATCCAATCTCTTATGCGGGCCACACGATCGCAGTGCACTATCTACTTGGAAATTCTATCGAGCCGATCGACATGCTGCAGCTCATCGTCGACGATAGAACGACCTCTATTCAAGATCCTGGGTCTTCGCTTTATGCAGTTAGGGCAGATGACGGCCTGTACCTCTGGTGTCGCTTGCAAAGGTAAAAAGTGGAAGTTCGGATGAGCGGAGTGTTTTCAAAAAAGGCCCGTTGTTCGTCAACAACATAGATCAAACCTGCTAGCAGTATCAGTTGCAAACCTTGATCTAAAGGCTTAATAAGGCTCAGTCCCAAGAGCCAAAAGAAATCGAGAAATTCATGCAAAACTGTTTCCTGTATTCTATAGCTATTTCAATCAATGCCATCGGCTTGAATGCAGAGATACGCTGGCGAAAAAGGAGATAATTGTGAAGAAACTAGCCTTATGTATTCTTACGTCTATGTGCCTATCTGTCCCTCTTAGCTATGGGGCGTCTAGCACGTGTAGCACGGACCAGTGGTATGTCACCGTTTACGGGGATAAAGTCGATATCCCCACACTTCTTACGGCATTTGAGCTGGTGGAAACAAATGGGTTTCATGTAGAAGGCAACGAATCCGATCCAAGCGCTACATCATCTTCCATTGGAACACGTTGGATTGAGTTCGTTCAGTCATTTATAAAAGTGGGAGATCCGCAAAATAGATTTTACTTCGGCTTAATCTTTGATCGTAGAATGTCTCAGGTTTCAGAAGATCAGATCGTCCAGTCTAATAAAGACGCAGTCATCTCTTCGCTTGGTCATTTACCTGGTATCGAAGTCCATTGTAGAGAGCCGGAAGTCGGCATCACCATAAGCAACTGACGTGCAGTTAATTCGCTCAGGCCACATGCAAGTAGGGCAGGTCCCTGCTTGCGGCCATCTATGTTTATCTCGACGACTGGACGGTAAGCGCTCTCTGAGCGAAAGCGCAGCGGCTGGCAGCCGACGGCCGGTCCTGGGTGCAACCGTTCACCTTGTTCCCCCTCTTGTCCCGTCAACCGCGGATTTTACAGCATTATGTATAGACAATTCTATCTTACGCAAGCGGAGCTTTTGAATGCAAATCTGACTGTCATGATCCCATGACGGTCGCACTAGGTTAAACCTCTCCATCCAAGTCTAAGACTCCGTTCCGGGCGTGCAACGCTGAGGGAGGAATCGACGTCGAACTCTCCCAAGGGAAGCGCCGACTATAACGCGACGAGCGATTAGTTGGCGAGGACGTCACGTAGCCCTCAACTCGAAATTTGCTTTTTCGCCCATTCGAGCATCTCTTTCGTTTTCTTAATGATTTCTCTCAACTCATCGCCGGTGGGGATCCAGCTGACCTCTTCATAGCGGCGAATCGTTGCATACTCGCTTAGCGCATTGAGTTCATATCCATAGGGAGGCTGGCAGTCGTCTGGCATTTTCCCGAGTAAAGCTGAGAGATCGTGTATCATGGGGATCGCAATTCCTTGATGGACTAGCACCGCTTTCAGCGCTTTTTCAATCGCTTGTTGTGCCAGATAAAAAGCATTCTCGACCCGATAATCTGCGGCGTTTGCAAGCACGAGTACGGTTTTATAATCGCCTTCTGCAATACGCCACAAAACTTGAGCGTAAGGTTTTGGGAAAAGTCGTTCTTGTGTGCGAGGACTCATCTCTCTTCCTTTTTTTCCCAAAGTACGATGCCGTCTTCCGCAGCGATAAATGCTGCGCCCCCACCCTTGGCAACGCTATCCGAAAATTCTCTCTGAGTATAAAAAAGCAGGTCCTGAGGCCAGTCTTCCTTGGGGCGTGCTTTAAAAACTGCCATTTTCGTCGCCGAAAGATCCTGATCATTTGGAAAAATGAGAACCATATCGATGTCTGATGCATCGGTCATTGCCAAGCTAGCTGCCGAACCAAACAAGATAATTTTGCTCGGCTGACAAGCTCCTAAGATCCACGCAAGCTTCTCTTGAATGAGCTGCTCTTGCTCTGCACGTGTAAGAGGCTTGGCCAACAGTTTGAACATTCGGTAATCCTCGCAAATTCGCTAGTTGAACTCTA
>JBGSTX010000107.1:0-4587 GCA_041736305.1 Oligoflexus sp. | reverse complement strand
CTATTACCCATTAAGAACGATTGCGGTTCACCGATGAAAGCTTTCAGGGCTCGCCATGAGTCGGCGTTTGAAACCATGATTCCGTATTTCAAGCGAGACTATCAACTAGGAAGGACCGCTTTCGATGCTAGCCAGACAAGGCACTTACGCACTACTCGCTCTTCTCAGCCTATCGCCTCTTATCGCCTTCGGCAATGATGTCGCTTCAGAGTCTCTACCGACCCCAAACGATGTGGGCCTTAGCGGCAATTGGGGCGGATTAAGGGATGATTTGATCGCGGGTGGCTATGACTTCAAAGCTATATACAAGGGCGAAGCCTTTACGACTCAAAGCAAAGCAGCACTCCATAAGCAGAACTATCAGGCCAACTACGATCTCATCCTCGACATCGACGGCGAGAAGGCCTGGAATCTCAAAGGAATGACGGCCCATGTCTCCATCCTCGGCAACGAGGGACGGGATCCAAACCTTGGAATCAATACCTTGCAGGGTGTGAGTAATATCGCGGCGCCAGCAACTTGGAAAGTCTATCAACTCTGGGTCGATGTTCCGATCGGCGGCAATCTCATGCTGCTCGCAGGACTCTATGACGTCAACTCGGAGTTCGATACCAAAAAATACGGAGCGGTTTTCATCAACCCGACCCATGGCATTGGCCCAGACTTCTCTCAGACTGGCGAGAACGGACCTTCCATTTTTCCGACAACTTCGGGAGGACTCAGGCTCAAGGCTAGCGTCAGCGAACGTTCGCTCCTGCAGTTCGCTTGGCTCGATGGGGTGCCGGGGGATCCCGAAGATCCCCGCTCGAATCACTGGAAGCATCCCGAATCGGATGGTTATTTGCAAGCACTCGAATGGAATTGGACTGAGGACGAGCCTAGTAGCCAGGTCTACCGCAAGCTGGCACTTGGAGCCTGGCACTACACAGCACTATCGGATAGTTTTGATGAAGTGCTAGACGGCGAAGAGGGTCCGAAACGCTACCGCGGGAACTCGGGCTACTATGCATTACTCGAATCGTTGCTTTGGGCGGAGCAGGCGGATGGGGAAGAGGGTCTGGGCGCTTATCTGCGCTATGGTCATGCTTCACCTCGACTGAATACCATCGATGATGTTTATGCTGGTGCTTTGCACTATACGGGGATCATTCCGGGGCGCGATGCGGATATCCTAGGACTCGGCTTCAGTCATGCTGTCACGAGCCAACCCTATAGGCAGTTTGTTGCCAGGGAAGGGGGAGAGAGCGAAAAGTCTGAATCCATCGTGGAGCTTAGCTATAAGGCCGAGGTCCTGCCCTCTGTAGCCATTCAATTCGACTGGCAGTCGATCAGCAACCCAGGAGCAGATTCTACGGCGAGCGACGCGAGTATCTTCGGGCTTCGCCTCGAAGTGGGGCTCTAGATCCTGGGTATTCCGCACTATGGCCCATTAAGAATTTTTGTCGATAGCCGATGCTTCGCAAGACGTACTTTCAACAGAGGGAGTTTGAAAACATGAAATGGGTTCTTTTTAATTTTTTTACAATAGCCTTCATCAACTGGACAAGCATCGAGCTCGCAATGGGAGCCGATACCAAATCCGCCCAGAGCACCTATGAGAAACAAGGACGAGAGCTGCTGGCCGCGATTAACAGTGGCAAGATCGATCTCCCAGCCGCACGCAAGAATGTCGATGAGATGGTGCAGGCAGCGGAAGTTCTCTTTGAAGCTTATGCTGGCAAGCATCCTGAATCCAAAAAGCTCTTTGAATACATGAAGTCCAACCTGCCCAAGGTCCGAGCCGCTTCCTTTGAGACGATCGAGAAAGATTTCCATGATGCTGGCGTTCTGACCCCGGCTCTCGTGGGCGTGGATCTGAAGAGTGAAGACGGTGAAAAATACACCGATCCTTTGCATACACTCATTCACCCACTCATGACCCTGAAGGCCTTGGAAAAGAATGATCTCAAGTCCGCGAAAGAGGAGTTGAACGAAGGCCTGGAGCAGGTAAAGAACACAGCCAAGCAGGTTGCTAAATAAGCAGGAAGATTCACGTGAAAAAGCCGACCATCAAGCGCGATATGCGGAAGATCCTGCTCATGATCACTCTAGCTTTGATGCTGCTGGGTGGAGTAGCCATGGCACTTTCACAGCAGATGGGGAGGATCATCGAACAGAAGAGCAATACCGCAATCGATGCCTATCTTAGGCTCGAGAAATTGGAAATGGCAGCGATGCGCTTAGGACTTTTAGTTGGTGAATCCTATGCATCGAATTACCAGGATGATGCGCAGCTCGCCCTGGACGCACTGGGGCCCGTAGCAGAATCCTATAAAGACGCTGTAACCCAACTGGAAGGAATTCAACTGGGTGCAATTCTCGAAGCAGCTGTGAGCTTAGAGATTGCGGGAGCTGAAGCACAGACGATCACCGGTGCAGTCTGTCTGGAAAAGATTCTACAGATCGCTCCCTTACTCTTTCAAAATGCCGGCAATGTCCTGGATCTGCGGATCAAACATCTGCAGTTGGGAACAGAACTGAGAGATGCTAGGAAGACTCTATCGAAAAGCTTTCGAAGTCTGAAATATCTGCCGAAAGCTATGCCGAAAAACTATGCTGAGGCCTTTCATCGCTCGGTGATCACCGTATTATCAAACGATACCGCTAAAGACTTGGCCTTCGTCGGTCGCAGTGTCTGGCGTGATGTGGAAGAAAATCTACCCAGTCAGCTCCAGGGTGAGGCACTGGTGGAGTTCAACACGATAAAAAACGAATATAAGCGCACTTGGGAAATGGCAGTGAGCTACTATGCGGCGGGCGAGGACTTTATGGTCTTCAGTAAGTTACTTAAGGAGTTGCAGACATATCTGAGCGCTTTGCGCGACCTCAATCAGAAAGCTCTTTATGCTGGTCAAAATGAAGTTATAACGGCCTCTCAGCGTTTAAACATAAGTATGTTCGCCTTGCCCCTTTTATGCCTGTTGGGTATTGCAGTTCTCTTCTACCGCTTGACCCAGTCCATCGTTCTTAATTTAAGTAAAGCCACCGAAGCTGTCCAAGGCTCGATGCAGATCATCGCCGAGACCAGCGGGGTGATGACAAGCCTCAGCAAAAATCTGACGGAATCCTCGCTTCGACAAAGCGAAGCAGTGACCGAGACCATGACGGCCGCGACAGAAATCAATGCCATGGCCCACATCAATCGCGATTCTGCCAATCTCGCCCAAACCGGTATCACGAAATCTAAGGAACAAATCATCTCTGGCATGCAGAGTATGGATAAACTACGGCTCAGTTCGGATGAAATTACCAGCAGCATGTCCCAAGTCAAACTCCTGTTCGAAGATACTGTCAAGCAGTTCGAGAACGTCATCCAGATCATTGAACGAATTCAAGATAAATCACAGGTTATTAACGCCATCGTCTTTCAAACGAAGCTGCTTTCCTTTAATGCTTCGGTGGAAGCGGCCAGGGCCGGTGAACACGGCAAAGGCTTCGCTGTGGTTGCTGAAGAAGTTGGCAGTCTTGCCCAGTCCAGTGGTCAAGCCAACCGCGAGATCAGCGATATGCTAAAGTCCAGCATTGAAGATGTTCGGAGCATTGCCAGCAGCAAGCGGCAAATGCTTCATGAGACGATCAGTCACGCGACCCAGAAGATTGAAGATGACGGGGCATTCGTCAACGAGGCCTACGAAGTGATGCAGGGAATCCTTTTGAATGCTGAAGATTTCAAGAAAGCTGTGGAATCAATTTCGTCGGCATCAAGGGAACAGGCGTCGGGTCTCGATGAAATCAGTGAGTCCATTCATATGGTCCACGAGCTAACTCTGTCCAATTCTGACCAAGCGTCCCGAGCTACCAAAGTCACCGAAGCCTTGGATCAAGGCGTGCAAGCCTGTCAAGAATCGATAGCACTGGTGACTTCTTATCTAGCCTTGGGCGATCGAACCCAGCCGTCTCCGGCTAAGCCCGCAGCAGAGGCGCAAGGAACCAGTGATGACTGGGAGCAGGCGGCTTAAGCAGTTCTACAGAATCGCCATTACTATTTGTCTAAAATTCAAGCGCTGGCGCAAGTCTTAGATGCAAAAGACGTTCATGAAATTTTGTTGCCATTTTTTCTAAAATCGCAAGCGATTTATCGGACTGATGAACGAAACCCGGTCGGTGAATAGCCGATTCAGGAAACGAGCAAACTAACCATGACCGACCTCGCCGTCGTCGACAATTGAAATCCATGATATCTTGATATTGATTTTACTAACCAATGCCATCATTCGCTCATAAAGGGGAGGCGCTATCTTGCTCGCATTCTTCATTCCTATAGCTCGGCAATGTCTATTATTCGGCTGGCTCTTCCTTCTCTTCACGACAGCAGAGCAAGGCCTAGCAGATGAGAAGCCCGCAGTTGTTCAGGGCCAAATCGATCTTTCTGAATGGAGCTCGAACGGGCTTCCCCAGCGCCTGGAAGGGCAATGGCGTTTTTTCTGGCAGGAGTTGATCGAACCAAAAGAGATTGGTGCGCGCTATGAGCAGACGTCCCAGGCCCATTTCGTTGCTTTGCCCGGCTATTGGGTCGACTCGCCGCAGCCTGAGATCGGAAGAGCACAC
>JBGSTX010000092.1:0-16768 GCA_041736305.1 Oligoflexus sp. | reverse complement strand
GATCTCACAGTTCTCCACTACATACTGGCCATCAGGAAGATTGCTCGGAATCTGACATGAGGGGTTCACCTTGATGGGAACACGGTAGTATGGATGTAGGAATATCACCTTGGTGATGTAAATAGTCGAAGGACGTGTGTTCGGACACTGCCATGGGTACTCCCAATTATAGCGAGTCGGGCACCACATTCTCCCACTCTTCCAGTAGTAATCGACGTCATAGTCAATTTCTATCTTGGGGATGGGGATAGGAAATCTAATTGGGCGAATTGGACGATCTGGACGATCCGGACGATCTGGGCGATCCGGACGATCTGGGCGATCAGGACGATCCGGACGATCTGGGCGATCAGGTTTTGGGGGCTCTGGTTGCGGACGATCCGGGCGATCTGGACGATCCGGACGATCAGGTTTTGGGGGCTCTGGTTGCGGACGATCTGGGCGATCTGGACGATCGGGACGATCTGGTTTTGGGGGCTCTGGTTGCGGACGATCCGGACGATCTGGACGATCGGGACGATCTGGTTTTGGGGGCTCTGGTTGCGGACGATCCGGACGATCTGGACGATCCGGACGATCAGGTTTTGGGGGCTCTGGTTGCGGACGATCAGGACGATCTGGACGATCTGGACGATCAGGTTTTGGGGGCTTTGGTTGCGGACGATCCGGACGATCGGGACGATCCGGACGATCAGGTTTTGGGGGCTTTGGTTGCGGACGATCAGGGCGATCAGGACGGTCTGGGCGATCCGGGCGATCCGGTCGATCCGGACGGTTTGGACGATCGGGGCGGCTTGGCCTTCTCACCTCTTCATTATCGGTTCCCGATGCTTCAGTAGAACTCGTACGGCCTTCCAGTTCAACGGCTTGAGGAGTCTTCTCTTGCCCTTCTGAACTTAAAATTTCCTTACCTTGAGACCATGCAGACTGTACTAGTCCTAAACACAAGGCAGAGCTTGTGATAATTGAAATACTCCAATTCTTCATTCCTAACTCCTCTTTGCTGCTAGCTTAGCTATCTCTCACTTAGCAAGAAGGAAAAGGCGATAGCAAATTAATTTCCGCTGATGAGCGAAAGATTTACTCAAGGTGAATGAATTACTATTCTTCTTGAAACAAAGGCCAGTTCTACACAAGACATGAGAATGGCGACTATTGGTTCTAGTGTTTTTTACTCGGATTTTTTAGGATCCTTGTGCAGACAAACGAACAAAGAAAAAAATAAAAACCCCCTCTAGAGAGGGGGTCTAATCTTAAGATAAAAAGAGCATATTATTACTACTTCTTCAGATCTTTAGCAGGAAGCTCTTTCTCTGTCGCTGTCACAGCCTTAGCACCTTTAACCTTAGTCTGAGCAACCGCAGGCAGAGTAGGCTGGGTCCCTTCGATCTTCTGCTTCTTCATCAGCTGAACATAGTCGGCAGCGATCCTGATCGTCTCTTGCATGTAAATATCTTCAGCCAAAGAAAACTCAGCCGATTCATTCAGAGCATCTTCTTCCTTATCTTCTTTATCCTTCTTAGCGTCTTTGTCTTCCTCTTTTTTCATTTTCAAAGAGACCCGTGAACGCTCTTCTTTGTTCTTCCGATACTTTTCTATCTCTTCGCGCACCTTTTGGAATTCTGTCTCTTTAGTAAGACGGATTTCAGAGCGCTTCTTCAACTCGCCAACGTAGGGCTGAATCTGATTGAACTTCTGATACTTCGCTGTCTTAATTTCTTCGTAAGGCAGCGCATAATCGTAGAACTTCTCACCGATTTCCAGCTCATCGACGATACTTGGAAGAACGATATCCGAATCTACCCCCTTCAACTGCGTCGAAGCACCAGAAGCTCGGTAGAACTGATTGACCGTAACCTTGACGGCACCCAACTTCGGAGCCAAATCGTTGAGATTCTGCACCGTTCCTTTACCGAAGCTATGGGAATCACCGACGATCAAGCCGCGCTGATAATCCTGAATCGCTCCCGCAAAGATCTCCGATGCACTAGCCGAATGCCGATTGATCATGACCAAGAGTGGACCGTCGTACCAGGTACTGTCATCGGGATCGAAATAGGTCTCAGTCTCACCATTCGAAGCTTTGACCTGAACCACTGGACCAGCATCAAAGAATAGTCCCGCCGTACTAATCGACTCCTCAAGACCACCTCCCCCATTGCTGCGGAGGTCGATGATGATCCCGTCGACGTTCTTCGCTTTCAAAGCCTTGATCTGCTCTTTAGTGTCATTCGAGGAAGAACGGTAGTTCTTCAGGCGTTTCTGCCGACCTTCAAAGTCGATATAGAAAGAAGGCAGGGTGATGACCCCAATGCGCAGACGCTTGTTCTTCTGATTAGCGTCCTTAACATCAACATCAACCACATTCGAAGAAGCCTGGGATTCAACCAGCTGAATCTTCTCGCGGGTGATAGGAACCACCATTTTACGTGTGTTGTTCGAATCTTCCCGGATCAGCGAAAGCTTGACCGTCGTGCCGCGCGCACCACGTATACGCTTGACGACCTCCTGCAGGTCCATATCAATGACGTCTACCGAATCGCCGCTTTCCTGACCGACCGAGATGATCTTGTCGTTCACTTTCAAGAGACCACTCTTCTCAGCAGCCCCACCTTTCACCAGACTCGCGACGATAGTAAATCCATCTTCCGAGCGAAGGCTGGCACCAATTCCCTCGAGCGAGAGGCGAGTCCGGATGCGAAAATCTTCTAGCTCTTCGACCGGCAAATAACTCGAGTGAGGATCCAGAGCGGTGGAAAATGCGTTGAGAAAGACGCCATAGACCCGATCTTTCGTAAGATCGTTATGACGCTTGATAGCCAGCTCGTAGCGCTTCTTGAGCTTATCGCGAGCCTTGTCGAGCGCCTCGGCAGTGGTGCTTGCAGAGCCGGGCTTAACTTTCTCTAGCAGCTCAGTCCCAGTTTTCAGATTGAGCATCTGAAACTTGATGTGCTTACGCCAGCGCTCGTTGACTTCTTCATTGGTCTTAGGGTAGGTCAGATTCTTCCGGTCGACGTTTAGATACTCATCGAGGGTGAAGTCAAACTTGCCGTCGATCAGCTTAGTAATATACTGATTACGTTCGATAAATCGTTGTGAGTAACGATTCATTATGTCGTCGATCGCAGCGCAATTCATATCGCGCCCAATAGCGTCATCGAGCTTCCCGGCATACTTGCTTGTGAACTCGTCGATGTCTGATTGATAGAAATAAAGCTTCCCGGGATCCCAGGCTTTTAGAAAATTGTCGAGTGTACGCTGGGACAACTCGTCAGTAAATGAATTGTAGGAAAAATGCATTTTGAAGTAGAGCAGCGTCAGCTGCCGGACTTCCGAACAGGTTAGCGCCCATGCATCCTGTGCCCCTAATACCAGCCAGGCGGTGAGCCCGATCGTCCGTAAGAACGGTACCAACCTGTGTCTGCAATCTGGCATCCTGTTGACCTCCTTCCATAGCGCTCGAACTTATTAAAAAAGCCATCTAAGCTTTTTAACAAACGGTGGATAGCTCTCGTCTCTATTTTTATTATACAGGCAGACCCTTGGTAATTGACATGGAACAATTCTGCTTAGTCTAAGGGAGGCGGTCCTGGTCCTTATTTCGCCTCGACCGAAGGGCTTCGCTTCTCGGATCAGGTTGGTCTGACCCCATACAAAGGGGGCTTATAGACCTTTGTATCAGCAGTTTATCCATTATGGTACGGGAAATTTTGGAGGTCTTGCGGCGTGGACCAAAAAAAGGAGCTCACTGCTGAGCTCCCTCTGCATCAATTTACGAGCGAACTCTGCTCAGCGCATTTCCCACAAGACACTAGCTTCATGGGTAAGCTCTGGTAACTCGCCTTCTGAACTGCTTACGGTGCGGGACTTCCGGCGTTTCGGGGCTACTTCGTCATCAGCATAAAGGCCGTGCTCAGCGGATTCGAAGAACCGGCGATTCCGACGGCGGCGGAAGAAGATGAGGAGCGCAGCTAAGCAGAGGAAAACTCCCGTCGCGGCAAGCAGAGGAATGAATTTTTCAAAGCGCTGTGGTGCTTTTCCCTCTAGCTCGATCGACATCATGGAATTCCAAGCTGCTGTCGATGCTGCCTCGTTCTTCTGGAATTCTTCTGCCAAATCTGTGTAAGTCAGCAGGACTCCCTTTTTCGCGCCAGCTGTGTAGATATGCATCTGGTTCATGGGAAAGCTATTGTAGTCGAAAGCAGTGTAGACCAAGATCGCCTTACCATCCCCTCGATAATCGATGAAGCGATGCTCCATGATTTGAAAATTGCGAACGCCAGGAGCTTGCCCGAAGGTTTTTTCCAGTTGGGCCCTGAGTGCCTCGGCCTGCATTTCATCGATTGGCTGTGCCTGGTGCTGCAGAGCTAAGGTGATATTTCGCGTGTAGAGGGGTTTGCTGTAGTCAGTAATGGGGGTCTTCGGTCGAGGCATCTGCATAAGCAGCGTCATGCCGCGCATGTTTTTAGAGATCTCCCAACCACTGGGTGGGATGATGCTCAGGCCATCTTCTGGAAAGTGCAGCGCGCTACCGTTGCCCAGGAGAGGCGCGGGGCTCTCGACAGCAAAGGCCACAGTTGAGCGCACGAAGAAATTGACGATAATGGCAGAGACTAATCGAAACTTGAGGAAGATAGGTCGAGATCCAGGTGTATTCATCAATTCAACTCCACGCAGCGGTAACAACTTCAAGCCTAGTAAGAGACGGCACTACGGCAAGTTGTCACACATCTGAATGGAAGTCAATTTGACCTAATTTCGCTAGCATGCAGCGAAGGAACTACTGGGTAGCAACGGCGGCGAGGCCGAAAAAGGCTTTTAAATCCTGGTCGTTGAAGTTCAGACCGGCCCCCACGAAGAAGTTGGGGTCTTTGGCCGTTCGTCCCGTATTCGGGTCCAAACGGGTCGGGTCATCGATACCGGCCATGGCGATAAGGTGGTCAAAAAAGAGGACACTTGCGTAAGCCTTAAGGTGGGCGGCGCGCCTTTCCTCATCATCCTTCGCTGCAAACTCGAAGGCTTCGAAGGTTAATTTCAGCCTATCTTTGAAGAAGTAGAGATCGGCTGCGACACCGCCGCTGGACTCAAAGAGGCCCATGCGGGCGCCGAGCCACTTCCAGCGTTTGGCAAACTGCAGATTGAAGCGCAGGGCCCGCTTATCCGTAACGCTTTCGCGTCGTGTCGTCGAATTGTCGGTAGGATCGTCGTCGATCGTCTGGGTTTCGGTTTCGATCGTCCGGGGAGTCCGGTCGGTAAAGCCAATTATATAGGCCGTATCGGGCCGGGTCATAAGGCGAACGTTAAAGTAAGCTTGATTAGAGGTTTCCGTCCGAACTTCGGCGTGAGTTTCGATACCGAGCTGCAGCCTGTTGACTGGGGCTATCGCTTGACGAATCTCTTTGACAGCATCCTGGATTTCGACCAGCGCTTTGTCGTCGTTGATCAAACGACCGATTGTACCCTGGCCTTTTTCAATGCGATCTGAAATCAAGTGAATGTTTTCGGTAGTCCCCTTCACCTGGGTCATGGACTCATCGAATTTGGCTAGAATGCGCTCGATGCGATCCCTATTCTCAGGACTGGCGACATCCCTCAGCACAGCCGAGGTCTCACGGAAGTTCGCGATGAGGTTTCTTACATCCTGCCGGTTCTCACCTAAGATATTTTTCGCTTGTTCAGTGAATTCTGCGATATTATTGACGATCTGCGAGAGTTTCGCCTCGCCTTGCTTGTCACCGAGGACCAGCGCGAGATTCTCTGTGACTTTCTTGATATCAGCGGCGATCGATCCTACTTGCTTGACGACTTCGGAGATGTCAGCGGAATCAGGATTACGAGGAATAAGTCCCTCGATAGGGATAGCGTTGCCGCCATTATCAGGACGCACGAGATCGATGAATTTGTCACCCAGGAAGCCGACGGTGCGAACGGCTATCGTCGCCCCTTCGCGAACCGGCACATCGGCGAGGATTTCAAGCTCGACGCGGGTGGCGTTATCCTCCAGGCGAACAGCTGCCACGCGCCCAATATTGACCCCATTGGTCTTCACGTAGGTGTTTTCCAAGATGCCCGAAGCATCTTTCAGAATGGTATAGTAATTGACCTTAGCCTGCCGATCAAAGATCTCGGGGCTCACGAAGAAAATGGCTATAGCCGTGGCTGCCACCCCAATCAGGGTGAAAAGTCCAACTTTAAATTCTATTCCCATGCGGCTCATAAGCAGCGAACTCCTTGTGTGGGCATCGGCTCGCAGCTAAGGGTTTATCGTCTTAGAAATCGAATACTTAAAATATTAACTTTGGAATCCTGAGCCCCTAGACTTTTATTCAATAAATATAAGAAGATAGATATCAAAAAAACTCCATTGGCCCTTCGACCTTACCCGCGAAGAATTGCCGAATCACAGGGTCCTTTGTCTTTCGGAACTCATCGGGTGAACCAGCCAACTGCACTCTTCCCTTGTAGAGCATCACCACGTGATCCGCAATATCGAGAGCGGCTTTGAGGTCATGTGAAATCACAACTGAAGTCAGGTCGGCGCTTTTCTGCGAAACATCGCTTATCAATTTGTCTATCATCTCAGAGACCAGCGGGTCCATCCCTGTCGTCGGCTCATCGTAGAGAATAATCTGCGGTTTATGAGAGAGAGCCCTTGCAAGGCCAACCCTTTTCTTTTCACCCGTAGACAGCTCTTGCGGGTATCTATGCTGAATATCGGGAAGGCCCACATCGCGCAGCACCTCTTCGGCCCGTGCCTGCATCTCCGCCTGTTTCATCTGGGTGTGCTCCATGAGAGGGAACATCACGTTCTCGCCGACAGTAAGACTGTCAAAGAGGGCCGCCATCTGAAAAAGCATCCCAAACTTCTTGCGGTATTCGCGCAGCTCAGGCTCATCCCATTCGGTAATGTCCTGACCATCCACGACGACCCGACCGCTGGTCGGCTTTAAAAGCCCCATGATGTGTTTGATCGTGACCGACTTGCCTTCGCCCGATTTGCCCAGAATAACTGTGATTTTCCCGCGAGGAATGACGAGGTCAAGCTCGTCAAGAACCCGGAAACTGCCAAAAATTTTCGTGACATTTTTGAATTCGATCATTACCAAACGATCTGCAAGTAGGTTATTAGAAAGTCGACTCCCAGCAGCGCGAGCAGAATGCTTACAACCGCATCGGTCGTGGCCTTGCCCACCCCTTTAGCACCCCCAGAAGCCTTGAGGCCGTAGCGACAAGCGACGAGGCCGATGATAGCTCCGAAGACCAGGGCTTTCTGCAAACCAGCACCTATATCAGTCCACATCACGACTTTAGCCATCTTGTCGAAAAATAGCGCCTCGTCGATACCAAAAATAAAACGCGCGATAAAGTACGAAGCCAGCTGACCGGTGAGATTGAAGAGGGCTACCAAGAGGGGCAGCATGAGGATAGAAGCGATCACCCGCGGCACCACCAGATAGCTCAGGGGATCTACGGCCATGGCTTCCATCGCATCAATCTGCTCGCTGACCTTCATCGTGCTGATTTCTGCGGTAATCGCCGCGCCACCGCGTCCAGCGATTAGAAATCCGGCCATCAAGGGACTTAGTTCCCGAGCCAAGGCTTTCGCGTTGACTGCCCCCAGCATGCTCTGGCCACCGAAGATCACAAATATCGTACCGACCTGGAGGCTGACGGCGGCACCGATAAAAAAACCACAGAGCAGGATGATGAAAGTCGACTCGTAACCTATGAAGAGCATTTGCTGCAGGATGAGCTTTCTGCGGAAGGGGCGAGCAAAGGTCTGGCGCAGAACCTGCTTGATATAGAGCAAAAACTGACCGCAGGATTCGATGACACCTATCATCCTGTGCCCGATTGCGGTTATAGTAGGTGCCAACCAGTCCGAAAGGCTACGCCTCTTGCGCATTCAATGATCCTTGTGAGGAGCTCTCATGGCCTCCCCTATTCTAACATGAGCTTTCACGCCTCCGCGATTCCTGTCAATTGTTTGACAGAGCTCGTCAAGTCTTAACGCGCGCATGAGTCATTGCATCGACGAAATTCCATAAAGTATCTTCGGAGAGTATCATCTGTGCCTGCTCTTCGATCAGGAGCAGCGGAATGTCTTTCTGAAAAAGCTGCCGAGCCTCTTTTGCCAGCTGATCAGCTAGAGATTGGGCACTTTCAAAGCGCTGCTTCAAGAGCCCAAGGCCTGGGGATAAATCTGGCTGGACCGCTGCATACTGCGGCCACTTCCGGACAGCTTCTTCCACCGCAAATGGCATATTCCGATTCATGACGATCGCAAGCAGGGGGTAATTCTGAATTTTCAGTTCCCGCATGAGGTGGAACGCAGACCGCACCGCGTTCTGGTAAGGCGCCGAAACCAGCACAAAACCCGTAGAATTTTGCCGGAGGGACTGCGTCACCTCTCGTCCGATGCGGTTGAAGCCGATGATTACATCTTCCATAAGAACCAGAAACTCTGCGAGCAAGCGCAGCATTTTGATTCCGGTAATCGACGAGATGCCGTTCATGATCTTGCCGCCAGCGCGGAAGAGCGATCCGGCTCCCAGCTTCTGCGCCAAGTGGAAGGGTTTGATCAGCCAACTCATGACGCCGTGTTCGATGAAACCCGAGAGAATGTTGGGTCGGGCTAGAAAATCCAGGGCATGGGTATCGGGAGGGGTATCGAGGACGATGAGATCGTAGCGCCCCTGCTTCAACATAGACTCGAGTTTGGCCAGGGCCATATACTCGAGGGGCCCACCGAGATTACTTGAGACCTCTTTATAGATGCTGTTATTGAAGATTCTCTGGGCCGCGTTGGAAGAAGGCGCAAATCGTCGGACCATCTCGTCAAAAACAGCTTTCTGATCGAGCATGGCTGCTTCCACGCTGCCGCTGAGAGGCTCTTTCATCTGCACTTGAACCAGTTCGCTGCCGAGCGGTATACCGAGAGCATCGGCGAGACGCTTGGCTGGGTCGATGCTCAGTAGCCCGACTCTCTTGCCAGCGCGGGCTGCCATCAGAGCGATAGCTATCGAGCTGGTGGTTTTACCGACCCCTCCCGATCCAATCGCGACGATGATGCGAGAACCGGCTACCATTTTTTCGAATCCGGAATTTTGATCGTTCATAAACGTGCCGCCCCTCCTATCCATGCCCGCACTTCTTCAGCTTGCAAGGGTTCCGTGAAAGCACCTCGCTCGCCCAATCGAAAGACCGGCAGCTCGCGTCCTCCCATATCTTTGAGTCCAGTGAGGAGTCTATCCAAGCTCTTTGCCTCAGCTGCCACCCGCGTCTCCCAGTACTTCAAGGCACCCGCCAAATCAGTCTGGGCCGCATCCGAAGCGACGGGAGGAAAGGCCGGAAAACAACGATTGACCGCAATCGCTGCGAGCGGAGCCGGAGTTTCTCGCTGCAGCCGGTCGACAAAGTCGAGAGCTTCGGCGATGACCAATTCTTCGGGCACCGTGACGAGCAGAACTCCGACGCGATCGCGATCGGCTATGAAGCTCCGCACACGCTTGGTTTCTTCGATGACCGGCCCAACCATACCTGAATGCATGACGGCGTCGGGGGTCTTCATGAGGCTCTGAAAATGCCCGGAGGCGAAGCCATCGAAAATAATGAGGTCGAAATTATCCTCCTTATCAAGTTCGCTGTAATAGTAGAGGCGTCCCAAGAGGGTCAGCTCAGCGATCCCAGGCAGCATCTGTATGAAAGAGCGAACGATAGGTTTAGTGAAGACCTTTTCGAAGAGCTTAGAAAAGCCCAGGTGCTTGATGACAAAATCGCGAAAATTGTCCTGCGGATTGACATTGATGACCGTGATGCCAGGAGCCAGCTCACGTTGCTGGTGCCCAACCGGTGCCGATCCGAAGAGAGCTGCAATCTGATCGTGAGCGGACGACTCCACTAGACAAACTTTTTTACCGAGAGCCTGAGCGCGGTAAGCCAGGGCCACGCTCGTCAGCGTCTTGCCTATTCCTCCCTTGCCGGTGACCATAATCAGCTTTTTCTGCAACAACTCAGTGAATTGCTCTTGCAAGAACTACCTCCAGCTTAAGAACCCGCTTCATTTTTGTGCTATTTTGCAAAAAAATCAAAGCCTCTTAGGCATGAGAGTACCATTATGTACCTGATACTTGGATAAGCGAGGGAAGCCGAGGTAAAGGAGCATGGCGACAAGTGATATCTGTCGCCTACCATGGACAGTCAAACCTGCCACCCACGACCCCTATTCACTGAGGAGACCAGCCGGGGCACCGCAGACTAGACTTTATGCTCAGGGTCCTTCTGCTGTTCTTTGAGCTGAGGATTATCTTCCTCTTTGATGCCTTTCTTGAAATTCTTGATACTCTCACCGATAGCACCACCGAGCTTGGGTAGCTTAGTTGTCCCGAATAAGAGGACGATCACACCTGCGATGATTAATAGTTCCGTCCAGCCTGGCATCATGAAGATATCTCCTTTTTAAACCTTAGCCTCAGGGTAAGGATCGACTCGATTACGTCAGCGCATATCATACGTGCCACTCCGAGCAAATCCTAGTCAAATTATCCAGCCTTCTCCACGCTGCTGGCGGAAACCAAAGGGAGAGCTTTCCAGGATGCAGCGACAAAATACCTAGGTACATGACCCGCAATGAGAACCTGAGCGAGATAATCGTGGAAGGCTGCACGCTTATCTTCCCAATCCATAAATTCAAATTTTTGCAGACGCAATTCTTCCATGTTCAGTCGATCTAGCTTACTTGAGTCGTGCGGCATGAGAAAGACGTTGCCCTGGGCCGAAGCCGCAAAAACCTTCCAGTAGCGCAGGTAACGGCCGTTGCTCAGCTGCAGGATGACTCGATTAAGGGGTGTCACCTCGTTGTTGACACCGATCACCATTGGTCTCGCTTGTCCGAAGTGACCGCTGAAGACTTCCCCTCGCTGCTTTTGCAAGATACTGAAGGAAAAAGCCACGCTTTCCAGAAACTGCAGACTAGCGTCACTGTGCAGGTGCCGCTCGATAGCCTCTTGGATGTCGTCGGGGTTCAACTGCTCGTGTCCTGCGCCTGTAAACAGTGTGCGCATAGCGAGCATTTCGTGCCAAAGAGCTGCGCTTAGAGGCGCCCGGAGATCTTCGGCCCCGTTGATCCGGCAATAAACTAAGAGATAGCTCTGATCGTTCAGGTTGAGGCCGAGGTACCATACAGACTCCCGCGAACCCCGCAGGTGGCCGTCCGACCAGATATCTAGCCAGCTGCAGGGTTCGAGATGATAGCTTCCCGAACTGTATTGGAGCAGGGGATGATTCTGCTCATCTTGATCGAGCGAGAGGAAACGCCTGAGCCAGATGCCGATCTGAGCTCCAAGGGTGTCGAGCAACTGTCGGAGGCGCGTGGAATCTTCATCGTGTAAGCGACTGCGCTCCAGAAATAGTATTCCGAGACCTCGACCCGCATAGCGCAGCGGTACCAGAGTATTCATGCTCCTCTGCGAAAGGCGATTGGGATCTCTTTGCATCACCGGAAGATCTTTGGTGAGCGACGGCTCAAGCTTGTTCACGATCGTCGTGATCTCGACGTCTTCGCTAGCCTCGAGCTCCAGCTCGATCGCACCATCGAAAAACTGGGGCAAAACCTGCCGCACGGCGGACTGATAGCCCGAAATCTCACCCTTGGTCCAAGGCGCATCACCGATGGGAATAGTCAAAGATGAACGGAGGTTTAGATAAGGCGACACGTAATGGATCATCTGCTGTATACGGTCTTGTGGCTCTTTGCCGAGGGCCTCGAAGGCAATGATATCGTTGAGCGTGAATAGATGCACCTGATCGAAATCGAGGCGCTCTCGCAAGAGAGAGAAGACCAGCTGCTTGATCGCGTCCAGGTTCATCGTTTCGGGCTGGAGTTCGGACAGGAGGCGGACGTGCTGTCGCAGGAGGGGATCAAGCTTCTCAGTCACTTGCCGCTGGTCTTCAGGCTGGATGACCGCGACTTCATCAGCTCTGCTTTCGCCTAGCTCCAGTGCAATTTTACGGCTCATCGCTGCGATCAGATCGAGATTAAGACCCTTAGCTCGTTCTCCCGACAGGCTCAGGTAGTTTACTCTCATGAGGGCGCCGTCCTGCAAAAGGTAGCGGCCAAACCAGAGTTCAGTAATAAGTTCGATCAGCGTCTGCTGGGTGATCTTTGAGAGTTTGAGCGCCTTGTCATAGGTGGGCTTAATAGCCTTACCACCCAGCATTTCCTGGAGGCGAGCCGCTACCAGCAGAGGGATGGCCCGACGCCGATGTTTCTTTTGCTGTGCGAACTTCAGCAACTTTTTGAGCTTAGGCTCTAAAGTCTTGTAGCGTAGGATGTTTTCCCCATATTCGAAAGAATAGACTTCGGCGAAGAAACCGAGGAACAAGAGAACGAAATCTGATTCATGCGGCATCAGCAGAGCCTTGTCAGGACTTTCCTCGAACTGCTGGAGGGTTTCGTAGTAGGCAAACTTTGCCTTGTCGCGCTCCCCAGAGGCGAGTTTTACTATAGCCTCGGCTATGAGCACGAAGATATCGCCTTGGCGCTTGCCGCTGGTCGACCGCTTCTCGACGAAGCTCAGATAGCTGATGATGAGGTCGCGCGAGTCGGTGAGCATGAGCCAGAAGAGGTACATAGCAACGGAGCGCGACGTCAGCCAGTGACGCAGAGTAAGAATCGAAGGCAAGTATTGAATCATCTTGGTCAACTCTTTGCCCTGAGCGTGAACCAAGTGGAGATAGACCCTGAATATTTTTTGCTGCAGCATAGGAAGGTGAAAGTCCTGGCCCTGCATATCATTCTGGATGAATTCGAGGCTATCGCGCAAGTCTTCCTGCTTCCCCTGAAACTGATCGATCACCAGCGTCTGGATAAAGCTCGCATAGGCGAGGAGGGCTTTATTGCTACTATTTTTCAACATATGTTTCTGCAGCGCTTCGAGGAGTCGGTAGGCCCTTTTCTGCAGACCGAAGTAGCCCAGCACCATAGCATGATCGCAGAGCATTTGGATCACTAAACCCTCGGGAATCTGATACTTGAGACTCCGATTGAGGAGCTGCGTGTGGTAGATAAGACCGAGGCGCCACTCATAGTTGAAGCCTGCGTACTGCCCCATCAAGTAGAGTCGCATGGGATGAAACTTTTCCTTGCTGCGTTTCAACCGCTGACTTTTAGCTTCGACCTCTTTGAGGATACGCATGGGTCGACTGGACGCAAATGGCACTATGAAGCTAATAAACAAGCTTATCGCAGTCTTGATATAGGTTCCCAAGGTCAGCTGCACTAGCGGAAATCCCAGCTTTTTGAAGCTCAAGACCAGTTCGCGCAGACTACCCGAAACGTGGCCACTGACAAGGCCGAGCAGCAGCAGCTTATAGGAGACGAAGGAATACTCGTTGGGACTGAGTTTGAGCTCACGCAACTTTTTATAGAATTTGACTGACTCAGCATAGTCGCGTTTCAAAAAGAAGATATCGGCCAGTCCCTGCAGGATCTGCTTGCTCATCGACAGCTTGGTCTTTTCCGCTATCTGCAGAGTGGGCAAGAGGGTGCGTGCGTTCTGAAAATACTGCTGCGCGGTCAGCATGGAAGCTATGCTAAGGGCCGTGTGCCCGGCCTTCATATTGTAGATCATAGCTTTTTCGGCTACGACCGGATCGGCTTCGGCGGGATGGGCCAGAGCTTGGAAATAGTGATGGGCCAAGGTAAAGGTCACCGGAGCGTCGGCGGTTTCCCCGGCTTCTTCGATGCGTCGGGCGACCAGTCGGTGGAGTTCGCAGCGTCGGGCGATGGGCATGGCGTCCATAATCGCTTCGCGAATGCTGCGGTGCGCGAAGACGAAATTCATCTCCTGCGGCTTACCACCTTTGCCTGCGGTCTTCAAGAGGAGACCACCCGCTACTGCGCTCTTCAGAGCCGCCTCGATGAGCTTTGGGTCTAGTTCGCGCAGGGCGTCGAGCATGCTGCGACTAAAGTGAGCACCTAGGACCGCCGCAACTTCGAGCAGCGTGCGTTCACCCAATGGCAGTTCGGCGAGACGATTGAGGATGAGATCGATAGAGTTGGAGATCAGGGGAGCGCGGAAAATTTCTTCGAGCTGGATCCGCCACTTGCCTTCCTGGTTGATGCTGATCAGTTCCTGGGTCACCAAGCTGCGATGCAACTCGATCAGATAGAGAATATTCCCGCCGGTTTTGGCGCTGAAATAGTCGAGCAGCGAAGGGTCCAGTCCCTGTTCGATGCCCAATATCGACTGACTCAGCTGCGAAATAGATCCGCGACTGAGACTGCTGAGTTCGATCTCCTGGTAGCGCCGGCGAAGTTTGGAGAATTTAGTGAGAAAATTCTGAAAGTTTAGGCCCTCACCGTTGAGCAAAGGCCGATAGGAAATGACCAAGAAAAAGCGCTGCGAGTTGTTGTGGCTGAAGAAGCGGTCGATAAGTTCGATGCTCTTGTCGTCCGCCCATTGCATGTCGTCGAAGAAGAAGACGACCGGCTCGGATTCATTAGCCAGACAGCGGGTGAAGTCGGAAAATGCTTTGGCAAAAGCGGCAAAATCAAATTCCGGCGCGCCATCGATACTACTGGGGACGTTTTCCTCTTCAAGTTCTTCGTCGAGAAAAGGCTTGAGCCCCTGGACGATTTTGGCAACCATACCTGCGGTTGGACCCAGCAGGGTGCGGACCTTGCGCTTAATCTCTTCGGATTCCAGGGGCTGGGTCTTGTAGACGTGACCCAAGTATTCGTTAAAGCCGTTGGCTAAGGCATTGAAGGGCAAGTTGTTTTCGTGCCTGGAAAAACTTGTGCTGACGTAACGGATGCGGTGCTTCCCTAGGTAGCCACGAAACTCTTTCAGGAAGCGCGTCTTGCCGATGCCAGGCACGCCTCTTACGACCGTCAGACGACTCCGGCCGGTTTCCTTGGCTATAGCCTTGTAGTTGTTGACCAGGTCTTCGAACTCTGCGGCGCGCCCGACCATAGCGATACTGGAGGGCAAAATATTCAATTTATCATAGCGACCAAGACTGAAGCGGCCCGGACCCTGACTGCGGCCTTGCAGGATTTTTCTCACCCGCTGAAGATCGACGTGAAGTCCGAAAGAGGTCTGATATCGGTCGTTAGGATGTTTAGCCATCAGCTTCATGACGAGTTCGCTGACCATCACAGGAATATCTGGTCGGATGGAGAGCAGCGTTTCTGGTGTCGTCTGCGCATGGTCACGCGCCAGCTTCTCGCGCGTATTGCTCAGGAAGGGGGGTCGGCCTGCCAAAACCTCGTACAGCATGCAGCCTAGGGAATAAAGGTCGGCTCTATGGTCGATGGGAGCGTCGAGGTACTTGCTGTTTTCTGGCGCCATATAGAGAGGCGTGCCGGCGATATCCTGCACCCCTTCCTGATGGGTGTAGAGGTCCAGTTCGGCTAGCCGAGCGATCCCAAAGTCGAGGACCTTGACCAAAATGCCTTCATCGCTTTCGCCGTTGCGTTCTATGATGATGTTCTGCGGCTTGATATCGCGGTGAATAATGTTTTTACCATGCGTATACTCGAGGGCCGAAGAGACTTGGAGACCTAGTTCGAAGAAGAAATTGAGGCTTTTTCTGCCACTTTTAGTCAATAATTCTTTGAGATTATGCCCGTTGGCAATCTCCATGACGATGTAGTAGCCATTGATGACGCCACCGGCTTCGTCTTCTTGGGGTTGGAAAAGTCCCAATTCATGAAAGGTGATGATGTTCGGATGCCGCAAACGACTCATCAGTGCGGCTTCCCGCTGGAAGCGGAGAACGTCTTCGTAGTCCAGGAGGTGACGCTCAATCACTTTGATGGCCACCGGCTGGGAAGGATCGGCAAAAGGGATCGCACTGTAGACGCGACCCATACCACCTTCGCCAATTTCGGCTGTGATGCAGTAGCGGTCAGCGATATTTGTGCCTATCCAGAGACTTTGCCGCAACACACTATTGTCCTTTGATGCCGAGGGTTTTGCTTGGCATTCCAAGCTTGACCAAGAATCCCGCCTGCTTGTCCCATTAGTCTCGTAGGTTTTTCGGACGTTTCGACAAAGTCCTTAAGCTAGGAACGAAATCTTGCTACAAAGAGAGGTGCGAAATTGAAAAGCGGAGCCCGGTTGTCAGAGTTCCCAGACTGCGGAAGGAATATCTATGTCAAGTTCGTCAGGTCAAACAGAAGCTCCATTGAACCGCAACTTTTTCGATCGGCGCCATACCAAGATCATCGGTACTCTTGGGCCCGCTTCGTCCACCTATGAGGTGCAGAAACAGCTGATAGAAGCCGGTCTGAACGTTGCGCGATTGAACTTCTCTCACGGCGACCACGAGACTCATGCACGCAACATCGAATCGATTCGTCGCGCCAGTCGCGAGCTAGGTCGTCCGGTAGCCCTTCTCCAGGATCTCCAGGGTCCAAAAATTCGGGTCGGTCGCCTGGTCGGTGGTCAGATGGAAATCAAGCCTGGCGAGATCTACAAGCTCCGCTTTGGCATCGAACAGGACGATCCCAAGACTATCCCAATCGACTATCGCGGCCTAGTGCACGATGTTAAGGTTGGTCAACGAGTCATGATGGATGACGGCCTCTTTATTCTGCAGGTCGATCAGATCAACGACGATACCGTGACGGTGCGGGTTGAAGAAGGCGGCCTTCTGAAAAACAGGAAGGGCGTGAACTTTCCTGATTCGAAGCTATCCCTGCCTGCCATGACAGATAAAGATAGTAAGGATCTGCTCTTCGGCATCGCCAATCGCGTCGACT
>JBGSTX010000075.1:0-26201 GCA_041736305.1 Oligoflexus sp. | reverse complement strand
GATCCACAAAGGCACTTTCCGTCGACCTAAACGCGACAGCTTGGAAGCTGAGATCGCTGGTATCGATGAGCGCGCCTGCTTGCTTCGCTCCTACAAAGCCAGGGCTCAGCTGAACGAGCTGGGAGATTTCATGCTCCGGGTTTATTTGATCTATGAAAAGCAGCGCAATCTCTGCAAAGAAGAAATGGGTCGGCTGGCCTTTAGCGACCTGATCAAAGGTGGTTTTCATCTCTTCAATCGTCCCGAAGCAGCCGGCGTCCGCTTCCTTCTCCACCGAACGATTCGGCATCTTCTCCTCGATGAATTCCAAGATACCAGCATACTCCAGTGGAGTATGTTCAGCTCGATGGCCAGCGAGATGCTGGCTGGTGAGGGGCTGAGAGGTCCCGATGGCGTTCCTTCCTCTCTCTTCATCGTCGGAGATGCCAAGCAGTCGATTTATGGGTTTCGCGAGGCGGAGGCTGAAATTCTCCGAGAAGCAGCCGATTTTATGGTTTCTCGAGAGGCAGCCGACATCAGTCTTAGCGCGAGCTATCGAACGGCTCCCATGCTTCTCGATTACATTAATGAGGTCTTCTCCGCGGAGATCGCCGACTTCCCTCCCCACAGCGCCGCTGCAGGCAGCGATGGCAAAGCCCGTGTCAAAGGAGCCGCATCGCTGACGATAGGGCCTATTTTTAACGAAGATCATGGACCCGATCCTCTGGCGGAAGAGGCCCGCTTCGTCGCCGAGACGCTGCGTCGCATGCTGGAGGACGACAATACTCCCCCCCTCTGGGACAAGGAAATAGAGGCCTATCGTCGACTCGAAGCAGGCGACTGCGCAATCCTTTACAGGGCTTCGACGCATGCGCACCTCTACGCTGAGGCTCTTCGCGGCGCTGGGCTGGCGGCTCGCATGGAGGAGGGACATAGTTTTTTCGAGCGCCTTGAAATCCGCGATTTGATGGCTTTCTGTCGCTGGATGAGTCTCCCCTCGCACACCGAGGCTCTGGTCCATGTTTTAAAGAGCCCCCTCTTTCGCATTCCTGACAGTGCACTGCTCCGCAGCTTGTTCCAGGAATCAGGCCAGCACGGCAGCCGCTTTGAGAGGCATTTAGCTATAATAGAACGTCTCGCTATCGATCATCCCGGGATGGCAGAGCGAGTGCTGAGACTGCTTCGGCTCCGCACTACGCTTAGGCCCCAGGCTCTCCTGCGCATGGCCGCTGATGAAGGCTCTTGGACAGAAGCTTACCGCCTGAGCTTCGGAGCAGAAGAAGGAGTGTTGGCTGCTGCCAATCTCAATCGCTTCTTTGAAACGGTGTCTAGCCTCGAAAGTAAGGGTGCTTGCGATTGGCTCCCGCTGTTCGAAAAGCTCGAAGAATTGGCAGCTAGCCACGCGGTTCGCTTGGCTTCTGTTTCTGAAAATGCCGTACAGCTCATGACGATTCACAAGGCGAAAGGACTCGAATTTCCCTTGGTAGTTCTGATCGGCACCGGTGAAGAATGGGAAAGGACCGACCCCTACTGGGCAAAAATTAAAGCAAGCGCCGCAGGGCCAGGCGTCGCCTATGTGGGCCGTCGCAGCGATCGTCCGCCCGCGGATCCTCATTTCGAAAGCTTGGAGCTGCTCCTCCACGAGGCTGCATACCAGGAAAATCTGCGCCTCCTCTATGTGGCGTTAACCCGCGCTCAGTATCATCTCCTCATATCGGGCTATCAGCGCAAGAAACGTGGGATTGGTTTCTACGAACTCCTTCACCGCTCCGCTCTCGCTGCGGGTGCAACCGCCCGAGAGTTGGCTGGTCTCACCCTTCTTATCAAGGAGGAGGAGCCCGAGACGCGTCTGGCAGTGAATGCGACAAAGCTGAAGAATGAAGCAGAGAAATCGAAGGAGGAGTCTTCCCCGCTCGCGTGTCTAGGTACCTGGCGTCCAGGTCCCGCCCTTTTGGGAGCTGTTCGTATACTAGCACCGGCCCGCTTGCTTGAGGACGGTGAGAAGCATCGGTCGAGTGGACTAATCGCCCAGGCTTTTGCTGCTGAAATTGGCAGTTTTCTCCACCGAGGATTCGAAGCCAAGGTCAAAGGCGAAAAATTTGATCCGGAAGCTACGTGGCGCTCCCTCGAACCGACCCACGGCCGCAAAGTTCAGGACAAAAATAAAGATAAAGATAAAGATAAAGATAAGAGTCAGGACCCTTACTCTGCCGCTTTCGAAGTCGCGAAGACAAAGTGGGCGAAGCTCGATCGCTCCCTGCTTTTCAATAAGCTCCTGAGCCAATCACTCCGGCGTTTTGCCGAACTTCCGATTGCGTTTCTCCAGGGTGACCAGCTCGTACGTGGCACGATCGACTTACTTTTAGAGTTGGCGCCGAACCATTGGCTGGTCATCGACTATAAGAGCATTGAGGAAGCTGGGGTGGCGAGCGATCTGCGGGCACTGGCTATCAGCAAACGTTATGACCAGCAGCTGGCCGTCTATGTGCAAGGGGTTCAGCTTCTTTATGAGGGATCTAAGGTTGAGGGTGCGATTTTCTTTACAGAACCTGAGGAAATAGTTTATTTTCAGCGGCAGTTTTCTCACAGCTGAACCCAAAGCAGACTCTCGATTTGCACTCTCTTTTAAAAAAGATTGAGGCAATCATATATTCGAGTAAGATTCTTTTTATTCAACTTGTTTTCCAGAGAGGCCTTCTCTACGATCCTGTGCAAGGTCATAGAAGCCAGAGATCTTAATTTTCAGATAGCTATAACAGGCTGTTTTAGACTCTATTTATTTGAGAGAAACATGGAAGGTCGCGTCATACTCAAGAACGAAAACGTGATTGCCGTGCGGGTAATCGATGGCACCTATAGCGTATTTCGACTGAAGGGCAGTGGTCCCGTTGAGATAGGAGACATTTTCCTTGGTCCACTCTCATCGCCGGGCTACCAGCTCCTCCTCCACAGCAGCAGCGATGCTATCGTCGAAGCTCACATCAGAATAGCAGGGACCGAAGGGTCGGGCCGAGGAAAGACCAAGACCAAATCAAAAAAGCTGAAAGGCTGTTGAAGCTGAAGCTCGCTTGATAGCTCAAGGCCTTCCTAGTTCTTGCTTTAAGCGAGTGAAGGCTTTACGGCGGCCAGGTAGGGTGTGGCTCTCGTCTGGATAGCTGCAAGTGCACGTTCAAATACTTCCTGCGGACAGTGACATGCTGGCAGACATTCGATTACGCTCGACGGCAAGCGGGGCAGCAGCCTATCCATCTCCTCTTCTTGCTCTATAAGCAAAATCATAGGCAAGGACTGAAAAAGTTTTTCCAGATACTCAGCTAGCTCAAGCCCTGATAGGGGCTGTAGGGTCTGGTGAACTATAGCGGCGTCAAATTCTCGGAATCTTCCTAGATAATCTAAATCGTGCATCGACTCGAAATGCTGAATTTTGTAACCGCACGAAGCGGCTACCTGGGAGTAAGCCAGGGCACGAGGCTTGCCCCCTCCAAATAGCGCGAAATTCCAACAGCTTTCCAGACGTGTCATAGGTGTCCCCTTTGATCTAAAGCCATGGTCCCGGCATCTGGTCCAATTTTTAAAAAAACTGCTAGGCCCTGTCCATGTCTTTGCTCGGGCTCATCCCACAAATTTGCTTTAAGTTCCTACATTTAGGTCTTGAAATTACCTAAAATTACTCATAAAGCGCCTCGGCCCCGCACCCTGCATACTTAAGTATTGACAGAGCACCGAGCTTATTGAGTGCTTTTATCTTCGATGGGCTAAGGGGCGTTTCAGAGACTGGTCGACTTGGCTTTTTTTGAGGAGCGTAGCTTGGCATCAAAATCGTTGAGTAAAGTTCTTTCAGCATCCTGATTCCTCAGCCGCAGAACCATACCAATACCGTAAATCGAATGCAGCTCGACGTTGTCACTGACTTCGCGCAGGGCCTTGCGAACCTCGAAAATCTTGCGATCGAGAGCATTGTCGCTGACCGCCAACGACCCCCAAAGCTCTCGCTTGAGAACGTCTTTAGGCACGATCGTCCCATGTGCTCGGATGAGTTCGGCGAGCAGATCGACTTCACGGGCGGAGAGGATCAACTGACCTTTGCTGCCGCTGATGGCCTTGTATTTCAGATCGACTTTTAGATCGCCGAATTTCAAGAGATTAAGCCTGTTTTTATCGTTGAGATCCTCGACGCGAGCCCGCAGGCGAGCGACAACTTCTGCCGGCGAGATAGGCTTCCGAACAAAATCATCGGCGCCAGAAGCCAAGGCCTGCCCCACGCTTTGGTCAGATCCATCGCCACTGATAACGATAATGGCCGTCATCGGCCAAAGTGCTCGAAGCTTGGGAACAATGTCGAGTCCGCATTCGCCTTTTAGATGGATGTCAATAAAAGCGCCAACGGGCGCCATGTGCTGAGCACATTCGAGCAAAGGCTCGCTCATTGAAAACGCAAAATTCTTGATCCCAAGGGTCTCTTCAATAATCTTGGCCATCACCGGATCGTCGTCAAGAGTTACCGTGTAGGGAATATGGGATAAATCTTTCAATCTTGACAGCGTCTGCAGCGGATTGAGCATGGCCATCACCTCATGAGTCCTGTTCGTCTAACGTCTGCAACCCAGTTGTACAAAATTAGAGTTTATTGTTCTAACGCTTTTTTTTTGGCTCAAAAAGAGTAAAACCATAGCGGTTTTCAACCCTTGTCGATCAGTTGGAGAACCACCGCCCTGCTTTCTGCATCAAGATAGTCCCGAATCACCCGATATATCCTGTGAAACGCTGGCCATTTTAGGACGCAAGCATGACTGATGCAGATATCGAATCCAAAGCTCTCAGTGGCGATGTCGAAGCCCAATGTTCGGCAGCATTTCTGCATGAAATCGGCGTAGACAGGCCACAGAATTATCAAAAGGCCGCTTTCTACTGGCAAATGGCTGCAAAAGCCGGCAAACAGCTCGCCATTGATAAGCTCAGGCACTTGGTAGAAACGGGCCGCATTCCCGCCAACTTTCTCGAAGCGCCAGGCCCCAAACCTACACCAAGCTCGGGAGATTTAAAACCTTCTCCTAGTGGTGCCCCCAAGATCCTTTTGGCGGATGATGAAGAAGAACTGAGAGGGCTCATGGTGGAATATCTCGAAGCCGCTGGTTTGCGTGTCGTAATGGCCATAAACGGCGAAGATGCTGTTCAAAAAGTCTTAGCCAATCCCGACATCAAAGTAATAGTCACAGATCTAAAGATGCCAAAGCTCAACGGCCTGCAGTTCATCAATACTCTACGCCGACTCCAGGTCGCTAGCGAAGCTCGCATAGTAGTTATGACCGCTTTTTCTCAACCCAACCTCATAGCTGAAGGCAAGCGGCTGGCCGTTGACACCTGGCTCGTCAAACCGATAAAGCCGTCCATCATGATAGAAACGATCAAAAAACACCTGCAGCATCAGAGGAAAGATCAAGTTGCCTAATATCTTTCACAATCAGAATCTGCGCTGCGTTATCGTCGCTTCAAGCCAGACGATCCGTCAGCTCATTTCACCTGTATTGAAAGATCTGGGTTATCCGCAAGTCGTCACTGTCACCGACTACAAGGCATGCCTCGAAGTGCTGGAAGCCGAAGAAGTGGGCTGGGTGATAGGACCTCTTTTCGACAATACCGGAGCCTCGCTGCTGCCTCTGCTCGAGCTGATTCAAGACCAGGCTCTGCTACGCGGGATCAAAGTATCTGTTCTTAGGGATGGTAATGACAAGCTTTTGCCTCAAGCCTTCGCCCACGGGGTTTTGTCATGGCACCCGATACCTAGCACGCGCGAAGCTTGCCACGACGAGCTAGGTTCGCTCCTCATGCAGCTCCAGACCGTCAAAGGTGATTTCACCCGCGTCGCAGCCAGGTATCTTTCGCGTTATCTTCATGAAATCAGCGAATTTCGCGAGTTAAAGAGCCTATTTTCATCTTTGCTGCAGGTCTATCCGGGTGACGACGACTATATGCTCGACCTAGCGGAAGTCAGTCTACTGAGCGGTGATCAAAAGATGGGAAAAACCCTTCTTCACCAGGTGCATATCACCTCGCCCTCGCGCCAGGATCAGGTAAAAAATATCAGTGAAAAATATTTTGGTACTCCCATACTGCCGGGCGATGCGCAAGGCTTGCTAGCAGAACACTTTGGATTCCACAGCTGCCTCTTGCTCGACCCTCAACCACGCTCATCCCATCGACTCCAGGAGATGCTGCGGCGCTTAGGATTCAAACAGATCAGCTCCTTCGCCGACCCGCTGGCCGCTCTAAAGTGGCTCAAAAACAATCCACCACCTAACCTGATTATTTCCCACTGGAAGCTGCCGACCCTTCCAGGCCCCGTCTTCCTCTATAAACTACGGCATCGCCTAGGCATTGAAACACCGTTGATGATACTCCATCAGAATATTGCCGAGCGCGAAACGCCGATGCTGATTGAACTGGGAGCTACGCGGCTGGTTCAGGAGCCCTTCTCGGAAACAGATCTCTTCGACGATATCATCTGGACGCTCAAGCAGACCACGCATCCGAGCGAAGTCACTACCGTCAAGCAGAAGCTGCTCCTTGCATCGAAACGCCGCAGTATGCCAGAGATCAGGCGTCTGCGGACTCTCTACAGTCAGCTGCCGACTTTACTCAAATGCGATCTCTTGCTGGTAGATGCGCAGATAGCCTATGACGCCGGCTGCTACCTCCATGCGAAAAAGCACTCTCTCGAAGCGATGCTCGAGGGTGCGGACGCCCGCTCCTGCATGGAGATTCTGGGCCGCTCGCTCATGGCTTTGCGCGAGTTTGAGGCGGCTATTCGTTGCCTGGAAAATGTAAGCTTCATTTGTCCGCTGAACATAACGCATCTCTGTAGTCTCGCCGAGTGCCACCTTGAAGCTGGCGACGAGCGCGAATTCGAAAAGAAGCTGGAGGAGGCGCGCGAAATCGATCCTGATGCGCCGCTAGTCAATGAGACTGCCGCCAAGGGCGCCATCAAGCGAGGTCATTCGGAGATGGCCCGCAAGCTGATGCAGCAGCTCAAATCCTTCAAAGAAGTTCTCTCGTTTATGAACAACCGGGCTGTGACCCTCATGCGAGTAGGCGATTTCGAACAGGGCCTCGATCTTTATATCAAAACCCTCGAGTCTCTGCCGGCCGACGTTCCCGAAATCAGGTCAGCCGTGCTCTACAACCTTGGTCTAGGCTATGCGCGAGCGAATCGATTAGATGAAGCTCTTACAACTTTACTAGAGGCCGAAAAGACCAAAAACCTTGGTCGTCAGCAGAAGTCTCGCAGTCTTCGCACGCGCATCAAATCTGCTGTCGCCTCAGGCATGCCTATCATACTCAAGACCGAAAATCCGCCCAGTGAACTCGAAGAACAGACGAAACTCGCCCAGCTGCACGCCATCGAGCGGGCCCTTACCCAAGCAGGTGAGATGTCTCGTTCTGACTTCTGCCTCATTAAAGTCTATCAGACTGAAATCTTGCTGAGCGAAGCTCATAGCGCCTTCACTAAAAAAATCGTCTTCACGCCTCGCGGCACCCTGGTGAAGGACTACCATCGTGGTCTCGTGATGGACGATGCTTCCTGAAATTTTCCGGGAATAAACAGCAAAAGGAAGGTCCTCTCATTGAGACCTTCATGCCTACCCAATCGATTTTGGGGTTTAAGAAGCGAGGCTTAAAAAGGAAAAGTAAAGTTCGGGATTGTGATCGCACTCCATGGCTGCACCGCAATCGGTACATTCCATTTCAGGGCTCTCTTTATAGCTGGGAAGACCTGGCTTGATGTCTTTGCCGACTTCAAGAATCATCTTATCTTCGTGACCGCAGCTCGGGCAGACGAACTGTGCTTCGAAGGAATCTACATAGCCTTTGTGGCCAAGAAATTCGGGTATCATGGAAAACTGGGTGACGATAACTGACGAGCAATTGCGATAGTGGACCTTGGACTTCATCTTCGACATGACCTTGATCCACTCACGGACGCCGCAGCTGTTGATGCGTACGATCTCACCCAAGTCTATACAGACTTCGCCCTTGAACTTTCCTACTTCATCGGCAAGGGTAAAATACTCGTCGATAGTCCCGGAAATTTTCAAGGTCTTATCATCTATCCACTGAAAGGTGCAGCGCTTCATACCCATTTTCCCCAGTCAATAATTGCCAAGGATCTTATCGGCCTCACTCTGCAGGACTTGAATACTATTCCAAACAAGGATAATTCGTAGCTTTAATAGCTGCCAAATCAACAGCTTATTAAAGCGAAACCGTTTCAGGTAAGGATTCGATCGCATCGTCGCCCACACCGCGATCGAGACGCCGATCCATTTCGTACTTAGGGTCCCAGGCGAAGCGCTGCTCGGCGTCGGCTTGCATCATCGAAGCCCGGTGGACCGCACCCTGCTTCCGCAAGGACGCAGCAAATTCAGCGACAAGTTTGCCGGCGGCTTCAAGGCTTTCGGCTTGATTGACCGCTTCACGGAAACTTCGCACTCCATTCCAACCTTTCGCATACCAGAGCAGATGCTTTCTCATACAGACTGCTGCACCAGGCTGCTCCCCATATTCTTCGCGCTGCCAGGCCAGGTGCTGGAGCACATCCTCTTCCCATTCGTCGATATGCAAAGGTCTTTGCCCTTGGGTAATGTCTCGAAAGAGCCAGGGGTTGCCGAGGGCGCCGCGACTGATCATAAAGCCGTCGACCCCACTCAGATCTTGCATACGTTGCAGGTCGGCCGGCTCAAATAGATTGCCATTGCCGATGAGTGGAATATTCACGGCATCTTTGATTTCACGGATGCCAGCGAGATCCACCGGCTCACCGTAGTCGTCAGCACGGGTGCGGCCGTGGACGGTAATCCAGGCTGCGCCTGCTTTAGCTATCGCATCAGCGACTTCGGTGCCGTTCTTGGACTGCTTATCCCAGCCCAGTCTAATCTTGGCGCTCACCGGCTTGTCGGTGGCTTCAACAGCAGCCTTTACAGTCGCAAAGACGCGTTCAGGATCTCGAAGAATGGCCGAACCGCAGCCGGTCTTCACAACTTTTTTAACCGGACAACCCATATTGATATCGAAGGTATCGAAGCGGCCCATTTTTTCCATCGCAGCTACTGCGCGACCAACCTGATCAGCGCTAGGCCCGGTGATCTGCACGCCGAGCTTGGACTCGCTCTCATGTCGCAGGAGCATGGCAAAGGTTCTTTGGCTCTCGTAGAGTAGGGCGGTGGCGGAAATCATTTCCACGTAAGCAAGGCCAGCACCCTGAGCGACACAAACACGCCGAAACGGGTGATCAGATACACCGGCCAAGGGTGCTAAGAACAGAGGTTTTGGACCTAAGTCTAGAACATCAAAAGGATTTAAGGCTGACATCGAAAATTTTCCCAGCTGACGTGACTGAGTATAGGAGACAGAGTTCCCATACATAATCGAAATGCCCCACTTGGTCTACGACTTTCCCGAGTAGATGCCTGGCCAGAGCTCTGTCTCCCATGTATAAAGAACCTCTACATGACTTGAGGCCGCTCTCTATCTATGACGGCAGGGAAGGAACCATGCTTGATATCAAGTTTATTCGCGAGCAGAAAGATTTAGTCAACCAGGCGATCAAGAGTAAACGAATGGGAGTTGATCTCGATCAGCTGCTACGCGTGGACGAAGATCTTCGGAAAAAGCAGCAGGAAATGGAGCAGCTGCAAGCTGACCGCAATCGGCTCTCCAAGCAGATTGCTACTGCGAGTCCAGCTGAGCGCGAGAGCTTGAAAGCCGAGGTCAATGCCTTCAAGCCACGCCTCGAAACTTTGGAGCAAGAAGTCAGGCAGCTGACCGAGACCTTTCATCAACACATGCTGCTCGTGCCAGCGCCTCCCCGCGCCGATGTTCCGCTCGGTAAAGACGATAGCGAAAACGTCGAGGTCAAGCGTTGGGGCCAGGTGCCTGAATTCTCGTTCAAGCCTAAAGATCACATCGCACTCGGTACCGAGCTGGGTCTGCTCGATCTTGAGCGCGGCGTTAAACTCGCGGGTAGTCGATCTTACGTCCTTAAAGGCATTGGAGCTCGCCTAGAACAAGCGATTCTCCGCCTGACGCTCGATTACCTGATCGCTAAGGATTACACCCAACTGTCTATACCGGTCCTCGTCAAGGAACAGGCGATGGAAGGTACAGGTTATTTCCCTACCGGTCGCGATCAAGCTTACCTCGTCGAGCGCGACGAACTCGTTCTTGTCGGGACTTCTGAAGTATCGCTTACTTCCTTTCACGCCGGCGAAATTCTAGCTGAGGACCAGCTGCCTCTCCGCTATATGGCGCAGAGCACCTGTTTCCGTCGCGAGGCGGGAACCTATGGCAAAGACACGGCCGGACTCTATCGGGTGCATCAGTTCCAGAAAGTAGAACAGGTCATCGTCGCCAAAGCAGACGTCGAAGGCTCAGAACTTCTCCATACAGAACTCCTCAGCAATGCAGAAGCCCTTCTGCAACTGCTAGAGCTCCCCTACCGAGTCGTTTATGTTTGTACAGGCGACCTGGGTCAGGGGCAGGTACGGAAGCACGATATTGAAACGTGGATGCCTTCACGGAAGGCCTATGCTGAAACACACAGCTGCTCCACTTTCCACGACTTCCAGGCCCGTCGCCTCAAGCTCCGCTATAAAGATAAGAACGGTCAGAATCTCTTCTGCTATACCCTGAATAATACGGCGATTGCCACCCCTCGCGTTCTGATTCCATTTTTAGAAAATCATCAGAACCTCGACGGCAGCATTCGGATTCCGAAAGCCTTGCAGCCATATTTGGGCGGCATGACTCTCATCAATAAAACGTGAGACGAAAGAGCTGAACTTCAGGCCTGATGAGCTAGCTTAGCCACTACTTTGACTAACTCTTCCCGGCTGACTGGCTTGGCGAGATGACACTGAAAGCCTTCCTTCAAGGAGCGGTTTCTCGTCGTTTCGTCATTGAAGGCGGAAACGGCGACTGCAGGCGTTTTGTTCGGCGAGCCGACTTCGATTTCCTGTCGCAAGCGCCGCATGAGATCGAAGCCTGATTGATCAGGCATGGCTAAATCACTAACAATAACATGGGGTTTGAACAGCACATACTGTGCGAGAGCTGTCTCGACTGACTCAGCTTCAGCGATTACAGCTCCACTCTTCTTCAGCATATAGCCAATAATGAAGCGCAACTCTTTTTGATCGTCGACGATCAGACATTTCACCCCCTTCAGCAAATCAGCGCGAGAGGGGTCTCGATTCGCCGCCGCTGGGATATTGGCTGAATCTAATGGTGGAAACATCCAGTAGCCTCTTTTACCACGAGTCAACTCTGCTCGATAATTATCGAAAATCCACATAGTTCTTCGTAAAGCCTTCTAAGCAAAAAAACCAGGAACCAAACAGCTGACCGAGCAGAAGAACCACGAAAATGGGTAAAGGATCTTTCGATTGGATCGAATCCCAGCTCGAACAAACTGCTTGAACATGCCCAATAGAAGGATGGACAAGAGCCGGAATTGGACTCTGCATGGAGAATGCCACGAATGCTCTTCGAGAAATATGGGCTTTCATACTGGCTCTTTGACGCAACTTAACTTTATGTGGCGCCAAACGATAGTTAGTCTATGAGCCACCCTTCCTTTTAACGGGGGCTTCACTCCCTTACAAGACGTATCTCTCCTTTCAGCAATAAAGTCACGGTACGGTCACAGTTTTGATAAGGAGAGTAGCGGAACGAGACTGCTTGCCGCGGACGGTGAAGATTAAAGTATAATCACCGGCGCCGGGAGCTTCCCACTCAGTCGAGCTCGCACGTCGATTCTTTATCTTCCCGTCGCTGACAAACCAGGCAACGCGGAGAGGCTCGTTCTGCTCATTTTTTATCGCTGCTTCAATGTCGATCGTAGTCCCGCCGGGGCTCGTTGAAGCGGGCTGAACAATACTCGAACCTTGGAAATTCCAAGCAGCCTCGGGGACGCTAGCATCGCGATAAGCTAAAAAATCTCCGCTGATAGGTAGAGAGCGCTCGGCACCTTCGATAAGAAGTTCGTACTGGAAGCGGAGAAACGGCAGCTCAGCCAAGGCCGGGTCGATGCTTTGCAGCTCTGCCAAAGTCGGCACTTTTACCGTCGCATGAACCACGCTGTGCTGCAGCCCAGGAAGCTCTGCGACGTCGGTTGGAGCGCTAATGCGGGCGGGTGGGACCGGCACAGTGAGGGCCTTGAGCCTGGCAGGAACTCCGCTGGCAGTAAAAGCCGGAGTCAGGGGCGGTGCGATGAAATGAAAATCCAGGCGGACCTCATCACCCCAGAGCGGCGCTTGAAAGGCCCCTGAAGTGGCTGGGTTAACCTCTACTAAGATGGGCTTCAGCTTGTCGGCTCTTTCGGGTCGACTGTCCATATTTGAGCAGCCTAATAGATGGGCCACTGTCAAGAAAGCTAGCAGCGATTTAAATGGACGAGCGAGCATAATAGGCCTCCTAGAATTCACCGCTCAGTTGGAAATATGGTATCGGGGGCAGGTTTGCCACGAACTCTTTCTGCGTGTAGTCATAGTTATAGTCGACGCTACTCACACGTTTGACCAAGGCGAGATACTGCACTCCAAACTGATATTTAAGTTTGAATTCGTCAAAGAGGGAATCATAGGTCGCGAAGAGGTCGAGCGAGTGGAAATCAGGGAGTCGCGCACTGTAGGGATTATCTCGCGCAAACTCAGGCTGATACTTATCCAAGTTAACGTTATAGATGGAACTGGTGACAGGGGTGTAGGCATTCCCTGTATTATATTTGAAACGCGTACCAAGATCCCAGTAAGCCGAAACGCGATATGATCCAGCAAAGTTGAGAATATGCGTTTGGTCGTAGGAACTCCGGAACCAAGGATTTTCCTCCGACTTTTTTTCTTCAGAAACCGAGTAGGTGTAAGCTATCCAACCGAAGAGTTTTTCCGTGAGGTTCCTGCGGATAAAGGCCTCAGCCCCATAGGTGCGCCGGAGCCCTGTATCCTCATAATTCTTCGGGCCACCCGAAACGACGAGACGATAGGTTTTCTTATAAAATCCCTGAAACTCCGTTTCCCAGCGGTCATCCCAACGCGTTTCGAGCCCGAGGACCATGTGTACCGATTTCTCATAGCCTAAATCGGTGTTGCCGAAGGCTTCCGTTGCCTCTACGGGCTCAGGAGCAATCGAATACTGACCATAGGCAGCTTTGAGATTATTGGCCTTATCGAGCGCATAGCGAGCCTGCAGGCGCGGATCGACCCCAGTTTCGCCTACCAGCTGTGAATTAAAAATTCTAATTCCAGGCGTCACAATCAGAGCATCCCAGCCGAGATCAATGGCCGCCCAGGCGGCTACCTGTGCGAAACTGAAAGTCTGACTAGCCTTCTCTTTGGGAGCATCTTCAGGGTCGAAGAAAGGATCGTCGTTGACCGGAGCTGGTGCGTCCGCATCGACTCGGGTCTGATTCCATTCGGGACTTATGCCAAAGTACAGCGAGCGACCCTTGTCGAGGCGCTTGGTAATTTCGGTAGGAATCAGGACTGTCTTACCATTCAGATAGAGTTCGTTTGAGATGAAGTTGGCCTTCACCCTAAACATCCTGTACTGGGGCGTCGTCCGATAACGCCATCCATCGCCCAGGTTGTGGTCTCGCTCCAAAGCAAACACCGAAAAGCTGTTGCGAAAGGTTACATCGGCCTTACCATCTTCACGTTCGCTGCTTTCGAAAGGCACCACCAGATTGAGACCGTCGAGGCTGGAGATAGCGGTAAGTTTATGGCTCGTGCTTTCGGTCTTATGAAGGTAGCGCGCATAGATATCAAAAAAGTAGGGGACAACGGTGGCGTCGAGGTCTTTCGGCAGTACTGAAGGCAGAATCGCTTCCAAAGTACTGCGACGGAAAGAGAAGGCCACCGAACTCTGGGCATCGAGCGCTCGCTCGTGAAAGATACCGAGATAGAAAGGAACGTTGACTGTAAACTCCGTCCGCGGTGCCTCGACGACTTGATCGGTCGAACGCAGAACGATGACCCCACCCGTTGCATCGCCGTACTGTACACCAAAGCCACCTGAGTTAAAGTCGACGCTGTCCAGCTGCTGGGAGGGTACGATACTGAGATTGGCGACATCATGAAAAAGACTGGGGACGGCAATGTCGTCAACAAAATAGCGACTATCGTTCGGTCCCGAGCCGCGGATGACGACATCGGTACTACCAGGACTACTCTGTACACCCGGGAGCAGCTGAGTAACCTGCGCGGGATCTCCGCCCGGTGCGATGCGACTGGTTTCCCGTACGGTTATCGTCTTTCTCGAGACTTCAGCCCGACGAAAACCCGTAATGACGACCTCGCTATCGTCAGGCTTACCTGGAGGGAGGTAGATCGTTGCCGCGCTTTGGCCGCGTAGCGAGGAAAATTCGACAAATATAGACTCATAGCCTTGCCGACTCACCTGCAAAGTTCCTTCCCGCTCGGGCAGTTTCAAACGAACCTTGCCCTGCGGGTTGCTCGCAAAAAGTTCGGTACCAATCTTAACCTCAGCGCGTTTAAGCACGCGGCCGCTGCCTTTAGCAGCTATGGTGAGTTCTATATCTGTACCTTGCTCACTCGCGGGGAGAGGTGTCGAAGCGGCAGAAGATGGTTCAGCATCTTGAGCCATGATGGTCCCCACACCTAAGCAGCTGCATAGAGAAAGGGTTGTTAGCTGCAGGGAAATCTTCACAATCTTCATGCCTACCTCGCTTGAGGATGTCAGCCACTTGAGAAAGCCGCGAGACCGCGGCCTTGCCTTGGGCTATAATTCCACAATCCTGAATAGGCATTATAATGAGGGATAGCGAGAAGACCATGCAACAATTAGCAAGACCGACTTTTTCCCAAATGGCCCTGCTCATCGGCGTCTCGCTGGGCTTGCATGCAGTCACCTTGCTCGTGCTCGAGGCGATTCCCGCCCGCTCGACCATCGCTCTGCCACCTGCAAAGGCTATCGTCCAGATTAAAGAAAAACCGAAAGCTCCTCCCCCACCGCCTCCGGTGAGCGAGAAACCTCCTGAGGAAAAGCCTAAAAAGCCTGAGCCCAAAGCTCCTGCTGAAAAAAAGCCCAAGGCTCCCCAGCCGACCAAGACGGCCAATCCCGAGGCTCCTGTAAAGCCCGTCCTCGGGTTGAATCCCGATTCACTCAGCAAGGAAGGCTCCTTTGCGGTCCCAGCAGGCAATACCACAGATGCCAAGGACGAGGGCATCCGCCTTTCGCCTGAGCAAGTCAAAGGGCTTGCCAAGGACCTCAGCGAAGATGCCGCGCTCATTTCCTCAACCTTCGAGCAGCCAGCTTTCACACCCGAGGCTGAAGAAGCCGGCCTCGAAGGCTCTTATGTCATAGAAGTCTATGTTGACCGCGAGGGGAGGGTCACCGATGCAGAACTTCGCAATAAGATCGGTTATGGAATGGATGAAAGGGTTTTGGCCAGTGCGCGCAAAGCTCGCTTCAAACCGCGCCGCGATCCGCTTGGCAAATTTCTTGAGGGATGGACCGAAATTCGCGTCCGCCTCACCCTAGAGTGAGCGACGCGAAATAAAAGGGGCAAATCATTGCGAACGCAGGACCTCAATTTATTTGAGGACGCTGCGCTGGACGCTAGGGGTGAAATTCACCTCTATCTCTTTGGACTCGACGTGAACCCCGAGATAAACGATGCGATAGAAACCTAGACCCGGAACCGAAGTTTCGATGAAAATCCCGCGTAAATCGGCCTCTGGATCGAGAACTTTCAATCCTGCTTTATAGCCAGTGCCCGTATAATATACGTAGAGAAGGGCCAAGTGCCCGCCACTGTGGAGACTGAGAGCATCATTCTTGATAGGTAGAGGCATAGAAATCTGCAGCGTCTGTCCAGCTTTGAGCCCGATTGGTCCGTCCGCACCGCCGACGAAGAGCGCGGCTGTCCCGTCCCCGATAGCCTGCGATGAGAAACCGATCGCTGTAGCTATGTCGGCTGTTTGGTCGACAGCAGGTCCAACTTCAATGTTTACAGAAGCAGCATCGATCTGGAGGGATCCACTGGGAATGTAGACAGACGAGTCAGCTAACGCACCACCCTGACTGGCTGCGATCTTCGCGTCCTGTGCAGGATTCACGAGGCCAGTGACGATTCCATCACTTTCGCTTACAGCGACAGAACTGGTCGTAGTCCCGCTTTTCAGATCTTCAATTGCACTTTCGCACCCGAGCTGGGCGGCGAGGAGCGCAAAGCTTATACATAGCTTGAAAAAATATTTCATATGCTTTTAACCTCTCTCTGGCCTTTAAAACAGCCAGCCGAATTTTAGAAGTGAAATGTAGGGCAGCTTCTTCTGTCCAATCAGACGACCGACGTCTTCGACTTTATCCTTCGAGTCGTTGTATTCAGAATTGTTGCGGATGATTTCCTCGGCTTGCGAAGATATATTTTTAAACGATGTCTGCAGTTCGGAGCTGGAACCGCTAGGCATCTGCAAACCGAGTTCGAAGCTTAAGGTGAAGCCCGAATCCCAGCGCGCATACCAACCTAGCTGCGGGGTCAAATATTTGGATTCGACTTCGAGCCGGAAAGTGGTGGGCACATTAAGCGGAATACCATTGTAATCGATCTCTACATCCTGGGAGGATTTAGCGACGATACCCTGATCACCATAGGCTGCGCCTAGGAAAAAAGTTCCGCGAAAGGGAAACCAACGCAGCGCCACGTCCCAGTTGCGAATTTCCACTTCGACGTCCTGTATCTCGGCTTTGGTGCGGCCACCTTCAACGGACAGGCTCAGGAGATCCGCGTAAACCAGGTCCAAACCTACTGTCAGAGGATGAGGGATTCCTACGCCCACATGCGGACCTATGCGCAGGTCGCCGAGGATGCCTGGTGCCTTAGCCCGGAGGGCGTCCGCCTGCTCGTCGACCTTACTCTTCGCGTCTTTCACAGTACCTAGAGCAGACGACTCCTCTTGTTCAGCCGGCGCTTCTGCAGCGTCCTGGGCATGAACAAGGGATGACCAAAGACAGAGACTAGCTAAAGCTGAATAGGCAGTTGTCTGCCACTTCATAAGCACTCCTTTGATAAGATATCTATGAACAGCAGTATATCCAAAGTGCTTGGATAGATACAAGGCGAGATACCGATTCCTTAGACTGCTTTAAAGCGAGGCAGACGCTTTATTCCTCATTTCTTTAAAGGACTTTCCGATAATCCAAAAGGGGGATCTTAGATCATGGCATTGATCGAGCATCTAAAAATAGCGCCGGGCCTCTTCTGGGTAGCCATTCCCAGTCGTGGCATTTTCATGCAATGCGGTTGTCCTCCCGACAGCATCAAGCATTTGATCAAGCGCGGACTCATCCACAATAAAAATGCCCAAAACGGTGGTCCACACCATGAAACCGGGCCAAACTGCGTTCTGCTCGCCGACCTTACAACCCAAAACGGACTCTTCGCCAATCTTGCAGAATTTTCTATTTTGCAAATGTTTTATCGCCAAGGAATGATGCTGCCTCAGCACCCAGGCTTCAGCAAGAATAAGCCTTTAATGATAGGTGACCCCTTACAGATTAAGGCCCAGCTGGCCTACGTATTTCGTGGTAATTATGGGCTGGTCTCTGAAGCCGAGCTGATGGCTGGTGGCGTCAGCTCTTCGGAAGCGTCCGAACTCATGCGCATCAAGCTCCACTTCGCCTTTGGTCAGATCAAGCCTAGCGAGGACTTGCTAGACACGCGAGCGCTGCTCGATCAGCCGGTTGAAATCAAGAATGGCGTTTTTGTGCGCCGCATAGATACCAACGTATTCGAAATCAAAGTCGAAAACGAAACCTACACCGTCGACCTCAATTTGGCTCCAGGTGAATTCTTCGAACCGACCTACAAGCTCACGCATCAGCGATTCCGTCCGGAGTTCTTCTCTGTAATCCATAGCGGAGAAGGTGATGGCTGGGATATAGAGCGACCTTCGATGGCCAGCATACTCTGCTATGGCCCTGAAATTTACCTTATCGATGCTGGGCCTCATATCGGCCACACTCTGAAAGCTCTAGGCCTCAGCGTTAACTCAGTGCGGGGCATTTTTCATACGCATGCCCACGACGATCATTTTGCAGGGCTCACCGAGCTCATGCGGGGCGACCGCAAGATTGAATATTATGCGACGCAGCTGGTCCAGCATTCTGTAGACAAGAAGCTGCAGGCGCTCCTGGGTGTGGAGTTCCCGGTCCTCGACCGCTTCTTTCATGTCAATCATCTGCTAGCGGAGACTTGGAATAATATCCACGGCCTCGATGTGTTTCCAAGCTATTCACCGCATCCAGTAGAGACCAATACTTTTCGTTTCCGGGTGACAACCGAGCATGGCCCAAAGATCTATCATCATCTAGCCGACATTGCATCTGAACAAAACCTGCAGAAAATGCTCCAAAAAGATCCGAATGCAAGCGGGATAAGTGCCAACCGCCTCGCCCGTGTGAAGGCCCATTATCGACTGCCCGCAGATCTCAAGAAAATCGATATCGGTGGGGGTCTCGTGCATGGGGATGCAGAAGACTTCAGGAGCGACCATTCGCTGCGCAAGATCCTCGCGCATTCAGCCGGCGAGCTCACTGTCGAGCAGGCTAAGATAGGCATCCGCGTCCCATTCGGTACAGTCGATCACTTGGTAAAAGCCCAGGCTGATACGCGCCACCTAGTAGCGGTGAGGTCTCTGCACCATTACTTTCCGGGTATTCCCTTTGATGCTTTCTATGAATTGCTCAATCAGCCCGTCACAGAGTTGGAACCGGGAACTAAGCTCGATCTGAGTTCCGGAGATATTTTTCTCATCCTCAGCGGATTGATCGGCCCTACGGCACAGGGTCCTAGCGATGCCCGCTTTGAATTCGCGGCTGGCTATCTCGTCGGTGAGGACCTCCAGTACAAAATCACCGGTCTCTCTGCTAAAAATTATGTGCAATTATTACGAATCCCGTCTTCGGTATTCAGAGCTTTTATCGATAAGTACGGACTGAAAGAACGCTTCGGTCAGGACCAAGAACAACGCCACATCCTGCAGAAGAGTCCTCTCTTCCAGGCTATAGCTTGGTCGCCCCGACTCTATAAAATCGCTCGTTCGGTGCGTGAGACTAAAATCGAAGATCAGCAGCAAATCAAACGCTTCGGGGGAGCCTTTGTCTTTGTGCTGGCGTCGGGCCGACTCGAACTCAGCCGGGGCGCATTCAGCGAAATCTTATTGCCAGGAGATTTCTGCTACGAGGACCATGTACTTGACAATCTTGAGTCGCTCGGACTCAGCCTCAAAGCTCTCGAACCATCGAGTGGATTTTTGATACCCAAAGTCGTGCTCATCGACGTTCCAGGCATCGCCTGGAAGCTACTCGAGACTTATAAGAGACGTGCCCAGAAACTCGCCAACTGCAAGGGCCCGCAGAATAAATCAGGGGCCGCTTAATACGGTGTTTGGTAAGCCTTGGCGAGCTCCAGCTGCCGCGTGCTCAGATCCATAGCCCGGCCTTTGATCCAAAGTCTTTCAACCGTGGACTTCGCTTCTAAGGGATCGCCCGACCAGAGCACTAAGTCCGCACGCTTGGAAGGGGCAATCACCCCTCTATCATTCAGACCGAAGACGGCTGCAGGTACACTCGTTAGCGCGGCAAGAGCGGCCTGATAAGGCAGAGCATAAGTCACAGCTCGACCAGCTTCCTGCCGGAGGCGACCAGAATTAATATCGTCGGTACTGATGATGATCGTGACTCCAGCTGCCTGCAAGAGCGCCGCCTGATCATCTCGCACCCGTAGCTCGTCGAGATTGCGCGGCATCTCGCGAGAGGGAGTGAGGATGACAGGAATCTTGGCAGCGGCCAGCTCGTCTTTAGCGAGCCAGGCCTCTCCTGCGCCGCTCAGGATCAGCCGCAGTTTAGGCATTTCGCTTTTAAGTCGAATGGCAGCCTGAATGTCGGCTAGACGATGCGCGCTTAAGACCAGCGGCATGCGCCCTTCCATAAGTTCGGCTAAAGCTTCTAGATGCAGAGGGGCGAGGCTGAGGGCTTGGCCACTGGCGCCGCTGCGTCCACCATGACTCTTGTAATAGGAAGCATCGGCGAAAGCGGTACGCAGCTTCAACCAAAACTGGGCGCGATTGATCTTCTTGGCACCAAAAATCGAAGCGTACATCACCGGTGGAACGCCGGGGACCAGTGAATCCCCGCGACCAGAAAGCTCAAACGCCTGACCTTGGCCAGAAATCACGCCCCCTGTCGGCTTGATAAATGCTGAAGTCAGCCCTTGAGATCGACTGATAGGAATTCGAAATGAGTAGGGATCGAATCCGTCAATGGCGCGAAACGCTGGATTGAGATCGTCGCTGGCCTTTAAATCATGGCCGTCATCTTCCAATTCGACGACCAAGAGGCCGAGCTGACTCTGAACTTCAATGAGACCCGGCGTGAGAGTGCGGCCTCCTGCATCCAGCCGAGGCAGATCAGCTGGCAGCGTAGCTGGGTCGGGATTGATGGCCTTGATCAGGCCGTTTTCCACCCACAGGCTGGCATCAGGAATGCGCTGGGCCAGTCCGGTCTCTATGTTTGCGTGCTCAATGAGAAAGCGATCCTGTATGTCGGCAGGCGCCTTGAGAGCAGGAAGATCCTTAGACTCTGGTATTCCCTCGCCCGGCTTGGCTTCTGTCTGCAAGCCGCGATCGGCTAGGCCGTAGTTGTGGATGCCGCGCTCTACATCGCTCAAGCGAAAGCTTTCCGACTGGCGGTCGAAGACCCGCTCACCCTCAATATAGACCTCCAGGGGTTTAGCATAGGTGGAAAAAGGCGAGCGATCCCAGAGGACGACATCGGCGCGTTTACCTAGTTCTATAGTGCCGACTTTGTCGTCGATGCCGAGGGCCCACGCGGGATTGATGGTGATCCACTGAAGGAGCTCCTCATCGCTAGCATCGAGCCCGATGCTTCGAGCCGCTGCACGCGCTTTGACGGCTTCCAGCGGCAAGTGTCGAATCTCTTCTTCTGAATCAGAGTGAATAATAGCGCGGCCTTTCGCAGCATGGACCATGGGAGCATTTTGTGGAATGCCGTCGAACGACTCCATTTTAAAGCCCCACCAGTCGGCCCAGGTTGAAACAGCGACGTCTTCTGCCGCCAGGCGATCGCGGATCTTGTAGGCTTCGACCGCGTGATGGAAGGAACGTACTTTGAAGCCATAAGTCTTAGCCAGATCCATCATGATCGACATTTCGTCGGCACGGTAGCAGTGCACGTGAACCAGTATCTCTCCTGCCATTGCTTTTACTATCGTATCAAGGGCGTGGTCGCGTTTGGGTGGAAGATCTTGTTTGTCCTCGTCCTTTGTATCATCACCCTTCTTCGCTAGTTTCTTGCGGTAGCGCTCCCAGCTGCTGCGGTATTCGATTGCGTCCTGAAAAATGCGACGAAAACCAGCGATATTTCCCATGCGGGTCGCCGGACCTGATTTTTTGCCATAGGTGCGCTTAGGGTTTTCCCCGCAGGCCATTTTCACGCCCTGAGGAGCGTCTGGAAAACGCATCGATGCTAGGTCGATACCGGGCCGCAGGTGTACAGTCACGGCGCGACCGCCAACCAGATTCGCCGACCCTGGGAGAATCTGTGCCGTTGTCACACCCGCCGCCAACGCTCGCCAGAGCGAAGGGTCTTGAGGCCAGAAGCTATGCTCCGCCCAGACGTCGGGCGTCGTAGGGTTGGTGCTTTCGTTACCATCTTGATGCGCCTCGGCCTGTGGTAGAGGATAGACGCCCATGTGAGAATGGGTATCGATAATCCCAGGCGTAAGAACTTTCCCGCGACCATCGATGACTTCAGCTCCTTCTCGCTGGGGACCAGGATCGCCTTGGCCGAGAGCCGCGATTTTACCATCTTTGAGCAAGACGTAACCGTCTTCGATGCTCTTTCCGGTGGCTGTCATAATTGTGAGATGTTCGAGCATGACAGGTGCTGCAAGGGGTCGTGCGGGTCCGAAGGCCGGGTAGATAGGTTCTTTCACTTCGCTGCCGCGATCTTTTTGTTTAATCGCAGAATCTTTCTTTGGCGTACACCCGAGTTCGGGCCAGATTAAAACGAGGCTTAAAAGGGCGAAAAAAGGGATTTGCATGGGAGAGAAATTCCTTGGAAGAAGAGCGGGCGAGCTTCTCATGTGGTGAGCGAAAGCGCAAGCTTTCGTGCTCTGCTTTTCCTTCCCTTATTCTCTCAGTCAGTTATGAGCAATCGAGTGGTCAGTGTGGCGAAGTAAACGATCGATATCGAGAGGGCCCTCATCGCTTAGTAAGGACGAGTATTCCTCGTGCATCAATGCCTGCTTGAGAGAAACTAAGACCCCATCGATTTCAACCCAAGGGGCGACCATGCGCAGCCCGTGACTATAATCGACGTACTTCTCACCGTGCCAGATACTGAGCGGCTGAATCGTCTCACCCGCACGTATGTTATTCCATCCGTAAATCGCCTGGCGATTATGTCTCTGGTAGAGGCGTTTCGAAAGAACTACATCTTTCTTATGTCCAGCCGTCAAGACATCTTGTTCGGGGAAGAGGTAGCGTTGTCCTTCGATCCAACGATTATGATCGCGAGCGAATTCCATAGAGTTCATTTCGGGGCTAGGTGGGTAGGTGCGGGGCCATATCTTCCGCTCCGCACTCTTATAAATAGCATCCACCATTTTCCGGGTAGGAAGGGCAAAGCCCCAGCTCTGCGTAAGCAGCCGAGCTGAGCTGAAGCTAAGAGGCATCAGCATCTCATCGGCATCATTGCCTATCGCTAAGTAGTCAGGCATGACCCAAAAGCTAATTTTTCTCTTCTGCTCTTCGACCGTAACTTTCTTGAGCGAGCGCAACCGCTGCGGAAAGTGACCGAGGCTAAGAAGCTCCAAAACGATTTTCTCTCGCTCGATGACATTTTTATCTTCGAGCATCGCGAGAATAGTTGTAGCGGAAAGACTTTGTTCAGTAGGTAAAGGGGCCGGCAGCGATTTGAGTTGGGGCATAAATGCCGATTGACCCTGGACTATGGAGCACGTGCAAAAGCTTAGAAATGCTAGTGCAAACTGCGAGTATCGACCCATGAATTGCTCCTCTTGCCTTATTTCTTTCCTATCGGTAACTTTCAGGAAAAACTTGAGCATAAGCGGGCAATTACCCGCATTCGTAGGCATATTTGAGCCAAACAAAGCTAGGTCGAGCACATCGAGGAAAGAGCAAATCCCAAGGCCGTTTGCCACTCAGGTGTTTGAATTCTAAAGGTAGATTCCAACTTAGCGAGCGCCAGTCGAGAATTCTGAGGTCGCCGAGCCGCAGTAGGATACTCGCTCGTCGGTATTGGGGAGAGGCTACCAGGTTCGAATTCTTGCTTATAGCTGCAGGCCTGCCGAAAAATTTCACGGGCAAACTCAAACCAGCTGGTTTCGCCCCTATCGCTCACGTGATAGATACCCGGGAGCTTTTCCCGCAGCCAGTTCTCGGCCACGGAGGCCTGAGCTTGCCGACCTTGCTCAAGAAAAAGGCCAACAACCTGAGCGACGGTCGCCGCGCTGGTAGGCGCTCCAAATTGATCAGAGACGACCCGTATAGCTCTACTTTGGAGTCCAAGTCGCAGCATCGTCTTCACAAAATTATGTCCATGCGGGCTATAGACCCAGGAAGTTCGCAGTATAACAGCTGCGGCGCCGCTCTGCAGGAGAGCGAGGTCTCCGGCTAACTTACTCCGGCCGTAGACATTGCATGGCTCCGGTTTCGCATCTTCCTGATAAGCCAGATTCCCGGTTCCGGGATAGACATAATCACTCGAAAAGTGAATGACCGCAGCTCCCAAGCTTTTGGCTTCTTCGCCGATAATACCGGGCGCCACGGCATTGATTTTCCAGACCTCGGGCTCCTTGGATTCAGCCAGATCTACGGCTGTATAAGCCGCTGCATTAATTATGAGCTCTGGCTTGAACTCTCGCAGCAGCGAGCGCAGCGCAGCGCCATCCTCAAGATTTAAAGCCCTCGCTGGACGCGGGCCTGGCCTCAGCGATGGCCCGCCAAGCGCCAAGACTTCACTACGCAGCTGAAGGCTCTGCCAGATTTCAAAGCCGACCTGTCCACTCGCTCCTGTGAGAAGGACGCGTGCTCGCCTCATAGCCGAGGCTCGCGTACGATGGCCTGCAGATAAAGGCCATAATCTGATTTTTGCAAGCGGGACGCCAAACGTAAAACCGCCTCGTCATCGATATATCCCATGCGCCAAGCGATCTCTTCTGGACAGGCAATCTTGAGACCCTGTCGGCTTTCTATGGTCTGAACATAGCTGCTGGCCTCGATCAGCGCCTGATGAGTGCCGGTATCGAGCCAGACCGTTCCGCGACCAAAGCGTTCAACGCTAAGCTGTCCGCGCGCGAGATAGTGCCGATTGACGTCGGTTATCTCAAGTTCGCCGCGCGCCGACGGACGCAGGCTCTTAGCCACCTCGACGACCTCGTTATCATAATAATAGAGACCTGTGACCGCATAGGAGGACTTGGGTTTCAGAGGTTTTTCTTCGATCTCTACCGCGCGTCCGGCTGCATCGAAGCTCACGACACCATAGCGTTCCGGATCTTTAACATAGTAGCCGAAGACCATTGCGCCTTTCTGCAACTCGGCGGCTCGCTGCAAGGTTCTCGAGAGTTCGTTTCCATGAAAGATGTTGTCGCCTAGAACGAGACAGACAGGCTCCGAACCCACAAAGGATTCGCCGATGATAAAGGCCTGAGCCAGGCCTTCAGGCCGCGGCTGTACCGCATAAGTAAAGGAGAGCCCCCACTCGTGGCCATCGCCGAGCAAGCGTTCAAACTGGGGCAGATCATGCGGGGTCGAGATGATGAGGATATCGCGGATCCCCGAGAGCATGAGGACCGACAAGGGATAGTAGATCATAGGTTTATCGAAGACGGGAAGGAGCTGCTTGCTGATCGCCAGAGTCAAAGGGTGCAGGCGCGTTCCTGATCCACCAGCTAGGATGATGCCTTTCATAGTACTCGCTTTCCTCAGTAGGCTTTGAGACCCTTTACCATAGTGCGTTCATCCTGGAAATGCATATCCATTTTTCCAAAAGCGGTGTCCATGAAAACCTTCGCTTCGAAATGCAGCTTGAGTTCTCCTGGTTGGGACAGGTATTTCTTGAAGAGCAGCAGAGCGACTTCTGGTTTGACGGAGAAAGGCAGGCGTACTTCGGTTCGTCGGCTTGCTGCGAGCGAAAAAGGCTCGGCGACCTTCCCTTCCCCCAGCTCTATCCCGAGTCCGTGAACCCGGTAGTGGAGATCAGCGAAGTCCAGAGTGAAATCGTTGGGATTCGCGACATCGAGCACGAAGACCAGCTGGATCCTATCCATTTTGAAGGCTCCCACATCCACCTGACGGAGCTTGATCTCGGGCTTTTCGGCGACGAGACCCAAGAGTTGGCGGAGGTGGGAACAACTACCCCCGAGAGGAGCTAGGAGCAGGACGAGCCCAAAGGCGATGCAGAAGCGGATCAAGAGATGTCGGCGCAAGATCATGTGGAGTCCTTAGTCTTGCGGCACTCCACACCCTCTGCCCCGCTACTGTACAGGTTGAGGATCCTCGAGTAGCCGGATGATGCGGTCGCGACCTAGTTCTTTGATGAAGCCCGGTAAACGGGGACCTTGGTCGCGTCCAATCAACTTTTGGTAAACGGCAGCGAAAAATTCCTTACTATCACAGCCGGTGCTATGGATAATATCATCATAGAGCCTCTGATTTAAATCCTTCGGATCAATTGCCTCAAGATCGACCTTATTCAGCAGCTCGCGAAAAGCGACGATAGTCTCTTTTTGCTTTGGCGAAAGTGGATAGGCCACCGGCTCCTGATGAATCTGGTAAGAGAATTCCTCTGGCGCGAACTTCTGCAGCCAGTTCCAAGCTCGCTCGGCGCGTTGAAAGAAGAGTTTCTTGTCGAGTTCGCTCGGCGCTTTGTCTGCGTAATAGCGCTCGAAGGCGCGAGCGATATCGCCGTCGCAGATCTGCAGCCGACTCGTCAGCTCGCGGAAGGGCGCCCGATAGGGAGCCGTCTCAAACAGCGGACCAATGCTCGACAATTCATAGGCGCGCCGCAGTACCGGCCATTTACCGGGATTAGCTGGTACAGGACCCAGGGCAGCCGCTTCCGCGCGATCGAACTCATCGTAAACCTTGATGACGTCGACA
>JBGSTX010000070.1:0-4460 GCA_041736305.1 Oligoflexus sp. | reverse complement strand
AGAAAGCATCCCGCGGAGACTGAGCTGTTGCGTAAGTATCTCCGCGTTACTGGCATCGTTGGCAAGAACCAGAATGCGCTTGCCCCCCAGATTGCCCCGAGGGCTCTCGCGCGCTTGCAAATCCTGAAGTGGGATTTCGATGGAAAAGGTCGTGGGTCGACCAGCACGGGGGGAGAATCTGGGCGGAGTCATCGCCAGGAAGTGGCTCGAGCTTCTATTTCACTCTGCCATCTGCAGCTGCTAAGCGGGTCGCCTAAGGCAGACCCGCTTCTGATTCTACAATTATAGCGTTTTCAAATATTCTAGGAGAGCATCCAACTTAGCTGGCTCACTGCGGAAGTCGATCCCACCATTGAAGACGTCCTTATCCGAGTGACCCTTATTACCAAATCCAGGGATCTTCGTATCATAGCGAACGACGAAGTTGCCCGTGCTACTGACACTAGAAGAATTCTGGCTGGGTTTATCGTTCTGCCCCTTACTCGATTCTTGGGCCTTTATTTCCCAGTTAAATCCAACAAACTTCTGGTCGAAGCCTAAATCGTTCAGCTGAAATTCTTCTGGACGTTCGCCGCTCAGCAAGTGCCAAAGGGTCGGTACCGAACCATTGTGGAGGTAGGGGGCACGGGCCCAGATACCGGTCAGGGGCAAGGAGATGTAGCCTGGATTTTCTTCGCGCGGCACTACCATCTCATTATCTGGGACCAGGCAATCTGACAAAGTCTTATCAGAACAGGCCATTCTCAAAGCAGCGGTAAGCAGGAGACGCGTATCTTTCGTTAAACCGATAGCCCGACCCGGCTCAGTACCAGCCTTCGCAACTGGCATAAAGTATTCGTTTTCATGACATGAAGCGCAGGCTTTGTCGTAGATCTTCTTGCCTTCCGTAGCCTTGATCATATCAACTTTGAAGGGGTAGCTGGGAGCTGGGAGCTTCTCAACGAACTCTGTCGTGATCAACGCATTAGGAAAGTTCACGACCTTTGGGTCTCCGGCGACACCGACTTCGGCACCAAGGTTCCTCGTTAGCTTATTCTTAAGGTTGCCGTCCCACTGGGCGAAGTTGCGTTTTTCCTGCTGCCAAATGCTCATGATGTCAGCGACACCAGCCATCGGTGGAAAGTATTTCTTGAGGTTATTGATTGGATCGGCGAGGACTTCAGCTGGGGGAGCGGTCGCAAGTGCGACGGCGATAGGAAAGTCAATATGTCCGGGAGAGCGGGCCAAGGTGCGGAGATCACCCTTCAGAGAGTAGGCTCCGGCAGTCTTCGCCGTGTATTCTGCTCGCTGGATTAGGCCGTCTTTGAAGGCTTGCAAGAGGCCTGCGCCGGCTGCCTGGAAAATCGCACGGTCGGTCTTCTCTTCGAGGATCCGATCCGGACCGTAAAGTTCGCCGTCTTTTTTGCTGGCCAAAGCTGCTGCAAACTTCTCTAGGGTATAGGCCGGATCTCTCACTGCTTGAGTCAGAGTACTTTTATAGCCATTAATATCGGCTACTGTGCTTGGGGCTCCAACGATAGTCTGTATATTTCCCCGAGGTCCCACTACGCGTCCTGTGTGACAGGCAGCACAGCTGACCTGCACGAGAAGTGGCGAAGGAGGGCCACCGGCAGCAGAAGGCGCCTTAGTGAAAGCAAATCCATAGGGCAGCGGATCGCTTGGATTCACGCGATAGTAGCCGGTTGCCGCTTCAAACTTAGCATTGGAAAAAATGTGCGGCATCACGTCTGGCAAAAGTCGGAAAATCAGGGCAGGCGCGCCATTGGCGGCAACTGGATTCTTGATGAAAGCGTCGAGTCCGGCTTTGTTCGCGGCTAGATAAGCCTGAAGTTCGGCTTGTTTTTGACCGCTTAGATACGACCAATACCTGCCATCGCGCATAGCGCCTTCAGTTTTGTATTCGGCAGGGATAGGGCCTAGGCTGCTATAGAGCGCGCCTACATCGCTGAAATCAGGAGAGACTGGTGCTTCGAGCGTCTGCTCAGGACTAATCTCGGTCGGAGCTGATTCCGAGACCTCCTCCGACGTTTTTTTAAAGTCTTTCCTTGGCATGCAGCCGCTTATTATCGTTACTGTAAGTGCCAAAACCGATACCGCTTTTCTCTTTTTCATCATCATTCGAATTCAAAGCTCCTTTACAATCGTCTCGGGTGAGCCTATTGCAACCTGCATGCTCAGTCTAAGGAGCTGAAATATATGGAATGAAGGCGGAGGGCCTGTGTTGGTGAATGGGTGTTGTGTACATTACAGTGACAATAAATCATTTACGAAGGCAAGCTCGTAGAGAATCGATGGAGAGTAAACTCCATGATGAAGACGTAGCCCACGTCTTCATAGAGGTGCCTCCGGGTTTTCTTGTCGATTTGAGCAAAGAGACAGCAGTATTCGTAGCCTCTTTCCAAGAGTTCAGCACTGCTTTGCGCGACAAGCTCTGAGGCATAGCCTTTTCGTCGATGAGCAGGAGGCGTATAGACAAAGCTTAACACCCTCCCCGCTCCCAGCTCCCGGGTCGCGCTAGCCATTGCAAGCGTTTCATTTCCACTGCGCAGGAGAAAGAGATCATTTTTTGCGATGCGATCCCGGTACATATCCGTCAGAATTTTATCTGAATGCAATGGGTCCTTAGCTTCGAGGCAGAATGCTTTATGCCAACTCACAGCGAGTTCGAGGTCTCCGCCTTCTGCTACACTAAAGATAGCTCCCGTCGACTTTGGAAATATGACATCTTTGAGGCGGTAGAGGCCTTGCAATTCTTTGGCGGTTCGACGTTTGGCCAAAGCAGGCCAGGCGCTTAAAAAAGCTTCCGTGGCCGGCGTTGGTCCATATAACGCATCCAGACTGAGATCCAGCTTGGCCAGGCTGCTGCCTAAAAACTGCAGGGCACCGGGGAGGGCAACGCTCAGGCAAAGCGGATAAGGTGGAGTTGCGTGTGCATACGCTACGACTTCATGTGCTGATTCAACGAAGTAAAACCGCTGCACAGGGAAAATGGAGGGATTTTCCCGGCAGACTTTGAGGACGCTGATCGACAAATTATTAACCAGAGAATCCCGGACCAGAAATCGATCGACGATGGTGGGTACATGGATTCCAGAATTCAGAGTCTTTAGCTGCATCGCTTAATCCGTGCTGAGTTTAGGTAAACACCAGGCGAGGTTAACAGCTGAATAAGCTTTAGTCTATATCGATGGGAGAGCACAGGAACTTGTCACCCCTATTCAGTCCTCACGCTAGTAAATTCCGAGTTCGTACGCGGCTCATCACGGCAATTCGAAAATTCTAACGATCGTGCACATGGATAATTTCGCGAAGAATTTCTCTCATTTTATGCGGACGCTTCATTTGCTGCAGAAGCAATATTTCTCATTTACTCTTACTTCTTGTAAAATACCGAAACAAGCAATTCCTCTTGGAGAACAGAATGAATCAGCGCTTTAGCGCCATCGCATCGGGTATTCTCGTATCTTACTTGCTCAGTTCGAATCTCGCCGCAGCCCAAGAAGAAACTCGTGGCATTATTATCGGCAGACCGCCTGTGACTTCGGGACCTCAGGGACCTGCAGGTCCTGCGGGTCCTCAAGGACTAAAGGGACTTCAAGGGCCACAAGGTGAGCAGGGACCTAAGGGTATTCCCGGTGCAAACGGCCAAGCGGGTCCTGCTGGTCCTATGGGACCAAAAGGGGATGCAGGTCCTAAGGGCGACATTGGCCTCACAGGAGCAAAAGGCGAGCAGGGTCCTGCGGGATCAAAGGGAGAGGCCGGACCAAAAGGTGATACCGGCCTCACGGGAGCAAAAGGCGAGCAGGGTCCTGCGGGATTAAACGGAGAGGCCGGACCAAAAGGTGATACCGGCCTCACGGGAGCAAAAGGCGAGCAGGGTCCTGCGGGTCCAGCAGGGCTCAAAGGCGAAGCTGGCCCCAAAGGTGATACGGGCGCGAGCGGAGCCAACGGTGAGAAAGGTCCTGCAGGACTAACTGGTCCCAAAGGTGATACGGGCGCGAGTGGAGCCAAAGGTGAGCAAGGTCCTGCGGGACTAGCTGGTCCCAAAGGTGATGCTGGTGCGAATGGAGCTAAAGGTGAGCAAGGTCCTGCAGGACCAGCTGGTCCCAAAGGTGATACGGGCGCGAGTGGAGCCAAAGGTGATACGGGCGCGAGTGGAGCCAAAGGTGATATGGGGGCGAGTGGAGCCAAAGGTGAAATGGGTCCGAAGGGAGAAAAAGGCGCTAACGGCCTCGCTGGCCCACAGGGTCTAAAAGGTGAGAAAGGCGATGTCGGCCCCACCGGATTGCCGGGCGCTAAGGGTGAAAAAGGAGCGAAAGGCGATGCTGGCCCGCAAGGTATTGCCGGCGAACGAGGAGAACGTGGCCCTCGCGGCTTACCGGGAGAAACAGGTCCGGCTGGTGAAACAGGCCCAGCGGGTCCACGCGGTCCTGAGGGCACCCAAGGCATTCCAGGAGATA
>JBGSTX010000046.1:0-2681 GCA_041736305.1 Oligoflexus sp. | reverse complement strand
GCACCTTGGGATACTTCTCTAGTCCCAGGCTCTGCGAGAGACGGCTAAACAGTCCTGATGGGTAGGGACAGTGCTTTCTCTAAAAACCACCGGCTAACTTTGACGAAGAGAATCTACGGCAGAAATGCCGCCTTTACGGGTGACAGCCGGGAATAGACCGGCACCAATTTTGAAGATTATCTTCGATCTGGGAGATAGCAGAGGCCCTTATATCACCAGCCAAGCCTCAGACGCTGGCGCATTCTATGGTATGGCTGGAGTATTACGGTCCAGGTTGATAAAGGATCGCCGGTCTGGTCTGAGCAGCACCCACCATGGTGCTGCACACTCTAGCTCAAGCCTTCAAATACTCGCCGCTGCAGCTTCGTGCTTAACGAGGATTAGGGCACGAGCTAGCTTCTCAGCTCCGGCCGCTGATTTCACGGTAGCGAGGACCATGAAAGGACAGGTGAACGACGCAGCCGCGAGAAGTATAGTGACGAAGCGGAAGTATCTCATGGAGAAGACCTCTTACGGCTGGATCTCGGGAACAACTAGGCCCCAAACAAGAAAAACCCAGGGAGGGGTTGGACTCTTCTTACAAGCTCCCCCTCTTTCCTAGGCAGTCAAAGCATTAAGTGACCCAGAATCACATAGCGTAGGAGAGAGCAGCTGTGAAGTTGAGCTGGTCAAGGGCTACAGTGCGGTCAATAATGCGACGATAACGGACTTCACCGGTTACATCGATATCTTGCTGCAGGCTGTACTGAAGGCCACCTGCAAAGTCGACACCGAACTCACCGTTCACGTCTGCTGTCTCTTTGTCATATTCGTTGAACTTGTCAACTATAGGGTCGTTGTTCAAGTCCTTTGATCCAACATCTACTGCAAAGCGGTGCAATGCAATACCGGCAAGAGCATAGGGCTTAAGGCCTGCAGCTACATCCGGAAATTTGAACTTACCGTTGAGACCGAAAGAGGTGTCTTCCACTTCGATACGGCGATCGCCGCTCGCGTCAAAAGCATCGTTCCAGTAATCGACGGTTCCACCCAGGGAGAAACTTGGCGAGAGGGCATAGTCCGCCATAATCCCGAATTGAAAAATATTGCCGTTTACTTCTTCAACGTCAGCGATACCGATATTCGCACCGACTGAAAGAGGGTTTGGCATAAGTCCTTCGCTCGATCTCTCCATGGCTGTGCCTTGGGCGAAACCTTGGATCGAAGCGAGTAGACCGCCGGTGCACAGCATCAGGTTTGTGACTTTCATTTTCATGGGTGCTCTCCTAAATGACTTCAACGTTTTGCCACGTTTCTAAGATGCAGACTTCGTGCCACTCATATCGTGTCTTGGCCTCGGCGATTAAGTGCTCACAGGTTTACGTCTTAGCTTCATGGGGCTTTCTTGAGCTTATGATAATTCACGAAAGCAAAGCCACTAGAAGATGATACGACTCATCGACTTACTTGCTTATGGACTAGCGACTCGGGCTCTGTCTTCGATCGGGAGCACTCTTGATACATGTGGAGTATCATTTCGCCTACAGGTTCAGGTTTGAAAACACGCCATCAGATCGTTTGTGAGCTGGCACGCATCGTGCTCAGACCAGGCCCGTGTGCCCTGTGCAGTTAACTTTTCCCAGTTGCAGCTAAGTTGACTGTCTAGAAATGTCGTTGCGCAAAGGAGTCCCCTATGTTTCGTATCCCATCACTCACCGCAGGCCGTTTGCTCAAGTATGGCGTCCTTGCATTTGCATCGCAGCACTTCTTCCGTAAAGGTGTGCAGCGTTACTCTAGCAATCGAAGCAAAATTAGGAACCCGCCGCGAAATGATATCGATACAGCTTCGCGCGACTCGTTCCCAGCCAGTGATCCGCCATCATATTCGGGAACAGTTGGCCCTCTCTCCTAAGACTTAGTAAGAGAGCGGCTCAAAAAACTTCCATAAAAAGAACTGCTGATCGAATCGATATAAATAGAGGGAAAGCAAGAAATGGACAAACTCACTAAGACTGGCAACGGAATCGAAAACAGCGAGGCTTTGCATCACCTACTCGAACTCATCGCCGACGTGAAAGTTGCGATGCTGACAACCCTCGAGAAGGATGGTTACCTGCGAAGCCGCCCTATGATGACGCAAGATGCCGAGTTCGAAGGAGCTCTTTGGTTTTTCAGTTCAGATCACGATGGTAAAGCTAAGGAACTGGCGAACGATCCCCGCGTTAATCTGAGCTACGCTCTCCCTGAGAAGCAAAGATACGTCTCGATCAGCGGACTCGCAGAAATTGTCCAAGATGAAGCGAAGAAGCAGGAGCTTTGGAAGGAGGCTTATAGAGCCTGGTTTCCAGATGGAGTCGACGATCCACACTGCGCTCTGCTCAAGGTCTACGTAGATAAAGCTGAGTACTGGGATCAACCTTCATCTCGCTTCGTAGAAATCGTCGGTTTCACGAAAGCTGTTTTGACTGGTAAACGCTACACCCCAGAAGAAGGCCATGAGAAAATCATTTTTGATACTAGCGCTGGCGTAACAACTGGTGATGGCACAAATGCAGCAGGTGCGATCGAGTAGGAGGGGCTTTCGCCCCGTCCCCTCACACCACCGTACGTACGGACCCGTATACGGCGGTTTGCAGCCCCTGCCTGTGCTTGTCGAGAACTGAAAATAGTGAAATGTAACCTTTAGAGTTCCAGTATTTTGT
>JBGSTX010000035.1:0-2322 GCA_041736305.1 Oligoflexus sp. | reverse complement strand
TTTGACGATGAGGAAAATCTCGGCGAACTAGAAGTGGGGTCTAGCGATTTGGCCGCCGTCCTCAGCGCACTCAAGGCCGCGGCGGATACCTTCAGTCCTGCTATCAGCCAGCCTGCACCCAAGCTTCGTGTAACCCGTCTTGGCCTCAAAAAGCAGCATGAAATAGCTGCACTTGTGCCCTTTCTACAGAATGAACTTCGAGCGCTCCCGATTCGCGAGCTCATCGATTTGGGAGGTGGCCTAGGGCACTTGGCGCGGCACCTTATCGAAGCAACCGGGCTGCCGGTGAGATCCGTCGATGCACAGGTGAGTTTACAGGAAGAAGGTCGGGCGCAGCCTGGGTGGCCTACTGCGATCACCGAGCAGTTGAGTTTTCACAACTGTTTTATCAAAGGCGAAGCTCAGCCCGAACTCGACCCCTACTTTAGCAGCGGGACCTGCAGTGTAGGGCTCCACACCTGTGGTCCACTCGCCTGGCACCAGCTTGAGAAGAGTGCTGCCTGCCCAGCGTTACTCAACGTCCCGTGCTGCTACGATCGTCTCGATCCTGAGCGCGACTTTCCGCGCTCGCAGGTGAGCAGGGCGGAATCTCTGCGCCTCAGCACTCATGCCTTCTTTCTGGCAACCCGGGGCCGCAAGGGTAAAAGCCAGGCGGTCTTTCTCTTCCAGAAAGCTGCGCAGAGCTATCGCTTCGCCCTCCATCTGCTCATGCGGGATCATGGGCTCAGCTCCGGCTTTCTCAGTGTGGGAAATGCCCCGAAGGAAAGCTACCGCCGTGGATTTGCGTACTACGCCCGCGAACGCTGCCAGCTGCTCGGCCTGCCGCTTCACGAAAGCCAGGCGGCGCTAGAAGCCTTCTACGAGAAGGTTCAGGATGAAACCCAGACGCTCTTCCTTATTGACCTCCTGCGTGCACGCTTTGCTCGCCCGCTCGAAGCGCTCATTCATCTAGACCGAGCGCTCTGGCTTGGGGAACGTGGCTGGCGCACAGCGCTAATAGAATTTTTTGATCGGACTCTATCGCCGCGCAACGTCGGTCTCTTTGCTTTGCGCAAAGAGCCGGGAGCTTGAGCCAAAACGGCTCAAGTCCTTAAGGCCAAGATTGAGCATTGGGGCTCGGGAGAAAGCGGAATCTCGGGTTAAATGTCTCTATTTTTCGGCAAGCTATGCAGGCATTCTAGGGGTTCGATGGAGGACCTACTCATGAGCACACGCCGCAACCCATCAGCATTCCGCTACGAAAAGATTTCTCCTTTGTATAGTTCACGGATCACCTGGCTTTCTGATATTTCGGGCAAGCGAGCTTTCGGCGGTCTGCACTGGCGAGAGTACGAAGAAGAAACCGGCGTCTTTATCATCATCGTTATCGATGAGAAAGCAGGGGGTGAACGGAGCGCGCTCTATTCTCCGTCTGCAGTTTTTTCAGCCGTCGCGATTCGATTTCCAGCCGGATTCAAAATGATACTCTACGTCGAAGCTTGCGAAGTCGGAGAAGGCTACATGGTAGCCTCGCAGGAGGATGATGGTCTCATCCTCTGGCAGCGTACGAGCCAGATGAATGCTCGCCACCTTCGCTCGTTTTTTCCACACAGCTACTGCGCGCATCCTAAAAAAAATTCCTAGCCCACAGTTTGCCACAGAATGGACTGTGGCCTTCCCAGCCAGAGCAAAGATTTTATTTTTTGCATTTCTTCCAAGGGAGATTATATTAAAACCATCTTACTCTTCCTTTACTGTTTCGATCTGGAGGTCTTTCCCACATGCCTAAGCATTCGCAAGCACTTTCACAGCCCGCTTCACAGAGCAGCGGCCTGAGTCTATCGGCCTCGATTTCAGCAGCTCTCCTTACATACCTTATGCAAGCCGAAAATGCCTGGGCTGCTGGATTTGCGATTAGAAATCAGAGCGCCGCCAGCAGCGGCACCTCGCTAGCTTCAGACGGCGTCAACACCTATGACGCAAGTGGCATTTTTGCAAACCCTGCGACTATGAGCGAGCTCAAAGGTCAACATGTCAGTGTCAGTGCAAGCTATCTTATGGCAGGGATCAAAGTTAAAGACGCGAGCCTGACGAACACAACCTCAGCTGGCCCCGTTCCCAATCCAAATCAGGGTAAAAACGAAATCGATAAGGCCTCCGATCCGATCGTCATTCCCTCGCTCTTCGGCACCCATCAGTTGAACGAAGATATTCACGTCGGATGGGCGATCACAGCTCCCTGGGCTACCAACGTCAGCTACGACAAGGAATGGACGGGACGTTACCATGCCGTCGATACTGAGCTGGCCGTCACTGAGATCGGTGTGAGCGGATCCTACCGCT
>JBGSTX010000273.1:0-51246 GCA_041736305.1 Oligoflexus sp. | reverse complement strand
CATCGGATCCCGACCCTTTGGCAATGTTCCACGTGGAACATCGGATCCCGACCCTTTGGCAATGTTCCACGTGGAACATCGGATCCCGACCCTTTGGCAATGTTCCACGTGGAACATCAGAGCCCGACCCTTTGGCAATGTTCCACGTGGAACATTTTGAGAAAATTTGATTTTATGGGGGTAGATGTTCCACGTGGAACAATAATATTTGGCATGTCTTTCAGTTATAGATCGTAGTGGCCTGTTTGTATTTATGTAGCCAAAAGAGATGCGTATAGCCACTCTTTGGAGATTTTTAGTCTACCCAAAAGGACAAAATATGACAGATCTTCGCTCTCCTTCTTCATCCTCTCCTGCGAAGAAAGGCTTGCCAGCTTTGCTTGGTATAGAAGACCCGAGCAAAAGCTTAGCTGCAGAACCGAATCAGCTTCAAATCGCCAACTTGGAGCTCACAAGAATTCACCCTAATCCCAAACAACCCCGTAAATTATTTCGCGAAGAAGATCTCCAATCCCTGGCTAGAAGCCTCAAACAGGATGGAGTCGTTCAGCCTTTGATCGTTTCTAAAGACGGTGATGGCTATATGATTATTGCAGGTGAGCGTCGTTGGCGAGCTTCGCAGATTGCAGGCCTCACGCAAGTGCCTGCTATCATCAAAGAAGTGACAGCCGAAGAGATGCTACGAATCGCCATCATAGAAAATGTTCAGCGAGCAAATCTCAATGTCATCGAAGAAGCAGAAGCCTATGCCTCTCTTATAAAAGATTTTGGCCTCACTCAAGATGAGTGCGCAAAGCGAGTTGGGAAAGATCGAAGTACAATCACTAATTTCCTCCGAATTTTATCCCTGCCTCCAGAAGTTCAAGATGATTTGATGAACGAGCGACTCAGCATGGGTCACGGCAAAGCTTTTCTGGCTCTCGAAGAACCTTCGCTCGTAATAAAAGCTCGTGAAATCGTCGTCGCAAAGAAACTCAACGTCAGGCAAACCGAACAGCTAGTGAAGCGAATGAAACGCTCCAGCCAGCTACAAGATAAAGAAGAAGAATCGTCTTTAGCCAACGCTGACCTTGACTATTTGGCTGATACGCTGCGAAGTCACCTACGAACTAAGGTGAAACTGCATGGATCAGGTAGTCGCGGCCGCATCGAGATTTCATTCTTTTCACCAGCCGAGCTAGAACGACTTCTCCAGCTCATCAGCAGTGGAGCAATCTGATATCTCGAAAATTGCATCCGCCTAGGACGACCAAAAACCGTGGGTTGAAAATCAATTCTTGAGAACTGGTCCATAATAAGTTACTTAAGTGATCCTTTGAAACGAGGTTCGACTCTCTAGCGCTACGAGGTTAATCCCGAGATGTCCTCACTTAATCTAGTGCCTAATCCTACAATCATGGTCATTCAGGCTGGTCTATTCCTGGCCAACTTCTTCGTTGTTAAGAAGTTTCTTCTTGAACCATATCTCAAAGTCCATAGCGAAAGAGTCAAACTGACTGAAGGAAGTCAGCAGCAAGCTGAGCACCTGCAGCAGGAAAGTTCTCAAGCTGTCGATAGAATTCACGCACGCCTTCAAGAAGTCGGTGTGGAGACGCGTAGTCTACGCGAACAAACTATCGCCACTGCTCGCATCAAGCGAGATGACCTTGTCTCGCGAGCTACAGAAGAAGCCAACCGAGTTGTCGCTTCTATGCGCCAAGAGTTGAGTCGAGAGCTGGAAGAGCAAAGGCGTCTGGTCCCAGACTTAGTTCGCTCATTGTCTCAGCAGCTCGTCGATAAGATTGTACCGGCCTAAAGTGTTCGACCCCCAAACGAGGTATCTGTGGAAAACTTCGATTTTCTAAATAGTTTTCTCTTTCCTTACATTAATTGGATTATATTTCTCATACTTGCCTATCTTATGCTGCGAAAGCCCCTCATCAACGCGCTTGCAGCTAAGCGGCACAACTATGCCGAACTAGTTGAAAAGGCTAATCTAGCCCGCGCTGAGGCAGAGAAGCGAAATGCGGAGCTGAAGCAACGCTTAGCTCGCTTGGATCAGGAAGTCGCCGCTATCAAAGCAACGGCTCATCAGCAGGCAGACGAGGAGGCTAGGGCAATGGTCAGCAGTGCCGAACAACTCGCTGAGCATCTAAAGCGCGAAGCTAAAAGAATCGCCGATGCTGAGGTAAGCGCTGCAAAGATAGCTCTCCAAAAAGAGATTCTCGAGCTGGTCAAAGTTCAAGCAGCAGAGCACATTCAAAAAAATCTTGACTCCGCGACTCATCACCGCGTCATTCAAGATGGTTTGGCTCATATCAATCCTAGCCAGGCGAGGTCGTCATGAGTGAAGAAAAAATAGCCACGCGCTACGCCGCAGCTCTCCTATCGATGACTCAGGGCCAGGCTTCACTCGAAGACAGCGTTGCGCTAGGACTCGATGAAATCGCGAAACTTTACGATAACAAGAGCCTTCGTAAGGTGCTAGCTAGTCCAGTCGTGAGTGCCGAGCTTCTTCACGAAGTTTTCACCTACGCGGCAAATGAACTTAAAGCTGACCCGGTTCTAGGGAAGTTTTTAGATGTTTTGGTCCGCAGTCGTCGAACCTCACTTTTGCCACTTATCGCTAAAACCTTCAGGCGAAAGCTTCAACACCAACGCGGTGTAGTTGATGCTTTGGTGACGACTGCTTTGCCCCTTGATGCTAAGGAGCTGAGCGATATTCAGGGCCGACTCGAATCGATGCTCGGCAAGAAGGTCAAGCTTGAAACACAGGTCGACAGCGCTATTTTAGGTGGCTTTGTCGTACGCATCGAAAACAGCCTGCTCGATATGAGCCTGAAAACTAAACTCGAAAATATGACGAAAATAGCTGCCAGCTAAGGAGAGCGAGATAACCATGGATAAGATTCGTGTCGATGAAGTCAGCAAAATCATCAGCGATCGCATCAAGAACTTTGACCAAAAGGTCGAGCTCGAGGAAACAGGTACTGTCCTCTCCGTTGGCGATGGTATTGCGCGTGTCTACGGCCTCGATAAAGTTATGGCCGGTGAGCTTGTTTTATTCAGTAACGGGTCAAAAGGCGTAGTTCTCAACCTCGAAGAAGACAACGTCGGTGTCGCCATTTTAGACGAATATCAGACGATCAAAGAGGGCGAGTTAGTCAAAAGAACCCGAGAAATCAACTCTGTACCTATCGGCCGAGGCCTGGTCGGCCGGGTTGTGAATGCGTTGGGCGTGCCGATCGATGGTCAGGGCCCTATTAAAGATGCCGAAATCGGTGCCGTTGAAGTCAAGGCTCCTGGCATCATCGCCCGTAAGTCAGTCCACGAACCTTTGCAAACCGGTCTCAAAGCTATCGACGCGATGGTTCCAATTGGTCGGGGACAACGTGAGCTTATCATCGGTGACCGGCAAACCGGCAAAACTACGGTTTGTGTCGACACGATTATAAATCAAAAAGGGAAAGACGTAATTTGTGTTTACGTTGCGATCGGCCAAAAAGCATCGACCGTCGCCCAAGTCGTTGACCGCCTGAAGCGAGCTGGTGCGATGGACTATACAATTATCGTCGCAGCATCGGCGCTCGATCCTGCACCTATGCAATTTCTAGCTCCATACTCGGGCTGCAGAATGGCCGAATACTTCAGAGATCGCGGCGAACATGCAGTAATTTTCTACGATGACTTGAGCAAGCAAGCAGTCGCATATCGCGAACTTTCGCTTCTTTTGCGTCGCCCACCAGGACGCGAAGCCTATCCTGGTGACGTTTTTTATGTCCATAGCCGCCTTTTGGAGCGCGCCTGTAAACTCAGTGACGAGCTTGGTGCCGGCTCTCTCACGGCCTTCCCCGTGATCGAAACACAGGCTGGTGATATTTCGGCCTATATCCCGACCAACGTCATCTCGATTACCGATGGACAGATCTTCCTTGAAGCAGATTTGTTCCACAGCGGTGTACGCCCGGCTATTAACGCGGGTCTATCGGTATCACGTGTCGGTGGCGCAGCTCAGGTTCCGGGCATGAAATCGGTGGCAGGCTCGCTTCGTTTGGACCTCGCCCAGTACCGGGAACTCGCAGCCTTCGCCCAATTCGGCTCAGATCTCGATGCCACGACCCAACGCACATTGTCCAGGGGAGCTCGACTCGTCGAACTTCTGAAGCAGACCCAGTATGCACCCCTAGAAGTCGGTGTTCAGGTTGCTGTGATTTATGCTGGTATCAAAGGTCATCTCGATAAGTATGAGCTCAGTAAGCTCCGGACTTGGGAGCAGGGTTTTACCGCGCATCTTCGCAGTCAGCACAAGGCCTTGCTGGATAAGATCGAGAAGCGCGCGAAGCTGAACGATGTCGAGGAAGAACTGAAGCAGGCCATCACCACCTTCGATAAGGGATACCAGGCTCATGGCTAACCTGAAGGACATCAAGCGTCGCATCGGAAGCGTAAAGAGTACGCAGAAGATCACGAACGCGATGAAACTTGTTTCAGCAGCCAAGTTCGCGAGAGCGAGCAACGCAGCCGAAGCAGCTCGTCCTTACGCCAAAGCTTTGGATCGCGTGGTTCAAAAGCTGCTTGTAGGACAAGCCGAATTAGAATCTCCGCTGCTTCGTCAGAGCGAAGAGAAGCGTGCACTAGTCCTGATGCTGGGCACGGATCGGGGACTTTGCGGTGGTCTCAACTCTAACTTGGCCAAAGCGGTCAACGCCTTCATAAAAGAAAAGTCAAAAGAGGGCGTTAAGCTCTCCCTCTATGCTGGCGGGCGCCGTTCGATAGCTTTCGGCAAGAAGTGGAAGATTCCCTTTCTAGCCCAGCGCGAGAAGGTTTTAGAGGGCGCGAATATCGGTATGGCCAGAGAGCTGGCTGCCGAGGTACTCAATGCTTTCCGCGACAGCAACTTTGATCGCGTTTATATGGCGTTCCCATATTTTAAGTCGGCCCTAGATCAAACGCCCACTATAGTTCAGCTGCTTCCTATACCCATGGCTTTGTCAGAGTCAGAATCCAGCATAGGCCCTGATTTGATCGTAGAGCCAGGAGTTGAAGAGTTGCTCGATAAGCTGCTAGAGCGGAAGCTCATAAGCACAGTATTTAGCGCTCTACTCAGTGCAGTGGCATCGGAACACGGGTCCCGCATGACAGCGATGGATTCAGCAACCAACAATGCCAAAGAAGTCATTAGGAAGCTGACGCTTCAGTACAACCGGGCTCGCCAGGCTGCGATCACCAAAGAGTTGATCGAAATTATCAGCGGCGCCGAAGCTTTGTAATTGCATCATCGATAAATAGGTCAAGGAGATATCATGCAAGCGGGAACAATAGTTCAGGTCATGGGACCTGTGGTGGACGTAGAGTTTGCCTCAGGAAACCTGCCGCCAATTTATAACGCTCTGAAAATGACCAACCCCCTTATCAGCAAGGTAGAGGGGAATCTGGTTTTGGAAGTTGCACAGCATCTGGGCCAAAACGTGGTACGGACCATTGCAATGGACAGTACTGAAGGCTTGACCCGCGGCATGGATGTTCATGACACTGGCGACCAAATTACAGTCCCAGTCGGGAAAGCGGCTCTCGGCCGAATCCTTAACGTAATCGGTGAACCAATTGACGAAGCTGGTCCCGTGAAAGCTGAAAAGCGTTATCCTATTCACCGCGCTGCTCCAGAATTTACTCAGTTATCGACTCAAACTGAAGTCTTGGAAACTGGCATCAAAGTCGTTGACCTGATTGCGCCTTATGCAAAAGGTGGTAAAGTCGGACTCTTTGGTGGTGCTGGCGTTGGTAAAACGGTCCTCATTCTCGAGCTGATCAATAACGTAGCTACTCACCACGGCGGCTTTTCGGTCTTCGGTGGAGTAGGGGAAAGAACGCGCGAAGGGAATGATCTTTATCACGAAATGAAGGATTCGGGCGTTATTGATAAGACTGCCTTGGTCTTCGGTCAAATGAACGAGCCGCCTGGAGCTCGTGCGCGTGTTGCTCTTAGCGCACTTTCTATCGCTGAATACTTCCGCGATGAAGAAAATCAGGATGTTCTTCTCTTTATCGATAATATTTTCCGCTTCACCCAAGCTGGTTCTGAAGTTTCCGCTTTGCTTGGTCGTATCCCTTCTGCGGTAGGGTATCAGCCGACTTTGGCAACCGAGATGGGTGAGTTGCAGGAGCGTATCACCACCACTAAAAATGGCTCGATTACCTCTGTCCAAGCGGTATATGTACCCGCGGATGATTACACCGACCCCGCGCCTGCAACTACGTTTGCTCACTTGGATGCGTCGACAGTTCTATCTCGTCAGATCGCTGAACTTGGAATTTACCCAGCTGTTGATCCGCTTGGTTCGAATTCACGTATCCTTGATCCGTTAATTGTTGGCGAAGAGCATTACAACACGGCTCGTCGCGTGCAGGTTATCCTGAACCGCTATAAAGAATTGCTCGATATCATCGCGATTCTGGGTATGGACGAACTGTCCGATGACGACAAACTCATTGTCGCCCGAGCGCGCAAGATTCAGCGCTTCATGAGCCAGCCCTTTACTGTTGCCGAGCAGTTCACTGGAAACCCTGGTAAATATGTGAAGCGCGAAGACACGATCCGTGGCTTTAAAGGTATCTGCGACGGTGAGTACGATGAGTTTCCTGAGCAGGCATTTCTCTACGTAGGCACAATTGACGAAGTTGTCGAAAAAGCCAAGAAACTTCAATAAACAGGGGTAATTCTATGGCTGCGAACTTCGAGCTGAAAGTCTTGTCACCGAGTCGCCAATTAGCCGTCGTGCGGGCCACTGCCGTGACGCTACCTGGGACCGCAGGTTATATGACTATACTTCCTGATCATGCTGCTATGGTCGCGGAGCTAGATGTCGGTGAGCTGAGCTTCCAAGGCAACGAAGGAGCAGAGCGCTACTTTATAGCAGGCGGTTACGTCGAAGTAGATCACAATCAGGTCACTGTTTTGGCAGATCTTATTGAGAAGGCTAAGGAAATTGATGTTTCAAGAGCCCAAAAAGCACAGCAGCGAGCTCTCGATCGTCTGACGAATTCCGATAGCTCGGTAGACGTAGATCGTGCCAATCGTTCGTTCAAAAGGGCCGAGGTTCGGGTGTTTGTAGCTGAAACCCTTGCTTCTGCTGCACGGCTTCATTGATATTTCGTTCGTTCTTGCTGATCGCTTAAGCGCCTCCTATCATATCCTCAATCAAGCTTATGATGGGATAGCGCTTTGAGTGGTGAACAAAGAATTTACTGGGATAGTTTTGGCCTCCAGTCCCTTTATGCAGGGGTCGGGAGGCATGCATTCGAGCTTCATGCTTCTATGGTTTCCCAAGGACCTAGCCCGCAGATTATCCCTTCCCATCCTCATATTCATGCAGTTTGGCATCCATATTTTGCTCCCTTAGCTCAAACTAAAGTGTCATGGATGCGCTTAAAGCCGCTTAGTCTTTGGCTTTGCGCTCAGCAACTGGGGAAATTAGCTGCGAGGAACTCAAATTCGATACTCTTGCATGGACTCAGTAACTACAATATTCCGACGGCGCGCTCATCTCGACTTAAGCATGTCAAACGCGTCTTGACTGTGCATGACCTCATCCCACTTCTGATGCCAGATCAAGTGTCTCGCAGTCTTCAGGTCTTTCTTCGGTGGCAAATGCCAAAGGCCATTGACGCTGCGGATGCTATCATCTGCGTTTCCCGCTGGACTCAGGAGAGTCTCGAAGAGTTCTTTCCTGCCGCTCGTGGCAAGACCTTCATGATTCCGAACGGCCTAAAGCCAGGGCCTGCAGTTGATACGCAAAGCCCCAACCAAGCCGAAGCTAAGCTTTTAACCGTGGCCCGAGATGAATCTTATAAACGTCTCGATTTGATTCATTCTGTTCTCGAGCTCCTTCCAGCTAACATAACTTGGGACCTGCTTACAGATCAGGCTGGCGAAACTCGATTGGGACGGCTCGATCGTCGGCTTAAGGTACATACCAACCTAAGTGCCTCCGCTTTGGAGAATTTACACCGTGAATCGCTGGCTCTCGTCCACCCCAGCTTGCTCGAGGGTTACTGCTTGCCTGCTGCACAGTCAATACAGATGGGTAAGCCGGTTATCTATACCAGCGGCAGTGGGATTGACGAAACCGTTGGTCTAGCCGGAATTGGTTTGCCGGCAACAGCTGGAGCTAAAGCCTGGGCTGATCAAATCAATCTTGCATTGCGCAATCGAAGCGATTGGCTTCAACGCTGCCAGACCCAGCTGGCTTCAATTCCTAGCTGGGATGAGGTTGCTGCGCGAACTCTCAAAGTCTATGCTATCCTGGACGAAAACCTGGTGGAGGCGGTGCGTGAGCAAAATTCCTGAGCGGGAAGCTCTCCTAGTAGCAGGGTCAGCTGGATTTGTGGGTAAACCTTTTCTAAGACGCCTGGCAGAACAAGGCCGATCGGTTGTAAGCCTCTATCACGCTCATTTGCCAGAGCCCCTTGCCCATATGATTCCCATCTTTGCCGATATGATGCGGCCCGAGCATCTCACCACAGCACTGAGAAACGTCAGCACTGTCGTGCATTTGGCCTGGATCCAGTCGTTTCGATCTCAGTGGGAAGAGATTCCTTGGGCTCACGATGGCCTCAAGCAGGACAGCAAAAATATTACGATGGTAAAGAACCTCGTGCACGCTATGGAAGAAGCAGGGACCCGGAGAATCATTTTTTTGAGCGCTCTCGGTGCTTCGCGCCATACGGATTCCTGGTACCTGCAAGAAAAGTACTTTGCCGAGCTGGTTATACTAAACTCTAAAATTCCCGAGAAGATCATCCTCCGCTCATCCCTAATTTTCGCGGAATTAAGTGCTCGTGACCGCTTGGTAAGCGCAGTTGAGAAACTTATGCGCTTTCCATGGTTCTATCCGGTTCCGAAGCACGAAGGTCGCTTAGCGCCTATTCATGTCAACGATCTGTGCGATATTCTCTTGAGACTTGTCGATGTCGATGTGGATGCGAGCTCAGGGGCGCAACTCATTGAGGTAGAAGGCAGCGAAAAACTAGCTATCGAAGACTTGTTTCGTTTTGTATCGCAAGGGATTGGCAAAGGCTCGCATTTCGCACTGAAGGGTTTTCTTGGGCACGCTCTGGCGCCGCTCTTTGAGAAACTGCATCGAAGAAACCACGAGAACGCCCCCCAGCTTAGGGAGCTTTTAACTATCGGGGCTATTCCTGACAAAGCCACAGAAATGAATAACCCAACTCTCAAGGCCTTACCCCAAAGCACTAGGCAGTTCGGGGAGACCATGAGTCTTTCGAAGAATCTTCCGCATTAGTGAGAGAAATTTTTTGAGGGAAAAGTAGGACGAGTTCAGCCCTGATTAGGCTGAACTCTTCTCGTTACGAGAGAGATAGATCTTTATTTGATTTCCGCAAAAAGGAAGGAATATCAAGATCCTCTTCTTCCGCCGACTGCCCAGGGGCCTTGCCTAACTGCTCAGCGATCTTCAGAGCTTCGTCGATTTTTCTATCGAGCTCATCAGTGTGAGTCGCTAAAGAATAGTCGGTTTTGTCGGTGGGCGGCATGAACTCGGCCGAATCGAGATTATCGAGGGTATCAAGATTGAGCCGAGCAGGGGCCGCAGTAGCACCTTCAATTTTCATTTCTTTGTCAGTCCCGAAGAGCGAAGGGGAGGGTTCTGAACTGCTTGCCCCTTGCGACTCACGGCGCTTTTCGACATTTTCAAGAGTCATTCGCGCAAGATTCTCTTCCATCCTGGGCTTATGCTCTGCTTGGTTTCCCGCATCGTAAGAAGAATGAGAGCGTGACGGCTCTTCACGCCGCAGCTCTTGTTTGGGATAAGGAGGCGCTGTCATTGCAGGGGATTTTGGCATATATAGCCCACGCTTGTTGCGAGAACTACTCTGCTGGCTACTGATATCAAGGTCTCTGTGTGAAAATCCAGTCGCGATGACAGTTACACGCATCTGCTGGCCGATATTCTCATCGATCACTGTTCCGAAAATGATGTTGGCATCTTCATGGGCAGCTTCTTGAATGATGGAGCAGGCAACATTAACTTCGAGGATCGAAAGATTCTCGCCGGCCGTAATGTTGATTAGAATCCCGGTGGCACCTTCGATGCTGATATCTTCGAGGAGTGGCGAACGAATCGCCCGCTGCGCAGCTTCTTGCGCTCGGTTAGGACCCTCGGCGAGGCCGATGCCCATGAGAGCCAAGCCCATGGAAGACATCACCGCTTTGACATCAGCGAAGTCGACGTTGATCTGACCTGGAATATTGATAATGTCTGAAATGCCTTTAACCGCATTCACAAGCACATTATCGGCCATGCGGAAGGCATCGATCATACTCAGGTCGGGCGAAGCGATCTCGAGAAGGCGTTGGTTAGGAATCGTAATCAATGTATCAACGCAGTCTTCTAGGCGGCGAATCCCTTCTTCCGCATACTTCATGCGCCGCTTGCCTTCGAAAGCAAAAGGCTTGGTTACCACGGCTACAGTGAGGGCGCCCATTTCTCTGGCTATATTCGCAACAATTGCAGCACCACCAGTCCCAGTGCCGCCACCCATGCCTGCCGTAATGAAGACCATGTGCGCACCAGCCAGAGCTTCAGTGATGGCATGACGATCTTCCAGCATCGCATCGCGACCAATATCGGGATCGGCGCCGGCTCCAAGCCCGCGCGTCAGCTCTTTCCCAATCTGAATTTTGCGACTAGCTAGGGAAAATCGTAGAGCTTGCACGTCGGTGTTGGCCGCGATGAAATCTACGCCTTCAATACTAGTCCGGATCATTGTGTTGACAGCATTGCCGCCACCGCCGCCAATCCCTATTACCTTGATATTTGCTCCAGGAGGTACGAACGTTTCTTGGTCGAGGGCCATGGCAGTCACTCCTTCGCGACACTATTGGGGGCATTTCAGTCTGATTATTTCTTTTGGACTTAGAAAAATTATAAGAACGAAGCGGCTTTGCTGTCAAATTTTTGACTAAGATCGTCTTAAGACAGCTCGCGTATCCAGTTTACAAATTGGTCGATATAGCGACGCGACCAAGAACCCTGCATCTGCATTTGTGAACGTTGACGACCGAGTTCCAGATTAATAAGCCCCACCGCCGTAGCATAACGAGCTGTTAGCTGGAGAGTATCGGACCCCTCGAGCGCAATCTGTGGTTCCTGAACCCGCACATTTATTTTAAAACGATCAGAGAGAAAAGCACCGACGCTATGCACCTGCGAGCCACCGCCGGTTAGGAAAATTCCTGAGCCTAGTAAACCTCTATAATCCTTGAGTTCCTGAGCTAAATGTGCACCTAGTTCATGAATTCGAGACCCCAGAATAATGAAAACCTTTTTTGCCAGAGGATTGAGGTAAGGTCGATTTTCCTGAGCTTCCGTATAAAACTGTAGGCCATAAAGATGCTTTATATGCTGAGCCTCGCTCATAGACATATTGAGGCCAACCGCCAGATCTTTGCTCATCATGGAACCGGCAATATTGATGGTAAAGGCATCAACAGGTTTACCATTTTGAAAGACAATACCGTCAGTGGTGCCACCACCTATATCAGCAATCGCGACGCCTAAACGTTTGGATTCGTCGTCAATTGATACCGAAGCTGAGGCAAAAGGTTCTGAGTAAAGCTTTTGAACTTCGAGACCGTTGTTGTTGCAGATCCGAATCAGATCTTTGAGATAATCTTTGTCCGAGTCGATGATAAAGTAACGTCCTGTAATATCGTTACCCGAGAATCCTACCGGATTATCGACTTCTTCTCGCTGATCAATTCGATAACCGATCGGTACGCAGTGCAGAAGTTCGCGAAAAGGAGCTTCTTCCTTGCTTTCTACTTCATCAAGCATGCGTCTAAGATGGCGCTGTTGGCAGCTTTGTCTTTGCAAGGCTAGGGTAGATTCAGACATGCGGCTCCGAAGGTGCGAGCCAGCCACTCCTACGATGACCTTATCGATCAGGACATCGAGCTCTTTTTCGGCTTTTTCGATCAAGTCCTTCAAACAGCGTTCAGCTTTACTAAAGTCGGCGACCATGCCCCGGTGCATCCCGTCGGCAGGAATGTCGATGAGCTGCAGGCGCGGTTTGTTATGGCTCCAAAGCAAGGCCGCAATACAAAACTTCGTGGTCCCAAGATCAAGGGCGAAAAGATTCTTTGGATGCACGTTAATTCCTAATTCCTAGAGTACACTCTCTTTAACAAAGGCCTTGCCTTTATAGTCAAGCTCTATGGTAGCGGACGTGAGACCCCGTTGTTTCAGGCTGATTAGGATTTTTTCCAGCTTGAGGTATTTGTTTTCAAAGGGCCTAAAACCAAGCGTCACGCGATATGCAGGTTCCTGCAAATCTCCTACTAATCCTCGAAAGTCGTCATAGTTTATGGATCTATAGAAAATATTGTAGCGTTTTCCCTCTCGAATGGCGAGTAGGGTTTCCTCGATAATTCTTTGATTGCCGGCGCTTGGAATGAGCTCGCCGTTCGCCATCGTCGTCAGGGTAGCTTTCCGGTCCAAACCGCGAAGCACAGGTAAGGTTTGCACCTCATTTTCAGGCACCCTGCCGAAGATGATCCCGTCGTCTGTCACGTAGCGCAGTCTATCAAGTTCGACAATTAAAGTTGCTACGAACGGTTTCGTGGCAATCCAAAGTCGAAATGGGCTCGTTTGGATGAGATCTATGCTGCGAAGCCCAAGGTTCTGATGCAGGTCTTGAGCTAACTGTCTAAGTTCTTTGGGGCCAGCCTTGTCGAGTCGGCGGTAAGCGTCTCTGATCCGTCCCTGATCGTCAGCATTGAGCTCAGACGCCGCAGAAAGCTGGGGACGTTCGTCTGAACGGGACCAAGCCCAGTCTATTGGTTTGGTTTTTTGCAGCCAGGAGTAGGCTCCGAAGGTGAGGACCACTCCTAGGATAAGCAGAAAGATAGATTTAGGGATGCTGGTAAAGAAAGGTGAGCGCCGCTTTGGCTTTTGATTAGCGAGTAGACCCTTTTTTTTGCGAAGCTTGCTCATGAAGAAAATCCTTCCATTCCAAGCTCAGCCGCCAGACGTCACCCGCTCCGACTGTGATCAGAACGGTAGGCTCATCACTGTTTACCAGTCGAGTTGCAAGCTCTTGGGCTTCGTAGGGATAAGCCCTAGTACCACTCGTTTGGCTCATATCTCTAGCGATACTGCTCGGAGAAAAATCCCTGACACTGGTTTCTCCTGCAGCATAGACGGGGAGTACAAAGACTTCATCTGCCGCTCCAAAAGAACCCATCAGTTCATTATACATAGTTTCCAAGCGCGAGTATCGATGAGGTTGGAAGATTACCAAAATCCGCTGATTGGCGAATGCTTCACGGGCACCCTCGAGACACGAGCGAATTTTGCCAGGATTATGGGCGTAGTCATCGAAGATTTTGCATGGTCCGACTTCTGCGACAAGCGAGAAACGCCTTTGAACGCCAGGATAAAGGCGAAGCGCTGCTGCAGCTTTTTCTAGGTCCAGCTCTAGAATCTGCGCCACTGCCAGACAGCAGAGCACGTTTTGAAAATTATGCTTACCAACTAGCTGGACTGTGCCACGTATCATCTTCTGGTGGACCACAGCTTCGTAATGCCCGGTACGTCCATAGTTGCTAAAACGCAAGCCACGTACTTCGCTGCCTATGCGAGTTCCAAAGCTCAGACGCTGGCCAGAGTAGGCGTGTGCGATCTCCCGGGCGTAGGGATTGTCCCAAGCGAAGATCGCCCAACCATCCGCGCGAGTTTTTGCTGTAAATGCCCGAAAGCCTTCTTTGAGCCCGTCGATGTCTTTATAGTAGTCCAAATGGTCGAGATCGATGTTGGTAACGATAGATATATAGGGGTCGTATTTAAGAAACGAGCCATCCGACTCATCACATTCGGCAACGAAGAAAGGACCGTCACCGAGCAGGGCATAGCGCCCTAGATCACAAAGCTCACCGCCGATTGCAGCTCGAGGGTTCAAGTGCAGCGCTTGCAACATAAAGGCGAGCATCGCTGTCGTCGAGGTTTTGCCATGAGTGCCGCTCACACAGATAGCTTTTCGTCCTCGCATGAGTTCCAAAAGGAGGTCAGACCGATGCATGATGGGCCAGGCTAATTTTTGAGCGGCCAAAACCTCGTTATTATCAGCACGAATTGCGCTAGAAAGAATGACAGTAGCCATTTCTGTAGGCAGGGCAATGGCGCTGTGGCCGATCGTTATGCGAGCGCCATGTCTTATAAGAAAATCTGTACTTTCAGACGGGCTTTGGTCGGAACCAGAAACGCTGAAGCCAGAGGCGAGAGCTATTTCTGCCAGTGGACGCATACCCGCTCCACCGATGCCTATGAAATGTAGACGATTAAGAATGGCCGTTTGCATAGCTTTTGTCCGCGCTCATCGCCAATTTTGCAAGAATCCCGACCATAAAAAGAAAGCTCAAAAGCGAGCTGGAGCCAAAGCTGACGAAAGGCAGCGGCATTCCTTTGGTTGGGAGCAGACCCATCGCGACTCCCATATTTACGATAGCTTGAATTGAAATTAAAGCGCTTAGTCCCATCGCTAAAAACTTTCGGTAGGGGTCGCGTTGTAAACCTGTGATTTTAAGACCTAACCAGGCTAGATAGGCGAAGCATGCGACGACGAGGAAAACGCCGATAAGTCCGGTTTCTTCGCCGATGACAGAAAGTATAAAGTCGGTATGTGCTTCTGGTAGAAAGAAAAGTTTTTGCCGGGACTCGCCCAGGCCGAGGCCCCAAAAGCCGCCATTATGAAAGCCTAAGTAACTTTGAACGATTTGAAATCCCCCGGTTTGGATCGAGTCCCAGGGATTAAGAAAGCTGGTGATGCGGGCCAAGCGGTAAGGAGCATGAATGACTGCTGCAACAGCGCCCATTAGGCCCAAACCTGCGGATACAATTATATAGCGAACAGGAAGCCCAGCTACAAAAAGCATGAGCATCGAAATACTGGCATAGACAATAGCAGACCCGAAGTCTGGCTGCAGCATAAGAAGGCAAGCAAAGATTCCGAGTATTCCCAGATTTGGAATGATCGCCCTAGGATTGAGATCTATTCGCGCATTCGATCGGCTAAGATTTTTAGCTAGAAAGAGGATCAGCGCAAGCTTGCCAAGTTCTGCAGGTTGAAAGCTTAGGCTACCTACCTTAACCCAGCGCGCAGCGCCATTGGCCTTATGTTGCAGACTAGGAATCAGGGTCATCACTAGGAGAACCATGCAGAGAAGTAAGAGGGGAAGAGTGATTTTTTCAATGGCCCTCAGTGGGAGCCATTGAAGTAGAGCGATCATTCCAAAGCCCGCCAGCCCAAGTATGGCCTGCTTCCGCACGAAATAAAGTGAGTCGTGAAAACGAATTTCGGCTGGAATGCTCGACGAGGTATAGATAACGAGCAGGCCGACGCTAGTAAGCATGAGGACGGTAAAAATCAGGGCATTTCTATAGAAACGCCCAGGTGCATAAGCGGGTACCAAGGAATATCCTCCTCGTGGTCGAGTTCTTAGGGGATGAATGGCTTTCAATCGAGATAAGGACCGAGCCTCTGGCTGAAGTAAGATCCTCTGTCTTCAAAATTTTTGAATTCGTCGAAGCTTGAGCAAGCTGGTGAAAAAACCAGGGGCGCCCTATGATCCCTGATAATATCTGGGAGTGCATCAAGAGCTTCCCGAAGGCTGGAAAAAATAATGGGTTCGAGTTCAGAAAGCTCGGAACCGATTCTATCCCCAGCGGCCCCAAATCCAATCAGACAGCGAATCCGCTTGGCAGAGCCAGTGATAGCAGCGAAGGACTCACCCTTAGGCTGGCCCCCCAAAAATAAGATGGCAGGCTCCGAGACGCTGCGTAAGGCCATGAGCGTAGATTCGACATTAGTTGATTTGCTGTCATTATACACGGGCTGACCCTGAATGCTCCCTATCTTTTCAAAGCGGAAGGCCAACCAGGGATAGCTGTGCACGTGTGCAAGGCATTCATCCCATGATGTTTTACGGAGGGCCTGGATGGCGAGAATAGAGCTTAAAAGATTAAATTGATTATGGAAGCTCATTCCCGGCGGAACTTGCCTTTTGCCTTTGATGCCGTCGCCAGTGACAAGGCCTTTTTTGGAATCGAGATGAACCGTCGGGCCGGGCGCCCAGGCAAGAGGCTTCTCGCCGTCGACAACTATTTGAACCAACTCAGCTTTTGGGCGTGGACTCGAATAGGAGCGGGCTGCTTCGACAATTGCCCGCGGCATGATACAAAGCCCGTCTTCATCCGTAGCAAGCACGAGCTTCCATTTTGCTGAAAAATATTGCTCTAAAGTCTTATGGCGCTCTAAGTGGTCTTCAGAAAAAGATGTGAAGACTGAAGCTCGATTGGCTATGCTTTGAGAAAAGTCGAGCTGATAGGAGGAGAGTTCGAGAACGAAAGGATCTGGTGTGTGCCCGTCAGCCAGAACTTGACTAGGCGGAAGTCCAATATTCCCACTTGCTACTGCATCGTACCCCAGGCCTTGTAAGAGGTGAGATGTTAGAGTCGTCGTAGTAGATTTTCCATTTGTACCGGTAACCCCGATGATGCGGCCTCTAAAGTGATCGAGAGCCAAGTCTATCTCGCTGCGAATGGGGAGAGAGAGTCGACGCGCAGCCTCCAGGAGGGGAATATGGGGTGGAAGACCAGGGCTTACAATCAGTTCAGAAACATCTCGGAGCAGGTCTTCGGTCTGGGGACCGACGATCGTTTCGATGCCTTCTGCCTTTAGCATTTCAAAAGATTCTGAATACTTTATAGCGATATCAGAAACTAGTACCGGCTGGCCAAGCTTCTTGAGTAAACGGGCAGCTCCTAGAGCTGAGAGGCCAGCACCAATAATCAAAGTTCGACCCATGCATGAGTCTCCTGAAGGTCTCAGCGAAGTTTTAGACTCATAAGTCCGATAATGGCCAGCATGATCGAAATTATCCAAAAGCGAACTATGACGCGTGGTTCAGGCCATCCTTTAAGCTCAAAGTGGTGGTGAATGGGCGCCATGCGAAAGATGCGTTTTCCAGTGAGCTTAAATGAAGCGACCTGAGTGATAACCGAGAGTGCCTCGATAACGAAGATGCCACCGACTATGACCAGCAAAAATTCGTTTTTAGTAAATACCGCGACAGCTCCCAATGCGCCCCCGAGAGGCAAGGAGCCGACATCTCCCATAAAAACCTGAGCAGGAAAGGTATTATACCAGAGGAAGCCCATGCCTGCTCCAATCAGGCAAGCTGAAAAAATGGCGAGTTCTCCAGTGTCCCGGAGAAAATGAAGCTGCAGATAATCAGCAAGTTTGGCGTTGCCCCCCACATACGCGAGAATCGCAAAGCAGGCAGCAGTCGTCATTACGGGCCCAATTGCCAATCCGTCTAGACCATCAGTTAGGTTGACGGCATTGCTCGCACCAACGATCACAAAGACAGCAAAAGGAACGTAAAACCAGCCCAGATCGATGACCCAAGATTTGAAGAAAGGGAAATGCAGCTCGCCGTTCTGATAGAAGTAGAAGTGCACCGTGCAAATTAAAGTCGCGAGAGCAAACTGTCCTAGCAACTTTTTACGACCAGCGAGACCCTTGGTGTTTTTCTTTGAGACCTTGAGATAATCGTCTGTAAATCCGATCAGACCATAACCCAATGTTATGACGCAAAGAAGCCAGAGATGAATGTTGGCCCAGTCCATCCAGAGCAAGGCCGGAACCAAAGTGGCGACGAGGATGAGTCCACCCCCCATAGTAGGCGTTCCCGCTTTGGAAAAGTGGGATTTTGGGCCATCATTCCGCACTTGTTGACCGATTTGTCTGGTTTTAAGTTTATTGATAAACCACGGTGAAAAAATCAAACTGATGATGAGCGCGCTCATGAGAGCGAGCATCGCGCGAAACGTAATATATCGGACGACATTGAAGGCTGATATGGAGTCAGCAAGATTGTGAAAGAAATGGTAAAGCAAAGTCCGATATCCCTATTTTGAGAGAAGTGTATCGATTATCTTGGACAACTTTAGACTATTCGAAGCTTTGACGTAAAGCAGTTGTGCATCTTGGCAAATTTCCGGGAGGTGAGGCAGCAGGCATTCGACGTCTGCATACGACGACAGTTGCTTGGAAGGAAAGCCAGCATCGAGCGCTCCAGCGGCCATCCATTCTCCCATGGCACCTACGGTAACAAGTCGGAGATTTTTGAGCTCCTTTGCACAGAAGGTGCCGATGCTGCGATGCTCTTGCTCAGAAATGTCACCCAGTTCTTTCATATCTCCTAGAATAAGTACTTTGGATCGTGTCGGATAAGCTCGCGCTACTGTTTCAATACCTGCACGCATGCTTTGAGGATTTGCATTATAAGCATCATCTATCAGCGTAAAACCCGCCAGATCATGGACCTGGAAGCGACCTTTGACTCCACGAAATTTCTGTAAACCTGGCAAGCATTCGGCTAGGCTGAGACCTAGACTGATTCCAATCGCCAGAGAACAGGCTACATTGAGAGAATAACTCTGGTGGTAGTAGGGGAGAGTAACTTTCTTTTCGGACCCTTGGCAAGAAAGATGAAGGCTAAGTGATCCGTTGTTGTCCAGCTCTTCACTCACAATTCTAACGTCAGCTTCCTTGTGATACCCAAAGCTGGTCAGAGTCCGGCCAGAAAGCTTCGCTATGGCCTTTGCTATGCGGTCATCGTCACGAAAATAAACGCAGCGAGCAGCTCGCATAATTTCCATCTTTGCCTCGAGAATTTTTTCGGCGCTCCCAAACTCCCCAATATGAGCGCTACCAACATTGACTAGGACACCGACATCTTGTTGAACGATGTGGCCTAAAAACTCAATGTCTCCTTTGTGCCGTGCACCCATCTCAATAATCCCAAAACGATGCCGGGAATCAAGCCGACAAAGTGTAAGAGGGACGCCCAGCTCGTTGTTGAGGCTACCTTCGGTTTTAAGCGTTGGGCTCAAGGCTTCGAGCATGGCAAAACTGAGTTCCTTAACACTGGTTTTGCCGGAAGAACCTGTAATCCCCACTAGATGGCAGTCATTATGCTGTAGACGCCACCACCGCCCGAGATCTTGAAGAGTTTTAGTTGTATCTTCTACCTCTATACCGCGGGTACGCAGATTTGAATCTATAGTCTCTCGCTTCGATCGCTCGTAAAAAAAACCACCAGCGCCCTTGGCGAGGACTTCGGGGATAAAGGTATGGGCATCGAAATGGGCGCCGATAAAGGGCACAAACCATTGACCAGCAAGGATCTTACGAGAATCAATTTGGACAAGCTGTGGGAGATTAGCTGGAACCGACTTAAGCTCAGACTTCCAGCCCAGATCGCGGATCACATTGCTTGACATGATGTACGCCTCTCATCGAGAGCTAGCGCTCTTTGTAAGTACTATGATTTTAATCTGTCGAATGTTGTAGATTATCAGACCTGCTTTTAGCAAGGACGTCTTTTGCAGCGATCTTGTCGGGGGCGACGTTGAGATATCTCAGGCTTTCTTCAGCTATTTCTTTGAAGACCGGCGCTGCCCAAGTCCCACCATAATAAGGTTTATTTCCGGGTTCATCGATGACCACATAAATTACCAAGTGAGGGTCAACGGCTGGTGCAAAACCGATGAAGCTGGCGATTCGAAGGTGATCGGCATAAGCTCTCGTGGCCGGATCTACCTTTTCACTGGTCCCTGTTTTGCCAGCGCTACTGTAGTGAGTTAGCAGGGCATTTTTACCTGTACCTTCCTCGACTACTTTTCGCAACACGGAGCGCATCACCTGCGCTGTCGCCGGACTCAGGACCCGACGAACGATTTCTGAAGCATGGTTTTCAAGCATCCCTCCTTCGGGAGACTCGATATGGTCGATGAGATAAGGCTTCATGAGATTTCCACCATTGGCAATCGCACCGAACGCTTGGACCAATTCGAGTCCCGTTGCATAAAGGCCTTGACCAAAAGCGACGTTAGCAAAGCGGATTGGTTTCCAGCTCGCCCATGGCGATAGGCGGCCGAAGGTCTGGCCCGGAAAACCAATCTGATGATCACGAGACGTAAAGCCAAAATCCTTGAGGATACCGTAAAGCTTTTCGGGCCCGAGACGCTTCATGATACGGTAGGTACCTATGTTGCTCGACTCGATTAGGATCTCCTCGGTCGTCATCGATTCGGAGCCATGGGAATCACGTATCTGCCAGTTGTCTTCCCGATAAGTACCGTTATAGGTATTGTGGACTTCATCGAGTGTGGTTACGCCTTCCTGAAGAGCTCGACTCAATACTATAGGTTTCACGACGGAACCTGGTTCGAACATATCAGTGAGAGCCCGGTTGCGAAGATTCTCAGGCTTAATGCGGCCGAGGGCGTCAAATGCGTCCGAAGGTGCGTTAGCTATTGCGAGAATGCGACCTGTATGAGGGTCGGATACGATGGCAAAGCCAGCCTTAGCGTTGGCTTTCTGAACACCTTTCAAAAGCGCCTGCTGGGCGATATTTTGCACAGCGCTATCTAGGGTCACAACGATATTTTTTCCAGTCTTCTCAGGTAAGGCGAGAAGTGAATCGCGATAGATGGATTCTCCACGAGCGTCGCGTTCTTGATGAGCCTTCAAGGCATCACCTTGCAAAAAGTTATCGTAGCCCAATTCGATCCCATGCAGGCCGTGATTGTCGAGACCAACATAGCCAACCAGGTGCGAGAGGTCCGACCCGCCTGGATAGAAACGGGCCGGTTCGCTGATCTCATAAAGACCCTTGATACCTAGAGCTTCGACCTTCTTTGCCTGAGCTACTTCCAACTTACGGGCTAACCAGGCAAAGTAATTTTTGCGATCGGCTATCTGTCGAATCTTGGGTGCAGGAATAGCCAAGATCTGGCTCAAATGGCGAATATCCGTATGCGAGGGATCGAAGACTCGGGGATTAACGTAGAGAGAAGGGCGTCTGATGCTTATGGCAAGAGGTTCGCCACGCCTGTCGTAAATGTTACCCCGGTAAGGCGAGAGGTCTATCTTGCTCTGATATTGACGTCGCGCAAGATTCTCAAGTATGTCGGCTGAAGGCGAAAAAATATGGATCGTCACAGCACGAATGGCTACGATCGAGAAAATCGTCAGAAAACCTAGGCTCAGCCAGTGACTGCGCTGGCTTTGAAAAGCATCGCTAGCCTGGCTGGGCTTGCTCTTACGTTTCTTCTTAGGAAATACTTGGGGCATTTTTAGTGTGAGGCCCATACCTGCTTCGCCGGATTGTTGTCGTTTCTTTCACTCAGCTCAATAAGGTGCTGCTTGGTGGTAACTTTCGCGAGCTCCATTTTTAAATAGCTCTGTTTTTCAAGTAACTCGGCTTCGCTTTGTTTTTTCTGACCTATGCGATAACCAATCACCGTTGTTTGGATCTTGATATACGCTTTGAAGGTAGCAACTGCAAAAAACGATAGAAGTAGTACGAGAGGCAGTTTAGTCCAAAGCCGGCCGAAAACTGATTTCACAGAGGTTCCTCCTGGGGTATGCGTTCTATAACTCTAAGTTTTGCGCTGCGGCTGCGGGGGTTGGTAGCTTGTTCTTCTTCAGTCGCAATGATAGGAAAAGGCTTAATCAAGTTAAACTGTCTCGCTTCAAGTCGAGCCAGTTCGCTAGCCGTGACCGGAAGGTGCCTGTTGATTTTTTCCCGTTCGCCCTCCGCCAGTTTGCGAAAGCTGTGCTTAACAAGACGGTCTTCAAGAGAATGAAAACTAATGATGGCCGCGCGCCCTGAGCTCACCAGAGCCTTAGGTAAGCTCTGTAGAAGGGCTTGCAATTCTTCTAGTTCTCCATTCACCTCAATCCGCAACGCTTGGAAGACTTTAGTCGCCGGATGTTTTCGACTGCGTTCTTTATAATGAATAGTTCGAGAAATGAGGTCGGCTAACTCTAAGGTGCTGGTAAACGGCTTGGTTTCCCGCTGCTTTAGCAAAGCCCTAACGATAGGGCGTGCCTGCGGCTCCTCACCGTACTCGCGAAAAATGCGCAAGAGATCGCTGGGGCTATAGGTATTTACGACTGTTGCCGCACTAAGGGCCTGATTCTGATCCATACGCATGTCTAGCGGACCATCTTTGTTAAAGGAAAAACCCCGCTGGCCTTGATCCAGTTGAGGCGATGAAACACCTATATCAGCACATAGTGCATGAACCTTACCGAGCAGACCACGTCGACCTAGTTCCGTCTCGAGCTGGGAAAAAGGTGCCTGGATAATTTCGAGCTGGCCTCGTGCAAGCTCTGAACTGAAGCGCCGACCAAGTTCTTCAACAGCCCAGTGGTCACGGTCGAAAGCTAACACCCGCCCCTGAGGTCCGATGCGCCCTAGTATCTCGGCGGTGTGTCCGCCGCCCCCCGCTGTGCAGTCGACTGCTAAGTCGCCAGGTTTAATGTTTAGACTGTCGACTAACTCAGCGCGTAATACGCTTGCATGCTCAAAGATGCTCATACGCCTCCTCATCCAGATGGGCAGGTGCTCAGTCTTAATGCAGGGGGGGCTTACGGGCAATCAAAATTTCCGCGATGATTTTTGCTAAGGTCTAGTATTAGCTTAACGGGAGCTTAGAAAGTGGTCAATCCACTAAAGCCCCTGCCATTCGAGACGCACTCTAACTCGACGCCAAGTTTGGTCGACTCATGCTACTCAATCTTGCTTAAGCTCATCTTTATCCTTGCTCACCCCCACCGGTCTCTCGCCTATTCTCTTGAGAAGGCCTTGTATAGTCCCTGAGTAAAAAGGCGAGAGAAGGCAAGAATTCTCGACCTTAACAAGGAAAAGCCTGCATCTTGCTCCCGCATGAGTTTCATCTTTAAATAATTAAAGAGACTGCGTTCTCATGCCGAGAACAAAAGCAGTACCCACAATTCCCCAGGAGGTTTGCTATGTCCCTGAATCAGATAGTCAACCCAGTCAATCATAAGGAGGAAAATCAGTGAAACGCTCTTTAGCACGAATTATGACAGCTTGTTTTTTACTCTTTCCACTAGCATCACTACAAACCAGCTGCTCGAGCTCTGAGACTGCGACCGGTGAAGAAGTCGCAGCCAATGGAGAAGAGGGCAACGCCGCCAATCCCGATGAGGCCGGCAACAACACCAACAACGATGCCGCTGAAGGCAATGCAGCCGAAGGCAATTCGGCTGAAGGTAATGCTGCCGAAGGCAACAACGAAAACAACGCTCTAGCCAACAACACAGAAAACAACCAAGGTGCTGACCTCAATCAAGGTGCTGACACCAACAACGTCGTCGCTGACAATGCAGGAGCCCAAGGTGGCGAGCAAGATCTCCAGCAAATCATCGAAGAGATGAACGGAGCTAACACGCAACTCGCGAATCAAGCCCCAGCCCAGGGTGAAGGTCAAAACTTTGACAACATCGGAGGCCAGGCCCCAGCAGACAATGCTGCACCGCTCGCTGAGCAAGGTGCTACTGAGAACATTTCAACGACTCCTAGCTTTCCGCCAGCCGCGGCCGCCCCAAGCGGAATTGCTGCAGGTCCAGGACTCCCTGAACTCGGTTCTAAGATGGTTTACTTTGTTCAAAAGGGCGACACACTCGCGAAAATTGCACAGCGCATCTACGGTGATGGTAATAAGTGGACTGAAATAGCAAATTTCACAGGTCTGGCAAATCCAAAGCTGATCTACCCAGGTGACGTTGTCTATTATCAGCTAAACGAAACAACAATGAACTTTGCGAGTGCCTACGAAGGCATGAAGCGTAATGAAGTACAGGTTTCTCAAGGCGACACCTTGGCCACCATCGCATCGCGAGTTCTCGGCAACTCCGCACTCTGGAAACTTATATGGCGTCAAAACGACCGCATAGATAATCCAGATCGTTTGACTGCGGGCACCACGATCTATTATGTAGATCCGGCGAGCGTAGCTTCCATCGATGTCACCAGCAACAGGAAAATGGTCGACGCCACCAAGAAAATTAATGGCACTAAGATAGCTAAGACTTCAAAGGCCAAAGAAGTTAAGAACAACGTTTACGAGGTAGCCAACGATAATTTTGAAGATATGTTTACTGGCGTTTCTAAAGATTTAACGAAGCGTTCCTTGATCTAAAAGCGAAGCCTTAGATATTCACATGAACTTCTACGGTGTAGCTACGAAAGCATGTTTTAAAGATTGCTTTGCAATGACTTTCTTCGCAGAAGACTTATAGCAAGACGATTTTAAAAACGAGCATCGAAGCTCCCACTCCCTCTCTACGAAATACCGCCTTCATCTGCCTAGACAATTCCTTCAACAATTACCCAAATTTGTCTAAGACTAATCCCCTGTAAAGCAGCCTATACAACAAATTGATCAGATAGATAACTCAGCTTCAGGAGTGATGATAAGACGATTGATTTGTGATTTCCCTTCTAGGTGACTAGATGGATAGACTATACAGCTTTGTATAGATCGAATAGTCGTACTCTGTATAGGCCCAAAGAGGAAACTATCCTCGAGCGGACCACTGAACGGCTGGTCGAGACATGCACTTTGCTCGCGATCGAGCCAGCGAATCTTGGATTCGAGGCCAAGTCCGCTCGCTATTTCCTCGCGTCGGTTAGAACGCAAAAGCTCCCTGTGCGCTTCCATATAGTCGGACGGGGTTCCGAGATCAGCCCAAAATCCATTGTGGATGAAGGCTTCAATGCTCGCCCCTTCTTTTAGCAAACGCTGATAGCTGTCAATAATGTGCTGAAATCCTGTATGGGGAATAGCATCCATAAACTGCTGACTGATGATATGAATACCAGCAAAGGTCGCCTTCTGACTGCCGCTCGCCCCACCAATAGCCTCAATCTGCCGACGTCCGTCCCAGTAAATGGGAGTTGCCCCTGCTTTAACCTTCGGCAACAAAACCATCGTCGCTACTGCCCCACTCTGCTCATGTTGGGCGAGCAGAGCCGTGAGATCGACGTCGGCGATAATATCAGCATTGAAGATCAAGAGTTGATCGGAGCCTATCCATTGTCGCAGCGGATTGATGCAGCCGCCAGTTCCTAAAATCTCGGTCTCGTGGGAGATGTGGGGTTTATTCACGTAAACATCGCGCTTTACCAAAACATGCTCGGCTATCCGCTCCCCAAGATGGTGGGTATTGATAGCGATCGAATTCACACCGGCGCGTGACACCTGGCGATAGACGATATCTAAAAGAGCTTGGCCATAGAAAAGGCAAAGGGGCTTGGGGCGATAAAGAGTAAGTGGCCTTAATCTAGACCCTAAACCTGCCGCCAAGAGCAAGGCCTTCATGAATTTTTTCCATACTTAGGCCAACGGTATCGCAGGCCATCCAGCATGGCGCCTGAGAGAAAGGGCCATCTCTCATCGGCAACATGATCAGCGACCAGAGTCGAAAGTGCCGGCTCTACGTATCGGAGATAATTACCGCGGTTTTTCTTAATGGTCAGAAAACCAAAACTCCCGAGAGCCTTGAGCTGGCGCTGAAGTAGCATCGGGCCCCATTCGTCCTCCAGCGCCGCCAGAGCAAGCTCGGGAACGTGCTGATGCAATACCACAAGGCCTTCTTTGACTAATTTTTTGCGTTGCTCCGCACTGAGCGGCACGTAGGAATCAAAGCATAAAGAAACGAGGTCATAGGTCGGAGGACCGAGTCGAGCGTCTTGGAAATCGATGACCGCCAGGTCGAGACCCTTAACCATTGCATTTCGCGAATGGAAATCCCTATGCACAAAGTACTGCGATGCGTCAGCGAGAAAGTGAGCAATACTTTGCGCATCTTTGGTAAACGCAGCAGCTTCCGCTTCATTAAACACCCAGTTAAGAACCCCTTCTAAGAACTGCTCTCGGAAAAAGTGTAACTCCCAGTTGAGGCGCTGGGCGTCGAACGACCTTTCACGCCAGTGGGAAGATCCTGTGCTTGTGATTTGAAGGAAGCGCCCTAGAATCTGGAAAGCTTGCCGATAAAGTTGCAGCGCGCGTTCCGTTTGGTTTTCTTCGAGTGCCTTCAGCACATGCGTTTCCATCATGACATCGCCATAATCCTCAATGATGAGGGCGGCAAAATCTGGCATTGTCGCTACGGTCTGAGGTGCATAGATGCCATGATCATGCAGCAGACGGCCTATCTTCACCCATTCATAACCGTCTTGCTGAAGTTGCAAGGCATCGTCGCCAGAAAGTTGCATGAGGACGTATGATTGCTTAGATGCTGAGCTGCGGATTCTATAGTAACAGCGGTCCGACCCATCACCAGCCAGCCAGCTCACCTCTGCATCTGGTAGATTCAATGCCTGGCAGATAGCCCAGTCAGGCGGTGGCGGCAGAGTCTTTGATCGTGACATCGAGGTACTTGCTCCCTGCAAAGCGGTAAGACTTGCATCAGCCTCGGGAGTCGCGGCCGATGAATCTATCTCACCTTGGGTGGTCTTCCAGAGTTGAGGGCTATTGGTCTTTTGGTATTCCATATCAACCTTAGTGCTGTGGCTAGAAGCGGACTCAAAAACTCTCTTGATCAAATGCTTAGAAAACTTATTTCAGGGCCGGTCTCGATCAGTACTTCCCCGTCTGGGTTTTCGTAGATTTCCCCATCGATCGTGTAGCGAACGCCTTTTGCATAGCGCAGCAAAGCCTGCTGGCAGCTGAAATTATGCTTGCCGACGGCTCGGCCCTCTTTCTGTTGAAGCATGAGCAAAGGTAAATTCCATAGTAACCTTTCCGCCTTACACGTGACAACGGTCGTTTGAAAATAGCCAGGTTTTTTGTTGGCAAAAGGCAAAAAGGCGAAACCTAGAGGTAGCTTGCTGATTGTCCCAGCGAAGCAGCCGAGTACGGCTTGCTCAATTCGACCATGAGGTCGGAACTCTGCCGATAGCTGATGCTCCTGAATTATATTCCTTATGAGGCTGCCACGGACCAGAAAGGATTTGGCCAGGCGCACAAAAAGTAGCCCGGCTTCGATATGACCATTCTTGTTGCGATAGAACTCTTCCAGGATAGCGGTCGACGACTGGTCAGCATAGAGAAATCCGTATACCTCGCCAATTTTCATCGTCGTTAGCTTGGTGGACTTTGGCTCTTGATTCTTTTCTAATTGTGCTAGAAGTCGGCTAAGAACCTCTATGGGTTGTCCCTTGATTTTTAGCTGAGCAGCGATCAGGTTCATCGTCCCGCCGCGAAGTAGAGCAATGTGAGGTAAAGGCTGAGAGCCGAAGAGTCGGATGATGCGAGTCAGAGTCTGAGAAATTGTGCCGTCGCCGCCATTGAGTGCGAAAATTGGCAGCTTGAGATCACGGTAGCGGCAGATCGTCTCATCAAGATGCTGGAGGGTCTCGGTTTGGGTAAAGATGCCTTTTTGGCCAATTATTTCTTGCAATCGACTCAGTTCGCCGGGTGAACGCTTATTTAACTTAGAGTGGGGATTTGCTATGATCCCGATTCCTGGCATCTTACCTGTCCTATCCTATTGGTTTTGCAGAGGTTACGCCATGTCGAAGAACTTGCCAACCCGTCCTCAGAGTCAAGCTCTGAGCAAACTTTCCCCTCTGCAGCTTTACCTTCAAGAAATTGCAAAATATCCCCTTCTATCTCCCGAAGAGGAATTGGAGTATGCGCGTAAGCACTTTGAAGATGCAGATATAGCAGCTGCTCATCGACTTGTAACCTCGAATCTCCGCCTAGTTGTCAAAATAGCCAATGATTTTCGCCAGGCACAGACCAACCTTCTCGATCTGATTCAAGAAGGAAACTACGGACTGATGCAGGCTGTAAAGAAATTTAACCCCTATAAAGGGGTCAAACTCTCCAGCTATGCAGCCTGGTGGATACGTGCTTATATTTTGAAATACATTATGGATAATAAAAGCCAAGTAAAGATCGGAACCACCGCAGCGCAGCGAAAACTGTTTTTTAATCTAAGGAAAGAAATGGATCGTTTGCTGCAAGAATACGATCATGTCGACACCAAAATGCTGGCTGCTAGTCTAGACGTCAAAGAAAAGGACGTTATTGATATGCAAATGCGCCTTAGCGCGCCCGATTTTTCTCTCGACGCCACGGTCGGGGCTGATGACGAGAGCGACGGACCTACGCGGGGCTCTATGTTAGCTGCTCCGGGTGTCAGCGCCGAAGACCAGCTCTTGACCGAGGAGATACGCTCGGTTTTCGGCGAGCATCTCCACCAGTTTCGCCAAACCCTTAAGGGTCGCGACCTGGAAATTTTCAATGACAGGATTCTCAACGACAGCCCACATACTCTTCAAGAAATCGGCACGCGTTATGGTATTAGCCGAGAGCGTGCCCGGCAGTTAGAAGTAAAAATAATCCAGAATCTGAAGAATTTTGTTCGGGATCAGGGGATTATCGACCTGGATCCCGAAGATTAGCGAAATCCGCTTCTAAGAGAATCCTTGAGTTTTGAAAGCCGGTTCATATTGATTTCTTTCTTCTCGTTTTCCGACACTCTCTCTCGCATCTCCGCATCATGCTCAGTCACAACACCTTTGTTAGGCAACTCTTCAAGGAAACGACTAGGCTTTCTCTCTTGTTTTTTGAACTGTGAAAAACGTTCGCGAGCATAGCTTAAGTGCAGCTTCTCTTTGGCTCGAGTCAGGGCAACATAGAAGAGGCGCCTTTCCTCAGAGAGACCTAGCTCGGAGTTTACACTGTTTTTATGAGGCAGCTGATCTTCTTCGATACCACAGACAAAGACGTTGGGAAATTCTAAACCTTTCGATGCATGTATCGTCATCAGCGATACTTGATTACTGGGGCCTTTGTCCTTGCTTGGAGTGCCATCGGTGCTGAGGCTCAATTGGTCCAAGAGGTCTATGAGCTGCAGCTGCCCTTTTTCCTCGATCTGCGATTCGGCTAATTCCTTAATCCATGTTGGTAGACGCTTGAGGGCCTCCAGCTTGCGACGGCGAGATCCTTCATGACTCGTCTTGTTACGAATCTCATCATCCAGCCCAAAGTCTTTGATAATCCGCAGGCCTCTTTGTTCGAGATTTTCGCTGTCGACCAGGGGGCTGAGATGCAGTTCTTTCAAAGTTGAAACAAAAAACTGAGCGGATTGAGAGGTTTTTTGGTCGAGATTGACGAGTCCTCGCTGAAGAACTTCGAAGGGACTTATGTTGTGCTGTTTTGCCTGATCTTCAATCTTTTCCAAAGTCTTAAGGCCGATTCCACGCGCTGGAGTATTGATGACCCGCCAGAAAGCCAAACGATCATCCTGATTGACGGAAAGGCGAAAATAGGAAAGAAAGTCTTTAACTTCTTTCCTCTCGAAAAAGCTCGACCCACCGAAAACCTTGTAGGGCACCTTTTGCTCTCGAAGAGCCAGCTCTAAATTCTTAGCTTGCGCATTCGCTCGATAAAGGATGCCAATCTCCTTCGGTTTCACCCCTTTTCCCATGAGGCTGAAGCACTTCAGAGCGATCCAGCGGGCCTCAGCAACATCGTCGACGTGCGAAGCCAGGGTAATGGGATCTTCATTCTTCGAGGCACTCCAGAGCGTCTTGCTCTTGCGTCCCTCGTTGTTACGAATAACAGTGTTAGCAGCATTCAGGATCACGTTCGAGCAGCGGTAGTTTTGCTCTAGTTTGATAAGCCGCGTGCCTTTAAAACTCGATTCAAATCGATCGAGAGTTTCGACCAAAGCACCGCGCCAGCTATAGATTGACTGGTCATCGTCACCAACGACGCAGATATTACCCCTCTTTTGTGCCAGCATTTCCAAAAGATAAAGCTGGGAGAAATTGGTATCTTGAAACTCATCTACAAGAAAGTAGGGCCACCTATCCTGAAGTTTTTGGCAAAGCGCTGGCACTTTCCTCAGGAGCAGAGCGGCTTTGAAGATGCAGTCATCGAAATCGATGACTCGATTTAGTTTCAACTGCCTTTCGTAAAGGTCATAAACAATAGCTAGAACCGCAGGGTCCTTATCGTTTAATTTGGAACCTTGGGCGGCTAGGATTTCGTCTGGGAGCAAGAGGGCATTTTTTGCAGCGCTGATCCTAAAGAGAATGTCTTCAGGACGGTAGAGTCCCTGCCAGCCTTTTTCTTCCAAAGCTTTTCTTACGAGATCGAGTTGATCGGCTGTTCCAGCTAAGGAAAAACGTGCATCAAGATCTGCATCGTGAGCAAATTCGCGTAGAATGCGCAGGCAAAAACTATGAAAAGTACCAATAAAAATGCCCTTGGCGGCCTTGCCAGCTAGCTCTATGAGCCGTTCTTTCATTTCCTTTGCAGCTTTATTGGTAAAAGTTAGGGCCACAATCTCCTGTGGAAGGATTTTGTTTCGGAGCATATGGGCCATCCGAAATGTAATGACCCGTGTTTTGCCGGTGCCAGCTCCCGCGATGATCATCACAGGGCCATGGATCTGTGTTACCGCTTCATACTGAGGCGGATTCAAAGTAGAAAGGTCAATCATATAGCTTCGGCTCCGCAAACAAAAACCAGGAAAAACTGAGAAATTCGGATCAGGACCAGATTAAATTCCTTATCCGATTATGCTAGGATACTGAAAGAGTCAACGGACACTCCAAGCTATGCGAAAGGACCCGCGGTGGATCAGCTCTTCGTTGAACTCCCTAGCTTCTGCGTCTTGGCAGCGACCTCGCTCGTTCATTTTGCCGAGCGTCGTGTCCATGGTTATAATTATGCTTTTATTAAAGCAGTTGATGGTGAAGAACTCATCCCGCGTGTCATGTCATCCTACTACACCTGGGTCTATCTGCTACCCTGGCTAGCTTTTTTAACAAGTCGTCTCATGCCGAGTTCAATGCGACTTAATGACCACCCCCTCTTGGGCCTTGGCTTGGTTCTCTCAGGTACAGCCCTTTCTATCGGCTCGATGAGAGCTCTTGGACGCCTGTGGTCGAAGCGTTGTGTATTCGTACCAGGAATGCCGCGCGTCAACAAGGGTCCTTACCGCATACTGCGACACCCAGAGTACATGAGTCGCGCTCTTCAGGGCTTAGGGTTTCTGTTTTTCTTCGGCACGAATCCAATCTCTTTTTTGATCTGGGCGTACTCCCTTTGGCTCCTGCCGCGCATCATCAAAACGGAGTCCAGACAGCTTTACGAACTCTCCCTTGCGCCATTGCAATTGCATCGAGGCTCAAGTACAGTCGGGTCTCTTGAATAGAGTCACCTAGTAAAGGGTCGCGAATGAACTGGTTTCTAACCGACGTCGCCTATGCACAAGGGGCACAGGCCGCCCAACCGAGTATGCTAGAAATTTTGGTTATGCCCCTTGCCTTCCTGGTCATTATGTACTTTCTGGTGATACGTCCTCAGCAGAAGCGTCATAAAGAGCAGCAAACTCTCTTATCCAACCTAAAAATCGGTGATGAAGTTGTTACGACTGGCGGGATACTTGGTCGTATAAAAAGTGTCGCGGACTCTTTCGTCACCCTAGAGGCTGGCGCAAATACCTTTCTCAAGGTACAAAAAAGCCATATCAATGCTTCTCCGAAGGCCAAGCTAGAAAAAGTAAAAGACAAAACCTAGCTTGAGTTTGAAGAGATTTTGATCTTAAGGGGAACTCGGAATGGGTAGGCTACCTCCACGCTCAGCGTTTCGAATTCTCGTCCTGATGGCTTTGTGGTCGCAGAGCGCATCCTTCGCTAAAGCAGAACCTCAGCTACGTCTTCCCGATGAAATAGCGGCCGTTGGTGGACAAGGAACTGCTCTAGGACACAGCGGTACTGCCGCTCTTAGTGACCTGGGAGCCATTCGTCTCAATCCAGCTATGCTTTATCAGCAGAGAAGCTATGATATTGGCGGGGGCTACTATTGGCCCTCAACAGGACGGCCTTTCTACAAAGCAGGAGTGATCGATGGGGTCACTTCGCAAATGGTTGCGGGATTCGAGTACACCGGCTTTCAAGATGCGCCTAAGGCTCGTACGGCAGACAGTGAGCTCGATTCTCCCGTTCAAAAACGCGTATCAGTCGCGCTTGCGATTCCTTCTCAGGTATTCAGTCTCGGGCTCGCGCTTCATTATGTCGAGTCTCAGGATCCGGCGTCTGACCCGAGCCAAGTCCGTGAGCTGAAAGGAATCGCGCTCGGCGCAGGACTTGTGGCTTTTGTCACGGAGTCCGTCCGTTTTGGAGCTTCTGTTCAAAACTTCAATAATCGCCGTATCCGGAACGTGGCTCCGACTACTTACAGGGCTGGCTTATCGTGGGCCGATCGAAGCGGGACAATAATTGTCAGTGGAGACCTCGCCCAACGGGATCGATCCTTTCCTTTAGAATTGCCGCGAACACCTGAGGACCTAAGTCTTGTCCAAGACCTCGGCAGCTATTATGAAAAACCAGAGCGTATGGGGTATGTCGGTATTCAAGCAAAGACTTTCAATATGATGAAAATTTTCGCCGCTTATGGCCATACTGTTCAGGGTCCAGAGAGGACCTCGGCAAGTGGGGGAATCGGAGTGTTTCAAAAGTCTTTTTCTTTCGCCTATGCGCTTAGCAAAAACTTTCCGGCTCAGGACGAGCTGCAGAGTTCCCTGCAACTAACTGTGACGATGAGGATGTGAAATGTCGGTGCTACGCAAACGCTTAACTAATGGCCTCGACGTTGTCATCCAAGAAAACCATTTCTCGAAAATGTTTGCGCTACAGTGTTGGATCGATGTCGGTTCGCTGCATGAAGAACCGCAGGAACAGGGCATTAGCCACTGCATCGAACACATGCTCTTCAAGGGAACGCGAAGCTACGCGGTCGGTGAATTGTCCCGCAAGGTCGAATTTCTAGGCGGTGAGATGAACGCCTACACCAGTTTTGAAAGCACAGTTTTTTATCTGACTTTGCCCGCCCGTTATGCAAAAGAAGCTGTAGAAATACTTAATGAGGCCATTTTCTACAGTACCTTCGATAGCGAAGAGCTGGAGCGAGAAAAAGAAGTTATACTCGAGGAAATGAAGCGGAATCAGGACAGTCCTGGCCATGCCTTAGGTCGTTGCATCTTTGAAAACATCTACAAGGGTACCCGCGCAGCTTTGCCGATCATCGGCTACGAAGAAACAGTGAAGAGCTTTAGTCGCGAGACGCTCTTGGGCTTTCACCGTAAATGGTACCAACCCAGCAATATGAAACTCATAGCCGTCGGCGATGTGCAGCCGAATGAACTATGGCAGCAGATCGAAGAAACCTTCGGTACTGCAGCCGGTCCCGTGGTCAATAGCGAAGTGGTACTCAAGCAAGAAGAAATCAAAGGTGTCCAGGTCCACGTGATCGCGGGCGACTATGAGCAGCCGCGCCTTGAGATAGCTTTCGCTTCGCCTGGGCTCTTGCACGAAGATGTTTTACCGCTCGACCTAGCAGCTTTTGCTTTGGGAAGCGGCGAGTCTTCGCGGCTCAATCGGCGAGTTCGCGATGAGCAGCAGCTCACCAGCGCGGTGGGCTGTTCTATCTATGCACCCCGTTTCGGTGGGCTGTTTGAATTGAGCGCGATGCCTCAGATTGAAAACTATCTCGCTTGCGCCGAATCCATTGGCCGTGAGCTCGCGCGGCTCAAGTACGAAGAGCCTGTGACAAGTGAAGAACTCGATAGAGCCCGGGCTAACGCTAAAGCCGATCGGGTCTATAGCGAAGAAACGGTTTCAGGTCAGGCCCAGGCTTTGGGGCACGCGCTGCATACACCTTACGAATTGATGAACGATCTGATCGTCGAAGCTAAAATGAATCGGATTACGCCTCATGAAGTCGCGCAAGCGGTAGGGCGTTGGCTGCGAGAGGACGGCTGCGTCTTAGCCTGTGTTTTGCCAAAAGCCAACCAAGGTCAGGTGACCGCTGAAATGGTGGGCCAGGCTTTCAAGAAAGGCTTCCAGAAGCCACTGGGACTCTCCACCAAAAAAGCGAAATCCTCGACCCAAAAATCCGGGGTTTTCGTCGAAGCATTAAGTCCTCAGATTACTTTTCTCTATAAACAGCAAAAGCATAACGACCTTTTCAATCTTACAGCAGTAACCTCGGGTGGATTGCGAGCTGAAACGAGTGCTACCGCGGGACTCCATCATGTACTGGCGGACGTTTTGGGTTCGGGCACCAAGCGCTACGACTATGAAGCGATGCTGCTAAAAGTCGAAGGCCAGGGCGCTGTACTAGCTGGTTTTTCCGGAAAAGATAGCTTCGGAATTAAACTCCAGTGTCTTAGCGAACAGACCAAATCTCTTCTCCCCCTCTTCGCCGAGACTTTCCTAGAGCCTCGTTTTCCAGAGGAGCAGCTCCAAAGCGCCAAGCTTGAAGTGTTCGACGACATTCAGATGGAGCAAGATGCCCCTGCATCAATTGCGATGCGAGCCTTTCAGCAGGCTGTTTACGGTGATCATCCCTACCGCTTTCCTGTCTGGGGCTTGGAAGAAGTTGTACGGGACCTGAGTGCAGCAGGTCTGTTGCGGCACTACGAGCAGATGCGCGATAACTCGCACTGGGTGATCAGCGGCGTCGGTCCCCAACCTTTCGAAGCCGTCATGGAGGAGTTGCAGCATCTACTGGCTGGCCATCTCAAGCGGTCCATCGCGCGGCCCCAGCTAACCAATGCTGCATTGCCGACCATGTTAAAAGCCTCAGAACAGCAGTTCAAAAAAGATAAAGAACAGGTTCATTTGGTAATAGGAACACTCGGTTTAGCGTGGAACGATCCAGATCGCTATGCTCTCGATATTCTCTCAAATGCTCTCGGCGGTAGTGGGGGTCAGCTCTTCCTCAAGCTTCGGGACGAGCAAAGCCTGGCCTACTCGGTAGCTCCTCTTCACTCATATGGCTGTCATAAGGGTCTATTTGGAGTGTATATGGGCTGCAGTCCCCATAAGTTAGAGGATGCCCGCAAGGGCATAAGTCAAGTATGGGAAGGAATTTGCAGCAAGGGCTTGGATAAGTATGAGATAGAACGAGCTCGTAATTATGTAATAGGCAGTCATGAATCGGACATGCAGAGAGGTGACGCTCAATGCATGACGATGGCTTTAATGGAGCTGTATGGGCTTGGCTTTGATGATTTTGAAACCTATGCACAAAGGTTGGCGGCGGTCTCTCCTGAGGCTGTTCAGAAAGTCGCGCGTCGCCTTATCTCGGAGCAGCCACACGTCAGCATTCAAGTAGGTCCGTTCAACTGATGAATAGCGGGTCGATCCCAGCAGGTTCGTCGCAGAAAATATTGCTAGAAAAACCGCTGGTTTTGTTATTTCATCATGCGGCTTGAACCTGGAGCTGCTTCAGTCTATTCCTCGGAGAAACTATGAGTTGGATCGTTCGTCTGATGAAGTCTTCACTCGGCGCTAAATACGTGATGGCCATCACAGGCCTTGGCCTCTTCGTCTTTCTGATAGGCCACGTGGCAGGAAATCTCCTGCTTTACGTTGGACAATCAGCGATGAATGAATACGCAGTAGGCTTGCGGAACTTGCCTTACGGTCTACTGTGGGTGGCTCGGATAGGCCTCATTGTTGTCTTCGGTCTTCACATTTTCATGGCCTATTACCTGACTTTGAAAAACAAGGCAGCGCGACCCGTAGCCTACCATAATAAGGCTTATCTTAAGGCCAGTTTTGCGTCGCGTACAATGCCTATGACCGGAACTATAGTCTTGCTCTTTCTGCTTTATCACTTGGCTCACTATACGTTTCGCATAGTAAATTACAGTGGTGAGCTAGTTGATCCGGCTGGTCTCGACGATGTTTATACAATGGTAGTCCAGGGTTTTCAGCAGCCTCTCATCTCGATGCTTTATATTGCAGCTATGCTGGTGCTAGGTTTCCACTTGCAACACGGTCTGTCGAGCTTCACACAGTCCCTTGGTTTGAACCACAGCAAATATAACCCTCTGCTACGCAAGGGTTTTCCAGTGATCGGGTGGGTTGTTGTACTAGCGGGAGCTTCAATACCTCTGGCTGTACTTGTCGGTTTTATCAAATAGCAATGTCCACGCCGTGGCTTTCTTAGCGCTCATGAGGAGTTCCCTATGCAATTAGATGCCAAAATTCCGAGCGGTCCTCTCGCCGACAAGTGGGATAAGCACCGCTTTGATATGAAGCTTGTGAACCCCGCAAACCGCCGGAAATTCCGGGTCATAGTCGTGGGATCGGGTCTTGCCGGCGCATCCGCCGCAGCCACCCTTGGTGAACAGGGCTATCACGTTTCATGTTTTTGCTTTCAGGATAGTCCCCGCCGGGCTCACAGTATAGCTGCCCAAGGTGGTATCAACGCTGCGAAGAACTACAAGAACGACGGCGACAGCGTGTATCGGCTTTTCTATGACACGATCAAAGGCGGTGACTTTCGCTCACGCGAAGCCAACGTCTATCGCTTGGCTCAAGTCAGTGTACAAATTATTGATCAGTGCGTAGCGCAGGGTGTACCGTTTGCCCGTGAATACGGCGGCCTCCTGGATAATCGCTCCTTTGGGGGAGCCCAGGTGTCTCGTACGTTTTATGCAAGGGGGCAGACGGGTCAGCAGCTCCTGATCGGAGCCTACCAAGCTCTCGAGCGGCAGATCGGACTCGGACACGTTAAAATGTATCCAAGGACTGAAATGCTGGATCTTGTCTTGGTCAAGGGTCAGGCGCGGGGCATCGTCGTCCGTGACTTGGTTACAGGACAGATCACGACCCACCTCGCCGAGGCAGTTGTCCTGGCGACCGGTGGATATGGAAACGTTTTCTATCTTTCAACTAACGCAAAAGGTTGTAACGTAACCGCGACTCATCGAGCTTGGAAACGCGGCGCTGGTTTTGCGAATCCATGTTTCACCCAAATTCACCCCACTTGTATTCCTGTGTCTGGCGATTACCAATCTAAGCTTACGCTCATGTCTGAATCTTTACGCAACGATGGGCGCGTATGGGTTTCCCAAAAGCCCGGGGAAACGCGTGCACCCAACGAAATCCCAGAATCGGAGCGCGACTACTTCCTCGAGAGAAAGTATCCGAGCTTCGGCAATCTATCGCCCCGTGATATTTCCTCCCGAGCTGCGAAAGAAGTCTGTGATGCCGGTCGGGGCGTTGGGCCCAGCGGCAAAGGTGTTTACCTCGATTTTCGTGATGCTATAAAAACTTTTGGACAGCCAACGATTGCTGCTAGATATGGTAATCTCTTTCAGATGTATGAGAAGATTACCGCGGAGGACCCTTATAAGGTTCCTATGCGCATTTATCCAGCCGTTCACTATACAATGGGCGGGCTCTGGGTTGATTACAACCTCATGAGCAACATACCAGGGCTTTACGTGCTGGGAGAGGCGAACTTCTCTGACCATGGCGCCAACCGTCTCGGTGCAAGTGCACTTATGCAAGGATTGGCAGACGGTTACTTTGTTCTTCCTGCCACTATCGGCGATTACTTTGCCAAAACTAAGTTCGAAAACGTGAGTGCTGAGCAGGCTGAAGTGAAGCAGGTTGAAACTGAAGTCTCGGCGCTTATCAAGAAACTCCTGTCTATCAATGGCAAACGAACGCCGGATTCTTTCCATAAGCAGTTGGGTAAGGTCATGTGGGAAAAGTGCGGCATGGCCCGTACTAAAAAAGGTCTCGAAGAAGCATTGGTCGAGATTGATGCGATTAGACAGGAATTCTGGAGCAATCTTAAAGTAACCGGAACCCATGATAACCTCAACTCGGCTCTCGAGAACGCAGGTCGAGTCGCAGACTTCATCGAGCACGCGCACCTCATGTGCCGCGATGCCTTGAGCCGAGAAGAATCCTGTGGCGGCCATTTCAGGGAGGAATACCAAACTGAAGAGGGTGAAGCGCTGCGGGATGACGAACGCTTTCTTCATGCAGCTGTTTGGGAATATACAGGACAGGGACAGGCCCCTAAAAGGCACGTTGAGCCCTTGGAATATGAAAACATCAAGCTAGCGACGAGGAGCTACAAATAATGGATTTAACTCTCCATGTTTGGCGGCAAAAGAATGCCAGCGACAAGGGTAAGATGGTGCAGTATCAGGCGAAGAACATTTCGCCCGATTGTTCGTTTCTAGAAATGCTGGATCAGGTCAACGAAGACCTCATTAAAGGTAACGAAGACCCGATTTCTTTCGACCACGACTGCCGAGAAGGCATCTGTGGTTCGTGCTCCATGGTGATCAACGGTAAAACCCATGGCGGCCAAAAAGGCACTACAACCTGCCAGCTGCATATGCGTCATTTCAAGAGTGGCGACAACGTTTACGTAGAACCTTGGCGTGCCAAGGCTTTTCCTGTGATCAAAGACTTGGTAGTCGATCGAGGACCTTTCGATCGTATTGTGGCAGCAGGAGGGTTTGTATCCGTTAACACCGGCGGTGTTCAGGATGCTAACGCGGTACCTATCTCAAAAGTGCAGGCCGACTACGCTATGGATGCGGCAGAATGCATATCTTGTGGAGCCTGCGTTGCCTCTTGCAAGAACGCTTCAGCAATGTTATTTGTCGCCGCGAAAGTTTCACATTTGGCTCATTTACCCCAAGGTCAACCAGAACGAAAACGCCGTGTTTTAAACATGGTTAAGCAGATGGATGCAGAGGGCTTCGGCAGCTGTACAAATCAGTTCGAGTGTGAAGCTGCGTGCCCCAAGCAGATCAGCGTCCAATTCATTGCTCAAATGTACAGAGATTATCTCGGGGCTAGTTTGAGTTATCAAGAAGCGGAAGCCAAGGAATGAAATTCGAAGTCGTCGTTGAACTCAAAGAAGAAGTTCTAGATACACAAGGCCGGGCGATCCAGCAGACCTTGCAGCGATTGGGCCATGAGCCTCTATCTGCTGTCAAAGTTTCGAAGCGATTCGTGCTCGATATCGCCGGTGAGGACGAGGCCCTGGCCAGTGCGCTCGTGAAGACTGTTGCAAGTGCTCATCTCGCGAACCCGGTTGCGGAAACCTTCACGTTTAGAAGGCTGTGAGTTATGGATCGCATCAGCTCTGTCGGAAGCCCTCGCATTGGACTAGTCCAGTTCCCAGGGTCTAATTGTGATGCCGACTGCATAGACGCCTTCAAGAGACTCTTCGGCATTGAGTTACTTTTGCTCTGGCATCAAGAAGAAGCTCTTCCTCCCATCGATGGCCTCATCCTTCCTGGGGGATTTAGCTACGGCGATTATTTGCGAGGCGGAGCCCTAGCAAGCTGCAGCAAGATCATGCCAGCTATCAAAGCCTTTGCCGGCAAAGGTGGTTCGATACTCGGTATCTGTAACGGCTTTCAAATACTCACCGAATCGCATCTTTTACCGGGAATCCTCTTACGGAACGCGCAGCAAAATTTTGTCTGCAAGAACGTCGACCTTGCGGTCGCTCCTGGTAACAGCGGCTACCACAGCCGCTTGCAGGGCCGGGTTTATCGGGTGCCGATTGCTCATGGTGAGGGACGCTATCACATCGATCAAGATACCCTGAAGAAGATGGAAGACCGCGGGCAGATCCTTTTTCAGTATGCAGATGATTCTGGTCTCCCCAACGAATCGGCTAATCCAAATGGATCGCAATCCCAGATCGCCGGTGTCCTGAGCGAAAACGGGCGCATCCTCGGCATGATGCCGCATCCCGAGCGAGCGTCCGACCCGCTCCTCGGCAGCGAGGACGGCCGGGCGATACTCGGAGCCTTCCTTGCGACTGTACTGTGAATCTAACAACACACGAGGCCCCTCAAGGGCCTTTTTAGTTTTTATATGCTTGGGAGAGTGTGAAGATGCAGAAAGAACTGCTGCAGCAATACGAGAAACTCAAGACGCTTAAACGAGCAGGCTTTCTGGCAGAAGAAGCCGATAGCTTTCAGCCTTTGCTGAAAAAACATAAGATTAACAAAGACGAGTACAAAACTCTTCGATCTATAGTTGAACGAGCCCCTACCTTAGCTGAGCTGGGCGTTTTTTCGGCGATGTGGAGCGAGCACTGCTCGTATAAGTCTTCGAAGATTCACCTGCGAAAGCTGCCTACTACAGGTCCCCAGGTCGTCGTCGGCCCAGGAGAAAATGCGGGTGTCGTGAGACTCTCAGGTAAATTATGTGCTGCCTTCAAAATGGAAAGCCATAACCACCCAAGCTACATCGAGCCCTATCAGGGAGCAGCCACCGGTGTAGGTGGAATTCTGCGCGATGTCTTTTGCATGGGTGCTCGACCTGTGGCGAATTTAAACTCTCTTCGATTTGGCCAGAGGAAACACCCTAGGACTCATTATCTCTTCGCTAACGTAGTAAAAGGCGTCGGAGACTATGGGAATTGTGTAGGAATTCCAACTGTTGCGGGGTCTGTCTCCTTCGATAAGACCTATGATGGCAATATCCTCGTGAATGCCATGACGGTGGGCCTCATCCATGAAGACCGCATATTCAAAGGTTACGCATCAGGACTTCACAACCTAGTGGTCTATGTAGGTTCCGCGACAGGACGCGATGGAATACATGGAGCTTCTATGGCGTCGGATAGTTTTTCGACTCAAGCCAGCGGGGAACGTTCAACTGTTCAGGTCGGCGATCCATTTGCTGAGAAACTCTTGCTGGAAGCGACTCTTGAAGTTTTGGAGCGTGAGTTGGTCGTCGGATTGCAGGATATGGGGGCAGCGGGCCTAACCTCTTCATCTTTTGAGATGGCCGACCGCGCAGGAAATGGTCTCTATCTAAATCTCGATTACGTTCCTTCGCGAGCCGCTCATATGAGTGCTTACGAGCTGCTTCTTTCCGAGTCCCAGGAGAGAATGCTCATGTGTGTCGAGCCGAGCAAATGGTCAGACTTGCAGGCATGTTTGAAGCGTTGGGAGCTGCCTTTCGCCATTATTGGGTTGGTCACAGACAGTGGCCGCATGCAGATCGTGAAAGACAATATTTTAGAGGTAGATGTACCCGTTGCTCCACTTGCTGAAAGTGCCCCTCGCTACGAACGTCCGTATGTACTCCCTAAGCCTGCACCGCAGGAAGATAGGCGCTTGCGCGATCTACTAAAGTCTATGCCTCCTATTGAAGTCTTGGCTGCAGTCCTCTTTGAAGACGGGGATAAACAGCGGATCTATCGGCAGTACGATCATCACATCGGCAGTAAAACAGTGTTAGGCCCTGAACAGCAGGGTGCAGGCCTTCTTTGGTTACGCTCTGAATGGGCTGAGCCAAACGAGGCAGCCTATCTGGGTCTCGCCGTCGCAACAGCTTGCAACGAGCGCTATTGTGCCCAAAATCCTGCCCTCGGTGCTGCCCATGCTGTCTTGCACTGCTATCGCAGCATTGCAGCTACTGGGGCTGAAGCTCTCGCCGTAACTGATTGCCTGAATTTTGGAAATCCCGAAGACCCAATTGTGATGGGACAATTCGTGGCAAGCATCGATGGAATAGGGGAAGCTTGCCGCGAACTCAACACTCCTGTGGTTAGCGGCAATGTAAGTCTTTATAATCAAACAGATCAGGTGAGCATTGCACCGACTCCTATGATTGGTATGGTCGGCAAGCACAAAGATGTTCGCCATGCTCTGCCAGCTGTTGCTACGAAACCTGGACCCCTATATCTCTTGCGGCCACGCAAGCAGACTCATAGCTTAGGCGCTTCCTTAGTATCGAAGGTGCTGCTCGGGGAAGCCGGCACTGAAGGCATTCCTGCTATTCATTGGCAAAGCGAACGCGAAGCGGCTGCCTATCTCCAGCGACAGGCCGAAAGAGGTGACCTTCTAGCAGCTCGCGACGTCGGTGCTGGTGGTATCCTCACTGCTTTGGTAAAAATGGTTCTCCATCTCGAAAATTTCGGTTTGAGTGCACACTTAGCTGAAGGCCTAAGCTTGGAAGAAGCGAGCCTGGCCTACTTTGGTGAGTGTAGCGCGACATATATCCTCCAGGCGAAGCCTGGAACAGACCTGTCGAAGGAACTTGTGGCTTCCGATCTTTTGGAACTCGTTCCAATCGGCTCTGTGCATACAGGACCGGCCTTGCAGGTCGATGGGCATGAGCTATCGCACCTGCGGCTTCAGCAGAGCGCGGCCGCGTCTCTCAGTATTTAAGAAGGGATTTTCTATGGCAGGCTTTCGTGAAGAATGCGGTGTCGTCGGTGTAATGGGCGATCCGGAAGCGGCGAAGCTTATATATCTTGGTTTATTCGCCTTGCAGCATCGGGGACAAGAAGCCTCGGGAATAGTGACGATAGGAGGAGATGGCGAGTTGCATGGGCATAAGGCCTTTGGTCTCGTCGGTGACGCCTTTACTGCGGATATTCTTTCGCATATCAAGGGCAGTTCGGGTATCGGTCACAATCGATATTCGACAACGGGCGCCAGCCAAATGGTTCAAAATATTCAGCCTTTCTCATTTAAGACTCCCTTAGGTGCGATGGCGATTGCACATAATGGCAACCTGACAAATGCCGATGTGATTCGTCGTGAGCTAGAAGCTCAAGGCAGTATTTTTCAGTCGACTTCCGATACTGAAATCTTCATGCATCTCATCGCGAAAAGTCGCAAGGAAGCCTTGCTTGACCGCGTGGTCGAAGTGATGGGACAGGTGAAGGGAGCTTATTCTCTGGTTCTGCTGACCAAAGATCGCTTGTTTGCGCTGCGCGATCCCTTCGGTTTTAGACCCTTAGTTTTAGGACGTCGTGGTGATGCAGTGGTGGTTGCCAGTGAAACCTGTGCTCTCGATCTGATCGATGCGACTTTCGAGAGGGAAGTAGCTCCGGGAGAAATAGTCGAGATCTATCAGGATGGATTTATCCGATCCTATTTTCCGGTGGAAAAAGTCCGCAAAGCCTTTTGCTCATTCGAACCTATCTACTTTGCACGTCCTGACAGTCAGATTTTTGGTGAAGAAATCTACAGCTTGCGTAAACGTATGGGCGCCTACCTTGCCCGAGAATCGCACGTAGATGCAGACGTTGTGATCGCTGTTCCAGATTCTGGGGTACCGATGGCTCTAGGATATGCGAGCGAAGTCAAGTTACCTCTTGAGCTGGGACTGGTAAGAAATCATTACATTGGTCGGACTTTTATTGAGCCATCTCAGTCGATTCGCGACTTTGGTGTTAAATTGAAGTTGAATCCTGTCGGTTCCACCTTGCGAGGTAAGCGGGTCGTCGTAGTCGACGATAGTCTGGTCCGCGGCACCACCTCGGTGAAAATCCTACGCATGCTGCGGAAAGCGGGCGCTAAAGAAATTCATATGCGCCTAGGTTCGCCACCTATCACGCACTCTTGCTACTTTGGTGTCGATACCCCCGAACGTAGCCAGCTGCTGGCCGCTCAGCAGACTATCGAAGAGATTCGAGATTTTATCGGCGCCGACACCGTAGCTTTTCTGAGCCGCGAGGGCTTGAAAGAAGCGCTTGGCCGCGATAATTGCAATAATTATTGTTATGGCTGCTTTAGTGGCGATTACCCCGAAGATACGGGCCAAGCTATTCAAATGCAACCTACGGACATCCTCGGCGGGCCAGGTTTGCGAGCAGGATTTAAAGGTAAATGATCGGGCCGAGCCAAGATAAGCAGCAGCGAGAAAGCTCTGAAGAAAGCGTCCTGAAAGGGGACGTTCTCATTGATGGGCTTGACTACTATATCGATGTACAAAGTGGATATTTGGTTATGACCGCTCATTATCTGAGGAAGCGAGGGCAATGCTGCGGCAATGGCTGCCGACATTGCCCCTACGTCCCAAGGCATGGCGGTGGTTCCGCTAGCCTGGGTTCAAACCACCGAGGCTAAGCAGATAAGATCTTTGAAGAAAGAACCTTAAATCTCTACGACGTGTCCGTCGGCAGCTTCGTGAAGAAGTTCAAAGCAGGGCTTTAATGAGGCTTCGGCAGCATCAAGAATTGCATTGATATCATGGCGGCTAAAAGAGGCTCTCTCTGCTGTTCCCTGAATTTCTAAGAAACGCCCGCTTTGCGTCATTACCACATTCATATCAAGATCAGCTGTGCTGTCTTCTTGGTAATCCAAATCGACTAGTACTTCGCTGTCACGAAGACCAACAGAAACAGCAGCCACCGCGTCGGTTAAAGGATTGTCATGAAGTCGACCAGACCTTAAGAGCTTATCAACGGCGATCTTGAGCGCAACATAAGCCCCGGTAATAGAGGCTGTTCGTGTACCGCCATCAGCCTGGAGGACATCACAATCGATGTTGAAAGTTAAGTCCGTGGCTTTGGTGAGATCGATCACACCGCGGAGAGAGCGACCTATCAGGCGTTGAATCTCCTGCGAGCGGCCAGATGGAGCGGGACGCTCACGTCGGGTTCGCGTTCCTGTAGAGCCTGGCAGCATCCCGTACTCAGCCGTCAACCAACCTTGAGCTGGACTCGAGTTTCGGAGAAAAGAAGGAACCCCTTCTTCAACACAGACCGTACAGATAACTCTGGTCTCACCGTATTCAATAAGAACCGAACCGTGGGCGTTTTTAGTGTAGTGAGGACTGATGCGGAGTGGTCGCATCTGGTCAGGAGATCGACCATCATGTCGTAGCATGTAGAATGTCCCATCTTAAAAAAAGTTGAACTTCTCTTAGAGAGGACTATCTAGCGGAGCGGTGCTGGAATCGCAAGTAGCTTATGTCTAAGCTTTAGAAGGTCAGAATTAAATAAGCCACCAAAGCAACCAATATGAGCGTCAAGACACCAATAAGGGTTTGTTTCAGCGGAATATTATCTTTACGAGACCAACGACTATGTTCACTAGAAGTCAATGTTTTGAGTTCATTCGACTCTTCCAGACCTGCTTCCCATGGCCTGGTGCGCCCACCACGACCTGAGACATCTAAACTATCGAGTCCGGACTCGAGAAGTTGAGCATCCTTAAGCGCATCAATGGGGATTTGTTGCGTCAGAGTAGGTTCGTCAGATCCGGTGAATGCCGTTTTGGCAAAGCGCTGAGAGGCAGGGCGCGCATGAGGAAAAGATTCATCAATGGCCTGATGAACCTGGAGGAGAATGCGCGAAACAACTATTTCAGACTCGGCCGGTACGAAATCAAAAACTCGTTGCACACATGATTCCTTCGCGAAGATAAGCCACGAGGAATTATACCTTAACCTTCAGCGCTCAGACGACCATGACATTTCTTGTATTTTTGACCGGACCCACAAGGACAGGGATCGTTGCGGCCAACCTTGTCGCCTTGACGGCGAATCGTGTCAGCTCCTCTGGCCTCGTCCCCAGCTTCTCGGCTACCATGATACACCATATTATCATCATCGCTGTCCGGATCCTCTTCGCCGGCTATAAGCGAGCTAGCTGCCGGCGCTTCGGGGTGGGTGAAGCGAAGTTGTGATGAATCAGGCTCACTGACTTGTGGACTCTCGTCGAACTGTTCTTCAGGAGGCGGCATCCTTATAAGTGCCAGCACAGTCTCATCTTCAATACGGATCATGAGGCTTTCGAAGAGCTTAAACGCTTCGCGCTTGTATTCTTGGAGTGGATCACGCTGCCCGTAACCTCTTAGGCGGACGCTATCCTGCAGAGTTTCCATCGTCCGTAGATGCTCTTTCCAACTCTGATCAATGATTTGCAAATATACGTAGGCTTCGATTTTCTTCATGAACTCATCGCCAACTTTTTGACGCTTAGCATCATAGATTTTGATGAGCTGTTCGTGGACGATATCAATCGAAGCAGCCAAAGATAGTTCGGCTTGTGGTTTTGCCTCGCTCTGAGGAGAGGAAGCAGCCTCGTTAAGGCTAATATCAGTATAGAACTCGGCGCTGAGTTCTTTGCGAGCAGCCTCAAAATCCCAGCTGCTCAGTCCTGAAGTCTCGGGAGCATGTTTGCTCAAAATGCCTTCGGCCAGACTCTTAAGAGCGTCGCCCATAAAGCTGGTATCGAAAGAGCCCTCAAGAATTTTCTTTCTTCTCGCGTACACTACCTGACGTTGCTGGTTCATGACGTCATCGTATTCAAGTACGTGTTTACGAGAGGAGAAGTTTTGTTCTTCAACCCGGCGCTGAGCTTTTTCGATCGCTCGAGTGACCATAGGTGAGATGATGGCTTCGCCTTCTTTCATTCCAAGGCGCTGCATAATGGCTGAAAGACGATCACTGGCGAAAATGCGCATCAGGTCGTCTTCTAACGAAAGGTAAAACTTAGTTCTTCCCGGGTCGCCTTGACGTCCTGAACGGCCGCGCAGCTGATTGTCAATGCGGCGTGATTCATGCCGTTCTGTGCCGATAACATAGAGTCCACCGAGCTCACGCACACCTTCGCCAAGAACGATATCTGTGCCGCGACCCGCCATATTCGTGGAAATTGTCACGTTACCGAGTTGACCGGCTTTAGCGATAATACTCGCTTCTCGACCGTGATTCTTTGCATTGAGGACCTCGTGTGGGATCCCCCGCTTGCGGAGAAGACTGGCTAAAAGCTCTGACTTCTCAACGGAAACAGTTCCTACAAGGATAGGCTGACCCAGCTTCTGAGCTCGAGCAATTTCGTCAGCTATGATCTCAAATTTCTCTCGGCCGGTTCGATAAACCTCATCCTGCTCATCGTTCCGGATCAAGGTACGGTTGGTTGGGATGACCGTTACATCGAGATTGTAGATTTTCTTGAATTCAACGGCTTCGGTATCTGCAGTTCCCGTCATGCCGGCTAACTTCCCGTAAAGGCGGAAGTAGTTCTGAAAGGTGATAGTAGCCAGAACCTGCGTCTCGTTTTCGACGGGCAAGTGCTCCTTGGCTTCCAAAGCACCGTGCAAACCGTCGCTATAACGCCTGCCGGGCATCAGGCGACCTGTGAATTCGTCGACGATAACGACTTTATTTTCCCGTACCACATAATCTACATCCTTTTTGAAAAGGATATGGGCTTTCATCGCCTGCTGCACATGGTGGAGATATTCAATATTATGGGGATCGTAGAGGTTATCGACGTGTAGTCGCTTTTCAAGCTTGCTAATACCATCTTCGGTGAGGGTGACAGTTCTAGCTTTCTCGTCGACAATGTAATCGCTGTCTTTCTGCATGCCAGGTATAGCGGCATTGACCTTTACGTATAACTCACTTCGAGTCTCCGCGGGTCCTGAGATAATCAAGGGAGTGCGGGCTTCGTCGATAAGAATTGAATCGACTTCATCGACGATACAGAAGTAATGCTCTCTCTGTACGAAGCGATTGAACTCGGTCTTCATGTTGTCGCGAAGAAAATCGAAGCCAAACTCGTTGTTAGTACCGTAAGTTATGTCGGCAGCATACGCAGTCCGGCGCTGCGTATCATTGAGGCCATGAACGATGAGGCCAGTACTGAGGCCTAAGAAGGAATAGAGGCGACCCATTTGCTCTGAGTCACGGGAGGCGAGGTAGTCGTTGACAGTTACAACGTGGACGCCTTTGCCTACCAAAGCATTGAGATAGACCGGAGCCGTCGCGGTCAGCGTCTTTCCTTCGCCGGTCTTCATTTCTGAGATCCGACCTTCATGCAGGGCGAAGCCGCCGATCAGCTGTACATCGAAGTGTCTCATCGAGAGCACGCGTAAAGCAGCTTCTCTCACTACAGCGAAAGCCTCAGGCGCTAGACTATTGAGATCTTCCCCCCGTGCCAATCGCTCTTTGAATTCGCCGGTTTTGGCTTTCAATGCTTCATCGCTCAGAGCTTTGATGCTTGGCTCGAGTGAGTTGATCTTGTCAACAATCAAGCGATAGCGACGAACTTCCCGATCGTTTTTGGTTCCGAAGATCTTACGAGCTAAATTCAGCATGGCTGTGTTCCGCGACTACTTGTTGAGTTGACTTGTCCATCGATGACAGCAAGGGCGCAGATAGTCACTGCGCAAATATGCCAGACAAGTGGCTAAGTATATCGACAAATTTCGGATGGGGGAATGCTTTTCCACGGCCCAAAATTGGGGAGAAATGCTCTGAAGGCTTGCCTGATGCATATTTGCAGCGAATGAAGGAGTGAAAACCTGTACTCAGTGGATGTTGAGAATAAACTTGCGTGGGTCAGTTGCACTGCCATTGAGGATCACTTCGTAATGAAGATGTGGACCAGTCGTACGACCCGACATCCCAACGGTAGCGATTTGATCGCCACGCGCCACTTTTTGCCCTGGCTCTACCAAATTTTCAGCATTGTGGCCGTAGCGCGAAACGACACCATAACCATGCGCGATCATTACAAAATTCCCGAATCCATCCTTAGGACCTGAGAAAATCACCACTCCATCGGCGGGTGCATAAATCGGCGTCCCGATTGGAGCTGCTATATCGACGCCCATGTGAATATCTTTATCGCCAGAAAAAGGCGACACCCTTGCCCCAAACCCAGAGGTGATCCAACCATCGACAGGAGCGACAGAGGGTACCGAGGCGAGGAGCGATCTTTGCTGACTGAGAGTGGACAGTAGTCGCTGTAGGCGAAGTGCGTTCTGATTAGCATTGTTGCCGGTATTCTTTAATTTCTCAAAGGCAGTCCGAAACATTAAGCGATCCAGATCGATCCCAAGCGGTAGGTGCTGCTCATCAAGCTGGGATCTTTCTTGATCGTTACTCCCCATGCGACTGTACTCCTGAGGTGTAAGTGGGCCTATTCCGGTTCTCGAGGAGAAGCGTTTGACTTTGAGCTGAGTCAGCTCTCCGAGCTTTTCACTGTAATCCTGAACGCGTTTCAAAGACTGGCGAACTTCTTCGAGATTACTTAAAAGCAACTGGGCTTCACCTCGAAGACCTTGGTTTTCTGAGGCGATCTTCTGGTAAGCTTCCCTGAGACTACGTAGTTGTAGGTAGTCGTAAACAATGTAACTGAAGAAGGCAGTGGCGAAAAAGCTAACGAAGTAGCTCGACCTTAGCATCCAACGAGGGAGCTTGATTTGCTTGGTCTGCTTGGCGTTCTCGGGGATGAAAACGATCGTTATTTTTCGCACGAAAATTCCTCAAAAGGGGAGAAGCGGGGCTTGAATCAAGGCTGACTCGAACTGGAAGTCCCTTGTACTTCAACGATAATCAGTGTGATGTTGTCTTCGCCACCGCGTTCATTAGCTAGATCGACCAGGACTTGGAGGGCACCAGGGCCGGACTTTGTGCAAACCTGCGAAATATCTGAGTCATTAATCTTGCCATGTAGACCATCGCTACAGAGCAAGAGATAATCGCCTTTTTCAAGCCGAACGCAGAGAGTGTCGACATCTTCTTCTTCTTGATAGCCGACGCTCCTGGTGATCACGTTTTTTAGGTGATGCACCTCCGCTTCTTCGGGAGTCAGAATACCAGCACGCACTTGCTCGTTAACAAGTGAATGGTCAAACGTAAGTTGATAGAGGAAACCGCTTCTTACTAGATATAAGCGGCTGTCTCCTACGTGTGCGCAGTAGGCGTAGTTATCTATTATTTTTACCACAGTCGCGGTCGTTCCCATACCCCTCAGGCTCGGGTCTTCTAGGGAATGCTCATAGATCTTCGCTGAAGCAAAATTAATGGTATGGGCTAAATTATTAAGGAGAGTCGGATCAGGGTGTTTTTTTGGAGTCTCATCCAAGAGCGGTAAAATTTTTCTGACGACTTCTTTTTGCACCTGCTCGATGCAGATGCGGCTAGCGATTTCTCCGCCCGCGTGCCCACCCATGCCGTCAGCTACAATAAAGAGGCCTAGCTCGTTATCAACGAGCATGGAGTCTTGATTGCTGCTCCTGACGCGACCAATGTCGGTACGTCCTATGGAATGATACTTCGCTTGCATCGAGCTCCTCGTCCTGCTCAAGAAAGGCCAGTCGCACTTAGTTTGAGGTTCCTTGATGTAATATCGGAGGTCTTTCAGAAAAGTTTAGATCGCTTAACCCTAAAGGTCGTTTGAAGCTTAAAGCTAGTCTCGTTGAGATTTGGCGAGATTTCCTGAACTAGCAAAAAAGAGAGGTATTTTAGAAGGCTCGAGCGAGCCGAAGCTCGCTCTATAATCAGTCGAGGTTTCTAATGAGGGCACGGGTAAATTCCTTAGTGCCGAGGGGGCCTCCAAGGTCGCCAGTCCTCATGCCGGGTTGAGCCAGAGTATAAGCAACGGTGCGACGCACTCGATCGCCCAGAGGTAATTCGCCTATGTAGTCAAGCATCGATGCGGCGCTGAGGAGCAAAGCCGTAGGATTCGCTTTATCCTGGCCCGCGATGTCAGGCGCTGACCCATGGACTGCCTCAAAAATTGCACATTTATCACCGATATTCGCGCCGGAAGCCAGACCGAGACCACCGATTAGGCCGGCACCCAGGTCAGAGAGGATGTCGCCATAGAGGTTCTCTGTTACGATGACGTCGAATTGCTGGGGTTTGGTGACCATCTGCATGCAGCAGTTGTCAACGATCATGTCGGCAAACTCAATCTCGGGGTAGTTGGCAGAGACTTTGCGAATAGAATCTAGGAAAAGTCCATCGGTGATCTTCATAATATTCGCTTTGTGTACGACCAGGACCCGCTTGCGTTTGAGTTTGCGAGCCAGGTCAAACGCATGGCGCCCGATGCGTTCGGATGCTTCAGCAGTAATCAGCTTAATCCCTTGAGCAACTCCCTCAGAAATCAGATATTCGATCCCTTTATAGAGGTCCTCAGAGTTCTCCCGCACGATGATCATATCAATGCCAGTATAATTTGACGGCAGACCGGGAAAATTCTTGATCGGTCGGACGTTAGCGTAGAGATTAAACATCTGACGCATCTGGACGTTGATCGATCGATGACCACCCGCAATAGGAGTCGTTGTTGGGCCTTTTAAGGCGACACCAGTCTGCCCGATGCTGTCTACAAATGCCTTAGGTAAGAGGGTACCCGTTTTCTCAAACGCAGCCAGTCCACATTCCACAAGCTCCCAGCGCACTGGAGCCTTGATGGCCGCAAAGACTTCTTGAACGCTTGCAGAAATTTCCGGGCCTATTCCATCCCCGGGAACGAGAGTTATGGTTTTCATCGACGACTCCAATGGTGAACAACTGTCTGAGCGAAGTGGATAGCAGCAAAATCGATTCTAAGCAAAGCTTCGGTGGCGAAGCGCCATAAGCGCTGTAAGGCAGCTAAGTGCACTTTGAAAGGCACCCGTCTCGATCAGACGTTCAAGCTCAGATCGTGAAACTGAGCGAATTTCAATTCTTTCCATCTGGTCTGGAAAATGCGCTCGTGAAGCCGGAATTTCACAATCAAGACCGATAAACATGTGGAGCCGGTTATTCATGATAGCAGGATTTGGACTAACAATACCAAGGTTTACGAGACTTTTTGCGCGGTAACCAGTCTCTTCCTCCAGTTCGCGAGCAGCAGCGGCTGCAGGGTCTTCACCCTGGTCCATATTGCCGCCCGGCAGCTCGAGAGTCATTTCCATCATGCCGACGCGTGGCTGCTTTACCAGTAAAACGCGCCTGTCTGGCGTGATGGC